>DDBW01000010.1:0-54754 GCA_002335495.1 Candidatus Dojkabacteria bacterium UBA2022 | reverse complement strand
GGGTTCGAATCCCTCCCTCTCCGCCAACTTCATTTCATTTATCTTTCTAGTCATTTTAATCTGGAAATAGTATTATCTTTTTATGTTCAGTTCTTTAGGTAACGATGCCATGGGTAATCCAGGTATTCATTATGGTGAGGGGCTTTCTGCACATACTCCTAAGCTATATCCTCTTTCTGTTGAATCGTCAAAAGAACGGTTCGATACCTTAGTGAATGGGGAAGGGGAAGCATTACCCTTGATTGTACCTTCCCAAATCGAAATTGAAAGGTTACGGTCATTTGATATTAGGATTACCTCCTATTTGCCCGACGTCTCAAATATCACTCATCCATTCACAAAAGTCATAAATAAATTGAGGTATGTTCAGATTATCGATCCTTTAGTTCATATTATTCAGGCAAATAATCCTCATGCTCTCCTAAGGGGTGTAAAGGCATCTCTCAATAACCCGGTGAGGCTTAGCTTTAAAGATACGAATGCTGAGGTCCTTGATATAAGGCAAATACTTGAACTCGGAATTGAGAGGGATACTCCTTTTCTTGCGGATCAGATCAGCGATTCCAACCTTATGTTAAATGAACTGCCGCCACATGTTTCTGGCTACGCTTTCTCGGGATTGTTGCCTATGATGCAAAATATGCATAGCGACGGAACAAGTGTCGGGGATATTTTTCCTGTAATTCTAGTCTATCCCTCGAGTTTGAAACCAATACAAGGTTCAAACTATCAGTATCCGCTTCCTAAATCATTGGATGAAAGAAAAAAAATGATTCTTCAGGCGTATATACTCCCACAGCCATCTTTGGAGGCTGTTTTTTAGAATATTTATCTGTCAAATTTTAAACAGCCTTATATTTTTTCGTTAGACCTTATGATCCTCACCTTTGATGTTGAGTTTTCAGGAGTCACAGACAGAGTAGTTCGAGACAACCTCTTATGCGGTGAAATCATTACTGTCGAGGCTGGATCAATCTCGCTTATATTATAGTTCTTTATGAGTGTGGCACTTAATGAGTCTATACATACGAGGGTTCCGTCTTCATTCGCTTTTAAAGCCACTACCGCGTGCACACTATTAGGTATGATGACGATTGCAATGTTACCTATTCTTAACTCTTGTTGTAACTGTTGCCTGCTATTATGAAGGGTGCTCAAATCGATTTCCAGTTTGTTTTCTACACTTGCAAACCTTTTAATCACCTGTGTCATAAACCCGATCGAATCTGCTTTGCTTGAAGTTATCATACCTGTCCTTGGATCTTTATATTCTTTTGGTATTGCTTCATGGAGTAATCGGGGATGGGGGAGAGATAGGCCTTCACTTTTATCTTGTAAGAAAGCTATCACCTCTAGGGCGTGGATAATACTATGGCTATAGCAACTTTCCGCATCTGTTTGGTGATGAAATAGCTCTGGTGCATGAGCTATAAGCACATCTTTTAATCGTTCAATAGGGTTATCTATTGGATATTCTGGTGAGATAGGTACAAAATCAGCTACTGGATAAGGCAGATCTCCGAACTCTCGTCTTGCATTATTTATTCCAGCTATCGATGCTTCATTTATTCCACTACTACTGTTTGGCTGTCCGAATGCTCCCATCATTATGGAAATTATATCAAATATTTAAGGTCACGACTTAGATTTACCTACTGTCCTCTTAACCAGTATATGTAATACATGGCATCGTCAATCGATATTACTCCATCATGAACCTCGTGCATAATTCTCGTCATTTCCGAAAGTAGTTCAGGATGAGTGTCCATTGGTTTAAGGAATACAGCATACATGAATTGGCTTAATGTCATTTTCGAAGGATTAATGTTATTGGTATCGAATACTATAGCCTCCATAAACCTAGCTAGGTTGTAATTACCTATTGTGTAATTTGATTCAGGCCCAGATTCCCATGTGTCTCTTATCTCAGGTACCATATAATACGCATACGCTTCTTCAATTATTGGGTCATAATCTCCATTCTCATAAATTTGCAGAAAGCCTAGTGCTTTAACAACTTTCCCTTTATACGTAGGTATCGGGGTAGGGTAGGATTCTGAGTAGTAGAGATCGTGACAATAGTGGAGTACTTCATGGAGTGATGCGTCATGCTGAAAAATTGAATCATCGTAGTTCATCATTAATATTCTCAACCTTCCATCAAATGGACTTGGTCCGGTTTTCGAATTACCATTTAGACCGCTTGCGTATTGAACATTGTATGATGTTCCTACAGGACAAACTCCTGCCTCTTCTGCTGTTTGTTGTGCAGCCTGCATTGCATGCTCTTGGAGTGGACTGCCCTCTTTAGATGCGGTGCCGCAGCCACTTAATGTTATTGCTGTTATTAATGATAGATTTATTAACCCTGTTCTCATAAGGGAACGTTATACTATAGGGTAAGGCGGTAAGTCTAAGGCTATTGTTTGAGGTGCGTTATTTACTCTTAGGTTTCGTTCTTTCTTCGGTCGTAGATTGAGAAGTTTCTTTAGTTTCTTTCTTCTTGCTAACTACTCTATATGCAATATATGTCGCGATTATTAATACCGAAGAAGTAAGAATATAGAGTGATACATTTCTACCTATTTCACCAATGTCCAAAATAATTTTGCTAAATACGTTCTCATATGCCTCTCTAATAATCTCTTCTGATATTTCATTCCTTTCAACATTAACTCTCTTTAATAGATCGTCAACCTTGAAATATGGAATATATGAAAAGATTGCTAGGTTTGCTGTTGAGATTATTAATGTGAAAATTCCCGATAGTATGTATCCTGTTGTGGTCTTTGGTGAAATAATAACAATGAGTACTAAGAGTGAGAGAATGGTTCCGATTGTTAGTGCAATGGAATTCTCGATTATCCAATATACTGTTCGAAGCAGATCCAGCTGCGTTAAATTCTCTTTAGGTACTGAGAAAAGAGTTATCGTATCTTCATTTGGATTTAAACCTAATTCTTTAAAGCTTTCGTTAACCGCTGTTTTTAAATCTACAGGAAGACAGGGAACTCCATCGATAAATCGAATTTTAAGCTCTTCATTGCTAAGATTTTTTTTACACAGG
The DNA here is from genome assembly GCA_002335495.1 of Candidatus Dojkabacteria bacterium UBA2022. Lineage (GTDB taxonomy): Bacteria > Patescibacteriota > Dojkabacteria > SC72 > SC72 > UBA2022. The sequence continues at coordinate 51,687 of DDBW01000010.1, read as the reverse complement.
GGAACTTTAGAGAGATCTACATTTTTACCCAGTTCTTTCTGAATCTCTTGCTCCATACGATCGTACGCAATACCCAGATATTTATTTTCAGCCTCATTTCTATCTGCTGTTACAGATATTTGGTCGGTATCCCTCTCTAGCCAGATAAATACATTGTCGATCCCTTGATAGAGGGTATTTTTTAGGAATGTTGTATCTCCAAAAATCATATCTTCAATAAGTTTCGCCCCTTCTTCCTCGGTGTTCTTGAAAACGTTATCCTCAACTATTTGAAGAGTTTTTTCGTTTCCTACTATGTTTTTGATGTAGTCTGCGTTAAATACTGTGAATTTGAGCGAAATTAGAAGAGGGGAGAGAATAAGGACGATGGCTAGAAGTATGAAAAGGGGGATAGTTAAAATGACTCTTACAACATTAAAGAAATTTCTCATAACTCAGTATATCAGAAGTTGTGTTAGAGTGAATATACAGATAGAATAGCGATATGGAAAAAGTGAAATTTTTAATACCCGATTATGTACAGAAGGTTGCAAGGATGCTTTTAAAAGAAGGTTATCAATGCTATCTCGTTGGAGGTGCTCTCCGAGATGTAGTCTTGGGAATTATCCCTGACGACTACGATCTTGCTACTGATGCAACTCCTGAAGAAATGTTGCACATCTTCCCCAAATCAGTTGCTACAGGTATGCGTTTTGGAATGGTGTCAGCTATTGTTCCTGATGAGAATGGGGAAAACATGGAGGTGCAAGTTACTACTTTTAGAAGTGAAGAAGGATATGTTGACGGCAGATGGCCAACCAAAGTTACGTTCATAAAGGAGATTGACCAGGACCTCGGTCGTAGGGACTTTACATTTAATGCCATGGCGTTGGATCTCTCCTCTGACTCTCTTGATGGTGCCAATGTTGAAAAAGAGTGGGAGGTTTATGATCCATTTGATGGCATGAGAGATCTTGGTTTGAAAGTTGTTCGGGCTGTGGGAACTCCTTTGGAAAGGTTCAAGGAGGATGGTTTACGTGCTTATAAGGCGTGTCGTATGGCCGCCCAATTGGGTTTCGATATTGAGGAGGAGACCTTAAAGGCTATCTCACAATCTCTTCCCGTTGCAGCCCAGGTCTCTATGGAGAGAGTTCGTGACGAATTTATGAAGATGCTTTTGAATTCAAGCAAGCCATCTATTGGGATTGAGCTTATGAGAAAAACTGGTCTCCTTGAACTGTTTATGCCTGAACTATTAGAAGGGTATGGAGTTGTACAGAGGAAATTTCATGCCGATGATGTGTACTATCACAGCTTGAAAACCTGTGACGTTGCACCAGATCGAATTAAGCTTGCAGCTTTGCTTCACGATATCGGGAAACCAAGAAAAGATATGGGAGATGGTCACTTTTATGGGCATGATACTGAGGGGGCTGCTATGACTGAAACAATAATGACAAGACTAAGGTTTTCTAAGCATGAGATTAAAAAGGTGGTTAATCTAGTTAAGAATCATATGTTCTACTACCCTCATTATGAAGATGGAATGAGCGAGGAGGATCAACAGAAACTTAAAGATAAGGAGTGGTCAGATTCTGCAGTTCGTAGATTTATAGCTAGAGTGGGGGAGGAAAATCTTGAAGACCTTTTTTCTCTTCGTATTGCGGATGCATCTTCTAATCCGATGACAGGTTTCAAACCTGAAGAGATAGCCCAGTTGCAGATTCGTATATCTGAAGTCAGGAGCAAAGATATGGCCTTGAAAGTGACTGATTTAAAAATCAATGGTAACGATCTGCAGGCGCTAGGCTTCTCAGGACCTGAGGTCGGAAGGAAGTTGAAAGCCTTGCTCGAAAAGGTTATTGATGATCCCATGCTCAATCAAAAAGAGACCCTTTTGGAACTATCTCGAGAGATCTAGTGGCTTGGCTTGTCACATATATAATCTCTTGGTACTATTGAACATATAATATTACTGCCCAAGATTCATGAAGTTGCAATTCTGTGGTGGAGCTAAGACTGTTACGGGTTCTTGTTTTTACGTAGATACTGGTAAAATAAAATTTATAGTTGACTGCGGAGCTTTTCAGGGGACGAAAGAACTTGATGATCTTAACTACGAGCCTTTCCCATTTAATCCCGCCGAGCTCGATTATGTATTTCTAACCCATGGTCACTTTGATCACTGCGGAAGGTTACCACTGCTTGTAAAGCAGGGTTTCAAGGGTAGGATTATAACGACTCAGCCTTCAAGGGATATTGCCAGAATTGTATTGCTTGACGCAGCTGGTCTTCAGGAAGAAGAGTATAAAAGATGGTCAGCAAAACCAAAGAATGGAAATGGAGGGAACGGTGGTTACGGTGAGAGGGGATACGGTAATCATGAGGTTAGACCCCCAATGTATACCACTGATGATGTGAATGAACTTATGACATATTTTGATGTCTACCCATACGGTGATTCTGTTGACTTTAGAAACGGGGTCGAATTCAGAATGAGAGATGCAGGGCATATTTTAGGCTCTGCAATGTTCGAATTCTGGTTGACTAACGGGGACGGAAGAACTCGAAAGGTTGTGTTTTCAGGCGACCTTGGACAGTCCGGACAGAGAATTGTAAAAGACCCTGATTTAGTTAGAGAAGCAGACTATGTAATTGTTGAGTCTACTTACGGAAACAGAACTCATCGAAATAAAGACGAGACTTTGTTGGAGTTCCTATCTATCCTTAAGGATACTCAGCAACGAGGTGGTAATGTTCTTATTCCTTCTTTTGCGATTGAAAGAGCTCAGGAGATTATCTACGAGTTGAACCTTTTCTTTGAAAACCGATTGCTTGCTGATATGCCAGTTTACTTGGATAGTCCTATGGCATCCGAAACTGTTAAAATCTTCCGGCAGTTTCCAAACTTTTACGATGAAGACGCTCAGCGATTACTTGAAAAGGGTGATGATCCATTCCATTTTGCAGGATTCCACGAGACGGAATCTGCAGAGGATTCAAAGCGTCTGATAGATAAAAGAGGGTGTATTATTATTGCTGGTAGCGGTATGTGTACAGGGGGAAGAATTCTCCATCATCTCGAGAATAATATAGGTAGCTCTCGCACAAGCATAGTATTTGTAGGGTATCAGGTAGAGGGGACTTTGGGTCGAAAGATTGTTGATGGTGAACCTGAGGTATACATTAAAGGTAAAAGAATGGAGGTCCGAGCTCAAGTGCATACATTGGGAGGTTTCTCTGCGCATGCAGATCAAAATGACCTGCGGTACTGGTTGAGAGGTTTCGGTCACACTCCGAGGAGAGTTTTCATGGTACACGGAGAGGCTGATGTCGCTCAGGAGTTTGCAGATACTATGAAGGAGGAGTTGTCTGTTGATACTCATGTCCCATCTTTAAATGAGGTTGTAACTTTAGAGTAGTCATTATGAGTTTTGATAAGTATAAATACCAAAATATTGAAGATATTCTTAAGGATATCAAATCTATTAAAATTCAGGGTGCAACCAACGTAGCCATAGCTACCTTTGAGGGAATTAAAATATACTTGCAAAATATCGGGTCAAACTTGGATAGTGATATTTTTGAAAAGGCTATGAGTGTAGGGAGTAAACTGGCGTATGCTAGACCGAATGAGCCTCTTGCCCAGAACGGATTAAAATTCCTGAACTACTTTTTTAAAGTCAAATATCATAGCCCTACCGATTCAAACGAGATTCGACAGATTTTGATCTCCTTATGTGATGAGTACTTGGGAATGATAAGGGATTCAAAGGAGCAGATTGTTCAAAAGAATCTCTCGTTATTTACCGATACCCATTATGCATTTACCCACTGTCACTCCTCGACCGCTGAGAGATTAATATACGAAATGGCAAAAGGCAAAGAAGGCTTTAAAGTTGTCTGTACTGAAACGAGGCCTTTATTCCAGGGCCGAATTACAGCGGCTAACCTTTTGGATAAAGGTTTAGACACAACTTTGATTGCTGATAGTGCCGCTGAGACTTACATAATTGGTCGAGCTGGATTTCCTGTTCAAAGTGTCTTTTTGGGTGCCGACGAGATTACTATTCACGGTGACTTTGTAAATAAGGTTGGAAGCTGGGGGATTGGTTTGGCCTCTTACTACGCAAATATTCCTGTGTATGTTGTAACTCCTCTGCTTAAAGTGAATCCTGCTAGTGCTTATCAATCAGTTGAAATTGAGGTTAGAGAGTCCGATGAATTATGGCCTGAAGCTCCAAAAGGGCTCAAGATGTTTAATCCTGCCTTTGATTTTATAAACAAGCAGTTTGTTGCGGGTTTTCTTACGGAGTTTGGATTAGTTAAACCTGAAGATGTTGTGCGAGTCTTACGAGAAAATTACGGCTGGGTATTTTAATTTTTTATACTTTAACAGATGTACTTGAGAGTTAAGAAAGTTGATATTGATAACGGTGATGATTTCTATATCCTTCTGCATACGACGGATGCTTTAAGAGAGGGGATTTATGATGGAGATCTGGTTGAGTTATCGATGGGGGATATAACTCTTAATGTGAGAGCAAGTGTAACCGACTCAGCTATAGAGATAGGTTCGGTTGGTATATATAGAGACATCTGGATGAAGTTTGAAATTGTTAACGATACTATGTCTCTTGTTCAGTTAATAACGCCCTCTGAATCGATAGAGCATATCAAGAAGAAAATGTTGGGAAACAAGCTGAATAAGGACCAGTTGTACCAGATCATGCAGGATATGGGGAGTAGGAAGATTGGAATGACAGAGGTTGCATATTTCATGAGTACTTTTTTCAATCCAGGTTTTGATGAGGAGGAGGTTCAGTGGATGACGGAAGGAATGGCAAATTCTGGTCTTAAGTTGGATTTTTCTCATCTAGGAAAAGGTGGCATTGTTGCAGATAAACACTCTATCGGAGGGGTCGCAGGAAAGGCTATTACCCCTGTAATCGTACCCATTTTGGCATGTGGAGGTTTGATAGTTCCTAATACCTCTACAAGAGCTATCACCACTCCTGCCGGTACTTCAGATATCCTTGAGGTTGTTATGCCTGTCAGCTTGAATAACGATGAGATTATGGACACCGTAAAGAAGACTGGGGCGTGTATGGTTTGGGGTGGGGCGTTGGATCTTGCTCCTGCCGATGATGTCCTAATTCATGTCGAAAGAGTTATTCACTTGGAATCGTATCAGAAGTTGCTGGTGAGTATTGTGGCAAAAAAGATTGCAATGGGAATTACTCATGTAATTATTGATATCCCGCATGGTAAAGGAACTAAGGTTCAAAATATAGAGGATGTTGATATGATTAAGAAAGGTTTCCAAAAGCTCTTTAATGCTGTCGGAATTAAGTCGGTTTTCTATGTTAGAAATATTAAAAACCTAGATGGAAATGGAATTGGTCCTAACCTTGAGATGATTGAGGTGCTTAAGCTTTTAAGCCAGGATTCAGAAAGATCTATTGATCTTGAGAATACTATTGTTGATATGGCGGGTCAGCTATTTGAGTTGTGTGATGTGGCTCCAAAGGGTAGGGGAGAAGCGCTTGCTAGATCTTTCCTTGAAAGCGGTGATGCTAAAAAGAAATTCTGGGAGATTGCATTTGCACAAGGAGCTACAAAGGAAGTTGAAATTGGAGATATCAAACTGGGGGAGTATACTCATGACGTTCTAAGTGAAAAAGATGGAACTATCAAGATGTGGAATAACCGCGAGGTTAGGAAAGTTACAAAGTATCTAGGTACTCCGGTCGTTAAGGAGGCTGGAATATATGTGCACAAAGTAGCTGGGGACAAGATTAAGAAGGGGGATAAACTCATAACTCTTTATACCTCGTCCCAGTCAAGAATTGATAATGCCCTTACTGTACTTGATTTGGAGAAAATTCTCGAAATTTCCTAATCGCAACTCTTATTATTATCGTTAATATGAATACCCCTGTAAAAGCGGTTAATGCGGGTATTATATAGACTAAAAGGCGTCCCAGCATGCTTGTTCTTAAGGTAAAGTCGATATCGAAGGTCTCAACATTTTCATACTTGTTAATTAGCTTTGAAGCCTCTTGAATTCCCTCAACCTTGGAAAAAGCATCTTCACTTAAAGCTTGGAGAAATATCTTGTATTCTCCAATGTTTTGGCTTGAAATATTATCTGCTGTGTATACCGAAGTATCGGCAATCTTCTCTTCAAAGGATCCTATTGCGTACCAAAGAATGTGGTCCAAATCGCTCCCAATATACTCACGCTCAGACTCTCCCCAAGTAGGGTCTACTGATAACCAGCCAAAATTAGGAATCCAGACCTGAGTCCATTGATGGGCTATCTCCTGAGATACGGGTTCTATGTTTGAGATTTTATTCTCAGCCCCTGTAGGGTCGTTTCCGTAACCAATAGCAATTCTGGCAGGTATCCCTTGAGCTCTTAGGATTGCGGTTAGAGCATCAGAGTATTCCATACAAATAGTAGGTCCGCCTGCTAGAGCAGCTTTTGCCCCTAGTCTAATATTATCTCCTGCAAGTTTCTCATAACTGTAGTTGAACTTTTCGACTACATACTCGTAGTCCTTCCTTACTAACTCCGAGATTGTAGTAGTGCCTGCTGCTAATTCCTGTGCAATTTTTTGTATCGTGGGGTCGTTGCTCTCCCAATACTTCTCGGCTTTTAGATACTTCTCAAGCTTAGGATCGTCATTGATTGATGTCATATATTCACCAAGGGGAGTGTTTGGGATCTGTTTCTGATTTTTGATTGAGTCTTTGGATTGTGAAATGTAACCTTCTATAACTATCTTTTTATCTGCATTGGCGGGGATTTTGAAGAGCGCAAAAATATTACCCTCAATATCTCGCTCTATCTTGTACGGTTCGGGATTTATGCTTTTGATATATGTAGTTTGCCGGGTTTCTTCGTACTCTCTTGGGAGGGCAATTTTGTATATGTTTGAAGAGGCCAGGTCAGTAATATCGGTTATTACAGGTGGGGTTACCATGTCGGTTTGTTTGGCTTCCTGCTCAATGCGGAAGTAGTAGTATTGGTTAGTGCCTATCTGTATCCAGGAATTTTTTCCTAAACGATCTTCGGTTGGCACTGTGAATTTGTAGACTGATCCTGTATCTGAAATCTTTATACTTTTTGGTTGAGTATGTGATATCTCAGGAATGTTCTTGTTTGTAATTAGTGTCGCAGAGAAGTTGTATCTGACATCTAGTCCAAATTTTCCTTCCTTAGCTATGAATTTGGTATTTTTAGGGAGTCCAGGTATGTAGACGTTTGAAATATTGCCGTTCAAGCTTATTAGGTCGTGGGTTTTGTAGGTTACAATTATTGAGTATGTGTTGTCGCTATCTATCATTGATGAGGTGTTTGTTCGGAGCTCAATTCCGTCTGCGGTTTCAAGAAGTTTATACGAGAGTTCAATATTGCTGCTGTCTACAACTTTAATAGAATTTCTTTTATATGCTCGTTCAGCATTTTTGTCTCTGCCCGATCCGTAATCAGGTATAAAGAAGGTTTGCTCTAATCCTGTGCGGTAGAAGTAGTCAGGATTGTTTATATCAATAGTGTACTTCTCAGATACCTCTACATATTCGTCAGGGTATGCATATTTAACTTCAATGTCGCTGGATATTATGAAATCCTCCTGTGCGGCGAGAGCGGGTAGGGGAGTTGAGAGAAGGGTGGTCGACAGGAAAATTGTTACTAGAATAGCTTTAATTATCTTCATTCTGATGTATAATTGGAATCATTAGATTATATTATACATAAATATATGGGAGTTGTTAGGTCGCATTCGTTATCTATTGGAATTGTTGGCTTGCCAAACGCAGGTAAGTCATCGCTTTTCAACTCTCTCACAAAGAATCTTGTTCCAGCGGAGAACTTTCCTTTTACTACGATCGATAAGAATGTTGGTGTGGTAGTTGTTCCCGATAAACGTCTCGAAAGTTTGAATACATTTTTTTCTGCAAATAAAAAAGTTCCTTCAGCAATAACTTTTGTTGATATTGCTGGGTTGGTAAAAGGTGCGTCTAAAGGTGAAGGGTTGGGTAATCAGTTTCTGTCCCATATTAGAGAGGTTGATGTAATCCTCTATGTCCTAAGAGCATTTAAAAGTGAGAATATTGTGCATGTATACAATAGGGTGTCTCCTTTCGAAGACCTTGCTATTGTTCAATCCGAGCTAATTCTTAAGGATGTTGAGACTATTGAGAAGAAGCTAGGTGAACTTAAGAAGAACTCCAGATCAGGAATGACCCCCGAGTTGTCTTTGGGGATAGGGGTTTTGGAGAGGGCTATGGAGTGGATGGGAGAAGGGAAGATGGTTGTGAATATGCCTATGAATGATGAAGAAAAGGCTTTCATGCAGGAACTCTGGTTGCTTAGCAATAAAAAGGGAATGTACCTACTTAACATCCGGGAGGGGATGGATGAGGTGGAGAGAGAAGAATGGGTGATGGCCTTTAAAGAGCAGCTCCCTCAAGAAGATAGGGATTATGTTGTTCAGGGTGATGTAAAGATGATTGGTGAGCTTTCTGATATGAATGAGGATGAGAAGGCGGAGTATATTGCTCTTTTGGATAAAACTCCTGTGATGATGGAGGATATTATTGCCACTGCATATAAAAGATTAAACCTTGTTACCTTCTATACTGGAAGTGAGAAAGAGGTTAATGCTTGGACTGTTGAGGCCGGAGCTAGTGCTAGGGACGCAGCGGGCGTGATTCATACCGACCTTGCAAAGGGCTTTATTACAGCGGAGGTCGTTAATGTTAATCGTATGCTTGAATTAGGCGGGTGGAATAAGGCAAAAGAGGCTGGGGCGGTTAAAAATGTTGGTAAAGAGTACGTGATCCAGGATGGGGATTATATGATAGTGTACTCAAATTAGAAATTACCTTGATTCTACTTCCATATCTAATCATTTTCTGATACAATCCTATCGCCTTTGGTATTAATATTAAATTATAGTTGTTAAGTATGGCTAAGCGAGATTTAAACATGAAGTTCTACGAAATGATGGTTGCTTTGAAACCTTTGTTACCTGATGATGTTAGAAAAGCACTTCATAAAGAGATGACTGATTATATTAAAGCTGCTAATGGTTCTGTTAATGATGTTGATGTATGGGGAAAGAGATATCTTGCTTACAAGATTAAAGGACATGATGAGGGATATTACATTGTTTATAACTTCCAGATGGAAGCTTCTGCTGTTGCAGAGTTAAAGAGAAAGCTTGGTCTTAAGGGTGAAATTTTGAGATTCATGATTTCAGTTGTTGAGCATCCAGAGTTAGTTGGGAAAGGAATTAAGAAGAAAGAGTTGGAAGTTGAGGTATAGTTCATTCTGAATTAATCTTACGGTTGTATATTGTACATAAGTTAAATTATTATTTTTAAGAGATGTCAGCAAGGTCTTTAAACTTAGTTCAATTGATAGGTAACCTAACAAGGGATCCTGAATTAAGATACACAGGAAATGGAACTCCTGTTGTTACATTTGGCATTGCAACTAACAAATCTTGGAAGAATCAGGAAGGTGAAGTAGAGGAGTCTACAGAATTTCACAATGTAGTTGCCTGGAATAAGATGGCAGAGATCTGTAATCAACTTCTTGCAAAGGGAATGAAGGTTTATGTACAAGGATCGTTAACTACTAGATCATGGCAGGATGAAGCAGGTGGAACAAAGTATAAGACTGAGGTTAGAGTTGAAGATATGATTCTTTTGGATGACAAGGGACGCAAGGGAGCCGGAACTGGTGCCGACTCTGGAGTTGTTTCTGAAGAAATGGGTGCATCAGAAGGCACTCAGCCACGCAAGTCATCAAAGGTTTCTAACGATGATGCTTCTGATGATAACAAGGCTGACGAGGATCCTCTCGCAGACTTACCTTTTTAATATGAATTTATAATATAGAAATGGCAGAAATTGAGAAAAAAGTAGACGCAGTAGCAGGAGTTGCTCCTACATTAGATGATGTATTTGATGATAAAGCAATTGCATCTGATGAGACTGAAACAACTTCAAATTACGGAAAGAAAAAGCAGAAGAGAAGAAGAAAGATTGTTCTTAACCTCAAGTGTCCTCTTTGTGAATCAGGTGTTAAATCTGTTTCTTACAAGGATGTTTATCAGCTTAAGAAGTTTACTTCTGTAAGGGGAAAAATTATTGCTACTGAAAAGTCTGGGGTATGTAACTACCACCAGAGACAGATTACTAATGCTGCAAAGCGAGCCAGGTATATGGCATTGCTTCCATACGTAGCAACTGAGTAAATCTTTTGTTGAAAATATAATCAATTTCGTGTAAATTGATGTAGTATTAAATACGTACTACTTTTGTGTTAAAACTGCCAAATCTTGAAAAATCTGCCCAACTGCTTGTAGAGGTGAGTCACGACCGCCTGGTGTCCAAACTTGTTTATACAGATTACACAATTGGTCGTCATTACGTCCTTTCCGATAGTACCTCTCCACTTCCATTATCATTAGATTCCAAATTTATACGTACGTATCTGGACTCTCTTTCTAAGATGTGGGATTGGCAACTTTTCCGACCTCACTCAGATGAAGTAATGCCTTTGGCAAACGAAGGTTTTGGACTTGATGGCCTTAATTTCTACATCGATGGCAGATACTACAATAAGAAGGATATGTTAGAAACTATAAGAGGAGTTTCTAAGGATATATCTATATTGAGTATTGATAATAACTATATTCAAGACCTCTTGATTGGGATTGCCAATAAGCTAGGATATGAGGATGTTCTCCTCTTAGATGTTGACCTGGAAAATACTTATATATATCGTCTTCGAAGAGATATTGTTACTAGAAAGTTAAATGAGACTCATTCAGGTGGTTATAGCTTTAAGCATGGTAAGGTGGAGCTTGGAAATGATTGGAGGGTGATTGATGTTGTAGACTCGCCTCGAGTTAAAGCCTTTTTACAGTATGAGACGCCAAGCGCTAGATTAGGTAATATGTGGGCTAATTATATTCTTGGAGAGAAGAAATTTAGTTCTTCTCCTGTACTAAGAGATCTTGTTCGATCTGTTTCGACCCTGCAAACTCTTACAATTCGTAATGATCATAAAGGTGATTTTGACGGGGTGGGGGATATGAAATATAGTACTCTTTTGCTGGTTACAGGCGATGTTATTTCCCAGTTAGAATTCTCTGAACTTCTTCTCTCAGTGATCGATGGGCTTGAACTTAATGACTCTGTTGATATGGTGGTTGATAGTACGCTCTCCCTTTATACCCTTGGAAAAATATACGCCGAAGGAATTGCTAAGGCAGGTTTTCTTGCTGAATTTGCTGATTTTGCTTCTCGTTATGATCATCTGCTTCTTCCAGATGTCGCAAAATCTGGAGAACGAAAAAGAGTTATATTCTCCGCCGATATTAGGGATGATAGAGGAGGGGAGAAGAGCGTATATGCTTTGTCTGATGAAATATCTCAAATTGTTTTAAGTACTGATTTTGAGGCAGCAGAGATAACGGGTAAATTTATAAAAGACAGTAGCTTATACTCGGAATTTGACTATAATCTCATTCTTGGCAAAAAGAAATATAAAAGTATTATTATAGATAGCAGATATCGGCCAATTGTTTACGGCCCTGATGCCAAGAGCAATCACATTAAAATGAGAGAGTGGTTCAATGTTTCAATTATCTAGATTACTATACCGACAACCTAGTTATCGATTGTTAATCCCTTTTGAAGGGCATGTACAGACAAAGGTAAAAAAGGGTGATTCTGTACATCCAGGGGATGTTCTTTTTGTTAAAACGGCTAAGAAAATTATTAGTAGCTCTTTTATCCCAACTGAACTCGGAGTTAAAATTGAGGACGCTAAAGATTATATTGTTAGGTTAAATGGGGAGTATGTTCTTAAAGGGGAAGTTCTGGCCGAGAAGATGGTAGCTGGGGGACTCTCTATTAAAAGATTATATGCAGGAGAAGATGGGATTCTTAATCTAAATCGCATAGACAAAGGTTTTGTAGATATATTGAGTGAAAGTACTTCTGAAGAGTATTACTGCGAATCATTTGGAAGAGTGCTGGATGTTGATTTAACAAATGGCTTGAGCATTGAGACTCTTGTATGGAAGTTGCCTCTTCTTACAGATAACTATCATGAGAAGCCTAATGAGTATAAAAATGTAAGAGTGGGGAACTTTAAGGTGGTTGGAGACGGTTCCTCGGTTTATGTAGATAAGAACTTAGAGGATGATTATAAGGGTTGTATCGTCTATGCTGGTAGGTTTGCATATCCTGAGCTGTTGAAAGAGATTTACAAAAGAGGCGCAGAGTATGTAATGGTGTACTCTATGGATTATCAGGATTTTGCCTCTTTACCGTTTGCTGTCGGTATAATAGGAGGATTTGGGCATATCCCATATCCTAAGGAGTATGTAGAGATTGCAAAAGGGATGAAAGATTCTTTTTGTAGTGTTGATTTAACTCAAAACACTATTGTCTGGCCTGATAAAGGGAGGTATCTAACAAAAAATCCAATTGAGATTAATGATACCTTTATTTCAGAGCTTCGGGTTGGAATGTATGTTAGGGTGGTCGATAGTGAAAACTTTAGGGCACTTGCAAGAGTCTTGGATGTGAATACTGATGAAAATATGGTTTCAATTGAGTTTGAAGACGGTCGTAGATCCTTTGTCTCTTCAACGATTTTGCTACCTGTACAGCTGTAGTTGTCAGCTTCACCTAGAGTTCATATAATGTTGGATAGTATTTATAATTAACTTGATTGAATTTAGCATGCGAAACCAGAGTAAGGTGTACAAGGGAATTGGGAGCGTAATTTTAGTAATCTGTACGTTTGTTGTAGGCTTTTCTGTAGGGAGACTCTTTGACGGAGGGGGGCTCAATCTAAAGGATACCCCTTTAATAACAGGTGATAAAGATAGGCAGATTGAAAATATAAATTTCGATCTATTCTGGGATATCTGGGATACTCTTTCAGATACGTATGTTGCTGAAGAGAAGATTGATTATGAAAAGATGTTTTATGGAAGTATCAAGGGCCTTGTTAATTCCCTTGATGACCCTGCAACTGTCTTTTTAGACCCTGAGGAAACCGAGTCTTTCAATGATTCAAATGAAGGGAAACTATTTGAAGGTATTGGAGCGGAGCTTGGATATGATAACGGTCAGATTATTGTAATATCTCCGATTGAGGGTTCGCCTGCTCAGAAAGCTGGAATAAGGCCAAGAGATGTTATTTTGAAGGTAGATGGTAAAGATATTCTTCCTTCCGAAACTATCTATGAGATTGTACAGAAAATAAGAGGTGAAGCCGGTACTAAAGTCACTTTAACTGTTTTGCATCCAGGTGAAAATAAGACTGTTGATATTGAGATTACTCGAGGACAGATAACTGTTCCTAGTATTGAAGTTAAGGATAGTACAAATAAAGATGTTAAGATTCTCAAGGTTTCAAGATTTACTGACTCTTCAATGATGGAGTGGAGTAAAAATTGGGATAAGGCAGTAGATGAGATTGTTAAATCCAAGGCTAAAGGTGTAGTTTTGGATCTAAGAGGAAATCCTGGTGGATACTTTGATGCTGCTATTTATGCCGCTGAAGAATTTTTACCAAAAGGTAAGGTTGTTTCAAAGCAGGAAAATAGGGTAGGAAAGGTGCAGGAGTTCAAGGTCTCCCGAAAAGGTAAGTTATTAAATATCCCTGTAATCGTTCTTGTTAACTCTGGTAGTGCATCCGCATCTGAAATTCTTTCAGGCGCTTTACAGTTGAATGATAGAGCTAAGGTTGTTGGTGAAGAAACTTATGGAAAGGGTACTGCGCAGACAGTCATTCCTCTTAGTGGAGGATCAAGTATCCATATTACTATTCTCAAATGGTTGCTTCCTGACGGAAAATGGTTAAACAGAGATAACCCAATTAAGCCAAATACTGTTATTGAAATTACTGATGAGGATTTCAAGGCTGGAAAGGATTCTCAGCTAGATGAGGCAATTAAACAAGTAACTAAAAATATTAAATAATTTTAGTTTTAGTGTATATGAAGAAAACTTTATTAAAAAGTGTACTTATAGTAGTTGGAGTCGTTGTCGTGATATCTATACTCATTATCGTTGGGCGTTTGGTTTCTCCCAAAGTATCTGGATGGATTGAAGGGTTAAAAGAGGGTGGGAGTAATACTGTGGAAACAAAGACCATTGTAAAGAGTGAGGAAAGTGTTGTTATAGATGTGGTAAAGAAGACTATGCCTACGGTTGTGAGTATCGCGGTGAGTCAGATGGAGTTTAAGCCGGGAGAGGGTATTGTAGATACAAATAACAATATTGGTACCGGATTTATTGCTGACTCTTCAGGTATTATTGTTACAAATCAACATGTTGTTTCTAATTCGAGTGCTGAGTATAAGGTTATAACTTCTGAGGGTAAGGAATATCCTGTTAAAGATATTCTTGTTGACTCTGTAAATGATATAGCCGTACTTAAGGTTGAGGGTAAAGATCTTCCATCCCTCAAATTTGGTGATTCAGATTCATTAGTTGCTGGACAGTTGGTAATAGCAATAGGTACTCCTCTGGGTGACTACGCAGGTAGTGTCACCACCGGGGTTATTAGCGGTCTCAATCGATCTGTTAGCACCACTGATGACTTCTGGGGAGCTACTACGAAAGAATACTATGATGTGATTCAAACAGATGCTGCTATCAATCCTGGAAATTCTGGTGGTCCTTTAATTAATAGTTCGGGAGAGGTAATTGGTGTTAACTTTGCTACAACCGCAGGGGCGGATAATATATCTTTTGCTCTACCTATAAATGTAGTTAAGAGTAGGGTAGAGGAGTATAGAAAATACGGCAAATTTATTAGGCCTTATATTGGAGTTGAGTATCAGATGATTTCAGAGGAGGCTGCCTTGTACTATAAAAATGTAGTAGCAGGGGCTCTTGTTGTAAGAGTGGTTGCTGATAGCCCTGCATCAAAGGCGGGATTAAAGAAAGGTGATATTATTACCTTTATCAACGATAAAAAGATGAATAAATCTCTCGCAACCGTGGTTCAGGGACTTGAAGTAGGGCAGGAGGTTAACTTGAAGGTTTGGAGAGCTGGAAAGACCCTTGAAATGAAATTGAAACTCGAAGAAGCTAAGTGATCTTAATGGCGGATATAAATCGAATATTGTCTTTGAAATCTTTTATAGACTCGGTTTTATACAAAACTTCGCCTAACTGACTCATCGCTTTCAGTAAATAGGGGGCTTGAGTAGGGTCTATTTCTAAATATATTGCCAGAGGTTTATGTGGAGATGTTTTAATCTGTTCGATCAACTCTTTTATATATTTCATCCCGTCGTCTCCTCCCTCTAAGGCTCTTTGGGGCTCGTAATCTTTCACGGATGAATCTAGTTTATTGTAATCTGAAGTTGGAATATAGGGGAGATTGGCTACTATCAGAGTTCTCTCTGTTATTTCAATTCCCTCTATGAGATTTGTTAATTTAAGTTCTACTTTTTTCTCTAAATTTAGATTCTCAAGGTTATGTTGTGCAATCCTTAGCGTTTCCCGATTTATATCTGTGCCTACGAAGGATATACTCTTCCTCTCTATATTCAATGCTATGGTTGCAATAATTGCTCCGCTTCCTGTTCCTACATCAATAATTTTATCGATATTGGGATAGGTGTCTACGGTTTTGGTTATATGCCTTACCAACTCTTCGGTTTCTAAGCGTGGAATTAAAGTTTCCCTAGTTACTTTGAAGCCTCTGCCCATAAACTCAGCCTCTTCCTTTATATATTCCCATGGCTCATTATTACTTAGCCTTTTGAGAGCTTTCTCAATTTCAGGTATGGTGTTGTTATAGTGGGATACAATCTCCCTCGCAATTCGATATGAGTCGGGATAGGGGATTTGATCTAGGTGTTTTTGTACTTTACTGACGATTTTCAGCTGTTCTAGAGTCATTTTCTTTCTGTTTAAGCATTTTCTCTAACTCCATTTTTTGAATGGCAATTCGTATATCTTCGAGGAGTCCTTCAATTTCCCCCGACATTACAGAATCTATATTGAACCAAGAAATTTTAACTCTATGGTCAGTTATTCTTCCCTGTGGGAAATTATATGTTCGTATTTTCTCAGCTCTCATGGAGTTTCCAATCTGTGAGGAACGCATCTTTGCTCTCTTTTCATCCTCTTCCTGTTTTTTCTTCTCGTACAGTCTGGATCTGAGTATAGCCATGGCTTTTTCTTTGTTTTGGTCTTGATGCTTTGTTTCCTGGCAGCTTACTACGATCCCGGAGGGTAGGTGAGTGATTCTAACTGCAGAGTCAGTTCGGTTTACGTTCTGTCCTCCAGCTCCTGTGGCTCTCATTACGTCTATTCTAAGGTCCTGTGGGTCTATTTGTATGTCGATGTCTCTTGCCTCAGGCATGATCGCTACGGATGCGGTTGAGGTGTGAATTCTTCCTGATGATTCTGTAGAAGGGATTCTTTGTACTCTATGCACACCGCTTTCATATTTAAGGGTTTTATATACGTTGTTACCCTTGATATGTGCTATAACTTCCTTGTATCCACCGTTATCGCTTACGCTGCTGTCAATTACCTCTATAGCCCATCCACGGTTTAATCCGTACTGTGAATACATTCTGTATAGGTCTGCGGCAAAGAGAGCGGCTTCCTCTCCTCCTGCTCCCGCTCTTACTTCCAGTATTACAGATCTACTATCGTCCGGATCTCCCAATTCGTGCTCGATTTCAAGTTGTAGTCGGGTGTGGTATATGTTCTCTAGTTCAGTTTCAATCTCATCTTTTTCGTTGATTGATATTTCAAACAGCTCATTACTAGCCCCTTGGCTTAAAATTTCCTGATTCTCTTTATAGTCGGAAAGTTTTTTTGCGAGTTTAAGGGAGAGGGTATGGAGATTGGTGTAGTATGATAGCTCCGCGGCAACTTCTCCAATATTTCCAACAATTGCGTTAGGATTGGATAGGGTTTTCTCAAGTTCTTCCTTGTGGGATGTTATTGAATCGAGATGAAGCTCTTTCTCTATAGTTTTTACGTCTACAGATAGCATATTGTGTTTGGGGGTTATCTACTTAGATATACTTGCGAGCATATCCTTGAGGGTCAATCCACCTGTTGAAGATGAAGTCTGAGACTGGACCTTTGCTTTTCTTGCTGCCATCTTCTCTTTCTTGCTCCTGAAGGACATTGCATCTGCTTTCTTCTGTCGCTCTTCATACTTGGAAACCAAGTTTGCAGTGTCTACAATTTTCTGTTCACCTGTAAAGAATGGGTGACAGTTGGAGCAAAGCTCAGTATTGATTTCTGAAAGAATAGAACCTGTCTCAAATATGTTTCCGCATGAGCAAGTTACTTTTATATTGTGATTGTATTTTGGATGTATATTCTTTTTCATAGCTTTGGGATTATAACAGATGGGGGTGGGATTGTCTAATCTTTTTTTCTAAATTTAAGTATGGGTGGATTGGGGGAGGTTTCTATCTATTTCCACTGTTTAAAGTATATCAGTTTCGAGGGTGTATTGGATATTTATATATAATTGTTCTGATAGGTCTGCTGATACGGAATTATGGGCTTGTAACTGGGGTTGTGATACCTGTGGGGGTATGATATATTCTCGGTATTACTTAGATAATTAACGAATATTATGGCAAAGAAAGGACCTTCTACAATTCAGGATAGATTGCACAGGATTGAAGGGCAGGTGAGAGGGGTTGAAAAGCTTGTTGAGAATGGTGAGGATACTCAGAAGATCCTTATTCAGATTGAGGCCATAATTAGTTCACTTCAAAGTACTAAACTTGAACTAATCAAGAGTGATATGAAAAATGCCTTGATGGCACAGCTTGATTCTGTAGTTTCAATGCTTAAATAGTATACGCATAATTCGTTTAATTCTAATAATTACTCTTTTCTACCTACTTTTTCCGTTTCTTTACGGTGAGTTGTATATCTCTGGTGTGCAAAAGCGTGACGCAGGGCAGGAGACGGGGCTTGTAAGAGGTCTTCAATCGACTGATTCTAATGACTTTAGTTTTATGTATCTTCAAATCCCAAGCATTGGACTGGCTGAGGAGGTGGAAAGGGATAGAGATTCGTTGAGTAGGCAGGGCCTTACCCATATGCGTTATTCAGGTTACCCTCGGAATAACAGTTCCAACGTTGTAATCGTCGGGCATAGTATCGATTACGGCAGGTATATTCCCCCTCCTTTTTTCTATCTGAGTCGAGTAGAGGAGGGGGATGAAATTTACTTGAAATACAAGGGTGTTCAATATGTGTATGAAGTTGTAAGGAATTCTGTTGTTGAGAGCTCTGAAGTAGGTATTGAAGCAACTATCTCGGGAAAGGCTTTGATTACCCTTTATACATGCTATCCAATTTTCAACCCTATTTATCGATATGTTGTGGTTGGAGAGCTAGTGAGTATTCGTTAACTCTTTGGTATACTATCTCAGAGAAATATTTTAATTGTTTACTACCTGCTATGAAGATACGTTATAACGGTAATACTTCTTTCACGTTTACTACTGACGGTTTAGTTACTGTTACAGATCTTGCTTCCGCAAAAGCATCCGGAGTTAAAGGGTTATCGAGTGAGGCGGATGTAGTCATTAATAGCCGTTTGGAGGCTACTGCTCTTGATATTAAACCTGTAAATCGTGAGAAGGTTTTTGAAATAAGTAGTCCCGGAGAGTATGAGATAGCGGGACTAATGGTTCAAAGACCAATCTCAGGAGTTCACTATGTAATCGATTACGATTTAATCCGTATTGTCTATATTGGTTTTGGGAGTAAAAATATTGATGTTAAACAGCTTAGAGATTTGGGAGATGTAGATGTTCTCCTTCTGCCGTATTCGGATGGTGAAGATTTTCCTTCTTATGACACAATTCAGGAGATTATATCTAAAGTTGAACCGGTTATCCTCGTTCCCTTTGGAACTGATGCTCCTGGGAGCAAATCGAAGGAAGATTTTGTTAAAACCTTTGGATACACCACTGCAACAACAGAAAAAATGTTGAAAGTTGAAAGTAAACCAGAGGCAGAGGAGAGAGCTATGCGAGTCGTATTCTTGGAGTCTAAGTAATTATATTTTATTAGGAGCACTAATATATGGTCCAGAAAATTCCTCCACAGAACCTTGAAGCTGAACAATCTGTTCTTGGGGCGATGCTGTTGGATAAAGAGGCTGTTATAAATGTTGCGGGTTGGATGAAGGCTGAGCACTTTTACGACCAGAGACATGCCATCATTTTTCAGAATATTGTTGAGCTTTTTGAAGAGGGCTTGCCAATTGATATTGTAACTCTAACTAACAAGCTTAAGACTAAAAAAGAGTTATCAAAGATTGGAGGACGTACCTATCTTACGGATCTGGTTAATATGGTTCCTACCTCAGCGCATGTTGAAGAGTATGGAGAGATCGTCAAAGATAACTCGGTAAGGCGAGGACTTATTACATCCGCTTCTGAAATTACAGAGCTTAGTTTTGATGAGAGTATACCCCTTAAAGAGGTTGTAGATAAATCTGAGAAGCTGATTTTTAATGTTGCTCAAACTGGAGTTAAGACCAACTTCGTACATATCAAGGACTTGCTGAAAGATGCTTATGAGAGAGCCGAGAGAGCTGAACGGGAAGGTACTTATTTAGGAATTCCTTCTGGTTTCAGGGATTTAGATAATGTTATTGGTGGTTTTCAGCCGTCTGATTTAATCATTCTTGCGGCACGTCCATCTGTGGGTAAAACAGCTTTTGCTCTGAGCTTATTAAAGAGTGTTGCCGTACAGAATAAGAATAAGGCTCTAATTTTCTCCTTAGAAATGTCCAATACACAAATTCTTGATCGTTTGCTTGGTATGCAAGCTGAAGTGTCGTTTTGGGATACCAGGACTGGAAAACTTAATGATGAGATGTTTGAGAGATTAGCCGTTGCCATGGGTGAACTTGCCGAGTCCACTATTCTCATTGATGATACTCCAGGTCAGCATATTAACGAGATTAGAACCAAGGCAAGAAGAGTTGCATTGGAAAGAGGAATCGATATTATCATCGTTGATTACCTTCAGTTATTGCATGGAAGTAGTAAAGAGGGGAGGACTCAGGAGGTTGCAGAGATTTCTCAAGGTTTAAAGAATATTGCCAGAGAGCTCAATGTTCCAGTTATTGCTCTTTCTCAGTTATCTCGTGCAGTTGAGAGTAGAAACTCAAGAAGACCTCAGCTTTCGGACCTAAGAGACTCAGGTTCCATTGAACAGGATGCTGACGTAGTTATCTTTATCGATAGAGAAGAAACATATAATCCTGATACTGAAAGAAAAGGTATTGCTGATATTATTATTGCAAAGCATAGAAATGGTCCTACAGGAGATATTGAGATGGCATTCGTAAAAAATATCGCATCTTATAAGAATTTATATAGAGAGAATAAGGGGGACAAATCCTAAATTTGATAGTATAATCACTCAGGGTCGAGTGGTGGAACTGGCAGACACGTGGGACTCAAAATCCCATGCTAGCAATAGCGTGAGGGTTCAATTCCCTCCTCGACCACCAGGTAATAATTTATTAACGTACCACCTATGGATTTAGAGAAATCAGTATTAGACTTTTTAGAAGGCTTGGGTAAGGTGGATTTCGATATGGTGCTTAAATATGCTTCTGGTTTATTAGTTGTATTTTGGTTAGTTGTTGTTGCATGGGTTTGGTTTGATGCATCTGAGCGAACAGAGAAGTTTTTGCCACGATTATTATCTGTAATTATTGTTCTCTTTGGTAATATTCCTGGACTTATCATATACCTCATTCTTAGGCCTAAGATGACATTGCAGGAGCAGTATTGGAGTGACCTTGAAAGAAGGTATCTCATGTATGAAACTGCTGATTTGCAGGATTGTGAGAAGTGTGGAGTGATGTTGCAGCCTGGGTTTGTATTCTGCCCTAACTGCGATAATGAAGTTAAGGTTAAGTGTTCAAAGTGCGGTGTTAATATTGATAAAAAGTGGAAGAGATGTCCATTTTGTGGAGACGTAAACAGTTCTTTTACACCTGTCGTTATTAAGCAGATTCGGTACGAATCTTTCAGGGAATTTGTAAGTAGAAAATATAATGAGTACAAAGTTAAAGTTGACGCTAAGAGGGCTGCTGCTCCTGTTAAAGATAAAGTTGTTGCTTCTGTTATAAAAGATACTTCTTCCAAAAAGAGTAAGAAGAAGCAGAAGAAATCTAAAAATAAGAAGAAATAATAAACGTGAGTGAAATTGTAAGTACGTTGCAAAATGCCCTTTCTTCTTTTGGATTCATTCCCAGTCTTGTTGTTTTCGCGATAATTGGAATGTATATATTTTGGTCTGAATCTCATTCTACTCGCAAAGATCGTAATTCTGTTTTTGACGTATTTTTTCTAACTTTGTTAGTTACCATTATTTGGGGAAGGTTCTCATATATTTTGTCTAATCCTGGAGATTTTGAAGGCTTGGTCTGGTCTGTGGTTCCTTACGAGAAGTACTCTGACGGTATCTACTATTTCAGACTCCTTCCTTGGAAATATATGAAAATATGGGATGGTGGGTTCTTATTTATTAGTATGTATGCGGCATTTACGATCGTCGGCTTCATAGTTTCTACCTATATCAAAAAATGGAGATGGAGGGAGATGATAGGGGTTATCACAATCTCCGGAACGGTTATGTTGGGTGCCTCTCTTATAGTCACAGGACTTTTGGGAGATAGCGATATTATTGTTAGACAGGGTGCTGTGGTTATAGGCATATATCTTCTTTACCTTATTCTTCATCGTTTAGTTAAGCAGAGATTTAAAGGTAACCAGGACATGTATGAGAAGTCCATATTCATACTGTACTTTGGATATTTTGTTCTCTCAAACACCTTTATTCTTCTTTCCTTGCTTCTAAGTCAGATTACACAGGTAGACAGGTATAATCTATACTCATTAATTGTATTTATGTTGATATCTACGTGGACTTTTATAGCTGATATGCAGAGAAAAAATATTGTATTGGACACCGTAGCCCGCACTCCAAAGCTTCCAAAGGTTGGTAGTATTGTTAAGGTTAAGAAGAAATAGAGTGAGTAATACAGATAACATTTCATTAATTGTCGATTCGGTTTGGGAAGGGGAGAGGTTAGATGTATTTCTGCTTGATAAGCTTTCTGAATATATTCCAAGTGCTATTAGACCTATTTTCAATCGCTCTCAGATTTTGAAATACTTAGGCTTAGTAACCGTTAATGGAGAATCTCAGAAGAAAGGGTATAAGGTTAAGGTTGGGGATGTTGTTTTGGTAGATATTAAATCCTTAATTGATAGTATGCAGGTAGGTTTAGATGAGAGATCTTCTTTAGTGTCTGAGAATGGCGTTTTAACTATTATTGAAGAGAGCGACGATTGGATGGTTATAAATAAACCTAAAGGCATTGTGGTCCACCCAGGCGAGGGGAATTGGAAGGGAACCTTGGCTAACTACGTGAAAGGGTATCTTGAAGGCAAAGGGGAGTACGATGAGAGGGTTGAAAGGGCTGGTATTGTACACAGGTTAGATAAAGGGGTTTCAGGGTTAATGATTATCGCAAAGAATCTTGAAACA
This sequence comes from Candidatus Dojkabacteria bacterium UBA2022, assembly GCA_002335495.1. Taxonomy (GTDB): domain Bacteria; phylum Patescibacteriota; class Dojkabacteria; order SC72; family SC72; genus UBA2022. The sequence goes on along the minus strand of DDBW01000010.1, from coordinate 29,079 downwards.
CAGCTCTTTCTCAAAAAACAGTTTGAAGAACATAAGGTGGTAAAAGTGTATAGGGCTTCTGTAATTGGAGATATGAGCCCTAAGGTGCCTAGATTTAACGGAAATGTAGAAGATGTAATTAGAGAGCTTGAAAAGAATAAATACAACCCTAAGGGTTGGTATGAATTGGCTGGGTATATTGGTAGAGATTCTAGAAATCGTCAGAAGATGAGATTTTCACAGTTTCAGGTTGATTCTACATATAAAAGTGCAATGTCTTATATTCTAAGAATTGAAGATGGAAGCGTTTTAATAAAAATTGAAACAGGGCGTATGCATCAGATTAGGGCAAGTTTAAAGTTCCTTGGGGTTTCAATTATAGGAGATTCTCTTTACGGTTCATCAGGAGTTGGAGATCGGGACGCATTAGAACTCGAAGCAATTTTGCTTGGGCTAGAAGTATCGCCTGGAGTAAAAAGACAATGGCGTATAGTCTAATGTACTAGGTCTAAATCTCTATTCTGCCATATAGTCGATGTTAAATGCCTCTTACGTAAAAATGTCTTATTTAGTCAGTGAATATCCCGAGTAATACAATTGAACGTCTCGTAAGGTCTATTGAACGAAAGTTGGTACCCACAAGGTCAGGGGGGAGTTTCTTTGGCGGACTAGGAGTAAATTTCTTTTTTAGGTTTATTTTACGTTAGCCTCTCGTAACATGGTCGAGATTAGGTGGCTTCAGAGTTGATTCTGTTTTTGAGAGTGAAAGCTTGCTTTTGGAAGGGCTTGTAAGTCTTATAGGTATAGTTATAGTGGCTTTATATGCAATCTACTAACTCACCTGAAATTAATGTAATATATTAGTATGAAATCTGTCCGAAGCCGAAGGATGTTTGCCGGTGCTTCCCGTGTCACGACATTCGCAAAAAAGAAAAATTCAACCTCGACGATATTCAGATGGATGAAGCTTGTTCTGAGATTTGTTATAGCCACTCTAGCTCTTTATACGTTGTATTCCGCGTATATAATAGGGGAGAGGTTTGTTACTGCCGATTCGAGATGTTCGCTTTGTGATTCTAAATTAGAGCTGTTAAAGGAACGTAAAGACCTTTCAAGCACTCTTTTCGTAATCAAATCTCCAGTAGAAAATAGAATTGCCGGGGCTTGGCTTGTAATTAGTAATGATAATCTTGCTCAGACCGTAGTTTTTTATATCCCTCCTGGGGTATATATCGATGATCCTAACGACCTTTTCAGATCTTCTCTGCCGTTGTCTGATCTTGAATATGCAGGGGATCTAATCAACCCTGATAGAAGTGTTGAGTATGTGATCTGGCAGATTGGAAATATGACTGGCTTCACAGTTGAGAATTATTTTTGGGTAGATGCTACTGCCTTGAAGTATCTAACCGACCTTTATGGAGATCCTTCAGAATACACCGCATTGAGTTATAAGGAGAATTATAAAAATCCGGTTGAGATATCTGATGCCGCCTTATTCATTAACTCACTGGTTGATCACTTTAGTTATACGAAAACGATTGCTAAATCTAAATCTTGGGAAAAGTATGTTGAAAGTCTTGATACAAACGTTTCCTCCATGTCTATTATGAGTGAGTTGTACTCAATGAAAATGATTTTTAGAGCGGGGGATGTTGTTATGGTTGACTTGAGTCAGCCCGGACTCTTTCGTACTTACAACGCTGATAACGGTAGGGAGGTTTTAACCGTTAATTATAGTGAGTACGATAAGGTAATTCAGGATAACTTTAATATAGTTAGGTCTCGATCTGTTGAGAAGGAGCAGGCGAAAGTTGAGGTATATAATGGTAGTGGAATTCCCGGTTTAGCATCTAGATATGCTAGAAAAGTCTATAATTACGGGGTTAAAGTTGTTAGATATGATAACTCACCAACTGAGTTTGATAAGACTACAATATATGTATCTCATCCGGAGCGTTTTGCAGAGTCCTTCGATAGTGTTGAAGATTTGGTGTGTGATCAGTGCGAGATTATAGAAGGTAGGCCTGACTTCATTACAACAGGAGATATAATTGTTATACTAGGGAAGGATAAGGAGAAAGAACTTCGTTGGAGGTAGTTTAAACCTTTCCAAACTATTGATATTATTAAACACTATGGCAGGAGCAATATTAGTTATACTTATAATCTCGATCATCTTTGTACTGTTTGTATTTACGTTTGCAAAGAAGCCTGACGGGGTGAAGGTTTTTGAGGAGATTCGCAATCCTCAGATTCTCCAGATTCTTGTCCCTAGAGAGAACGATAAAACTCCTTTGGCCGCAGAGCAGATGTTTGCTTCCTTGCATGGTATTTTGAGAGACGCAAAGAAATCTTTGGATTTAGTCTCCTTTGAAATTGTATCGGGAGCAGAAGGGGGAATTCGTTTCTATACTGTAGTTCCTGGGCATTTAGCAGAGTTTGTAGAAGGTCAGATCTATGCTCAGTATCCAAATGCAGAGATCCGTTATGTGCAGGATTATACTCAGATTCCAAGAGATGCCCAGACTTTTGTAAGCACGGGCGTGATTGAACTTGATAAGAGCTATATATTTCCAATTAAAACCTTTAGAAACTTTGATGTAGATCCTCTAGCTGCTATAACAAGTGCAATCTCGGATTTAAAGCTTGGAGAAGAGGCTTGGATACAATTTAATCTCCGTCCAGTTGCTAACTACTGGCAGGAAGAGTCCAAAAAATATATTACCGATGTTAAAGAAGGGAAATCTTCTGCAGGTAGTATTGGTGAGGTGCTTGTGAATATTTTTAAGGGAATTTCCAAGGCGATGCAAACAAGTACTGATGGCAAGAGTGGAGGTAAAGAGGTGGTCAAGCTTGCTCCAGGACAGCAGGAAGAGCTTAATCAGGTTGAGTTGAAGATGTTGAAGCTTGGTTTTGAAGTTGGAATTAGAATTATTTCTAAGTCTCCGGATCAAACTAGGTCTGAGCAGATTCTCAGAGATTTAGTTGCAAGTTTCAAACAGTTCACTACCGCGCATTTAAATAGCTTTGTTCACTCCTCCCCAACGGTTCCTGCTCAACAGATTTATAATGATTACCTTAAAAGAAAGCTTGAGTCTGAGCCTGAGGATATTTTGAATATTGAGGAACTAGCTTCTGTTTATCACCTACCAAATGTAACTGTGGAAACTCCTAATATAATGTGGAGTAGGGCGAGGAAGGCTGAGCCACCTATGGATCTGCCCCTTGCTGGTACTCCTGGGGTAAATGCTTTTGCTCATACAGATTACCGTGGTAAAAAGATTGAGTTTGGAATTAAAAAGGATGATAGAAGAAGACATTTCTATTTACTCGGAAAAACCGGAGTAGGTAAGTCTACAGTTTTCAAAAACATGTTTGTTGCTGATGTTCTTGCTGGTCACGGAGCCTGTTTTATAGATCCTCACGGGGAGGCGGTTGATGAACTATTGGATTTTATTCCTCCTGAGCGTATTGATGATGTTATATATTTCGATCCTGCGGATGTAAGGTATCCAATAGGTTTCAATTTGCTGGAGATGAGTGATTCATCACAGCGAGACCTCGTTGCAGATGGTGTTGTGGAGGTGTTCAAGAAGCAGTTTGATTCTTGGGGACCAAGATTGCAGTATATTCTTACCAACACGATTGCAACCGCTCTTGAAGCGCAAGGAACTACAATCCTATCTGTAATGCGATTGTTGAATGATCGGAACTATCGAAAGTTTATTCTTAAGCAGGTTAAAGACCCTATCTTGTATAAATTCTGGGAAGAGGAGTTTGCTCAGATGTCTCAGAACTCAAAGTTGGTTTCTGAAGCCGTTGCCCCAATCCAAAACAAGGTTGGTAGGTTTATATCTTCTGCTGTAATGAGAAATATTGTCGGGCAGGTTAAGTCGTCCTTTAACCTGAGGGATGTTATGGACTCTGGAAAGATTCTTCTGGTCAACCTAGCTCAAGGAAAGTTAGGAGAGGAAAGCTCTGCGTTACTCGGAGGCATGTTGATTACTCGTTTGCAGTCAACCGCGATGGAGCGTGTTGATACTCCTATAGATCAGCGACGTGACTTCTACCTCTATGTTGATGAGTTTCAGAACTTTGCTACAGACTCCTTTGCCAAAATTCTATCAGAAGCAAGAAAGTTTAAACTTAACCTTACAATGACTAACCAGTATATAGATCAAATTCCTTTAACTGTTCGTCAGGCTATCTTCGGTAATGTTGGGACTTTAGCCTCATTTGTAGTGAGTCAGTCTGATGCTTCCATTCTCGCTAATGAATTTGCGCCTATTTTCTCGGCAGAGGATTTGGTTTCCTTAGAGGCTCATTCGATGTATGTGAAGTTGTGTATTAACGGTATGACTTCAAAGCCATTTAGTGCTAAATCCCTGGATACGAGATTCCAGAAGTTTGGAAATAAAGAGAAGATAATTGCTGCCTCCCGTGAGAAATATAGTGCTGACCAATCAGTTATTGAGGATAAGATTAAGAGATGGAGTGAGCAGAAATATAGTGAGAAGGGGAATAGGTCTGCGAAAGAGGCTCCTGTAACAGAGGGATCCGCTAAGGGGGATTCGCATAAGGTTGTAACATCTCCTATAATTGTTCCGGGGGGAAATCTCTAGTTTATGAACTAGTATCTGAATTCCCCTTATGACCCTATATTTATATTCACTTGTCATTCAAACCTGTGGTACAATACAGCTGTTATGTCAGGACACAGTAAATGGTCTACAATTAAGCATAAGAAGGCAATCAATGATGCCAAGAAGGGAAAGATATTTTCTAAGCTCTCTCAATTAATTACCCACGCTGCTCGTCAGGGAGGTGGGGATGTTAATATGAATCCTAACCTTAGATTATATGTAGCACAAGCAAAGGAAGAGGGATTTCCTGCTGAGAACATTCAGAAAGCGATTGATAAAGGAACCGGAAACGCAGAAGGAGTGCAATACTCAGAGGCTTCTTATGAAGGTTTTGGCCCTGCTGGAGTCGCTATTATCGTTGATGTTCTTACGGATAATACCAATAGGGTTGTTTCAGAATTAAGAACAATCTTTTCAGATTTTGGAGGTACCCTTGGAGATATGGGATCTGTTTCTTGGAACTTTGAAACTAAAGGTTTTGTAGCTGTAAAACCTGGGAAGATGGTAAAGTCTGAAAAGTTTGGAGAAGAAGATTATTTTGTGGCCGAAAATACTGAGGATGTAATGATGATGTTAATGGATATTCAAGGTATACAGGATATTGAGGTGAATGAGGATCATGTTCTAGAATTGTATTGTGAATACAAAGATTTAGCAAAGGTTAGGGATGCTGTTATTGCTTTAGGTTACGTTGTTACTACGGCAAAATTGGTTAAACTCCCTAAGATGACTAAGAAAATTTCTGATGAGGATATGGAGAAGGTTGTAAAGGCTTTGGAAACTCTTGAAGATTATGACGATGTTCAAGAAGTATGGACAGACCTTGAAGATTAGTTTGCTCTGATCTAATATTTTATTCATTCGTATGCGTATTTTAGGAATTGATCCTGGACTTGCAACTACTGGGTGGGCAGTTGTTGATTTTGATAATGGTATTAAGGCTGTCGATTTTGGTGTTATATCAACAAACTCGGGGATAGCTAACAGCTTTAGACTTCAGGAAATTTACGAGGATTTGCAGAACATAGTTAACGTATTTAAACCTGATGCTGCTTCTATTGAAATTCTTCTTTTTACTAATAATGTTAAGACAGCCATGGCTGTAGGTGAGGCGAGGGGAGTTTGCATGCTTGTTATGCAACAAAATCACCTAGCAATTCACCAGTACACTCCTCCTCAAATTAAAAGTGCGATTACCGGAAGTGGTAGGGCGGATAAAAGGCAGGTGCAGGAGAATGTTAAGAAGTTGCTGGACTTAAAACATCTTCCAAAACCTGATGATGCCGCCGATGCTATTGCTGCCGCGGTATGTTGCTACAATTCTCTAAAAATGGATGGTATATTGGGTAAATAACCTTTATACTATACTTATATGATTTCATATATACAGGGAAAAATTATTGCTGTAGAGGCTCAGGATAGGTATCAGCTTGTGGATGTTTTGTTAAATAATGGTATAGGGTATCAGGTTGTTGTATCCAGACTTTTGAATTATATCGTCGGTAACGAGGTCGTTTTTCATACCTTGTTAGTTGTACGAGAGGATAGTCAAACCTTGTATGGGTTTCGATCTATAGAGGAGCGTAAGGTATTTGAAATGCTGATTTCTGTATCAGGTATTGGGCCTAAGATTGCGATGGCTATATTTTCTATTTACTCAGTAGGGGAGATATATGAAATTTTAACATCTGGAGATTATAAAGCTCTAGGGAAGGTTTCAGGTTTGGGGCAGAAAGGGGCGCAAAAAATAGTAATAGAACTAAGCAATAAAGTGGACGCTTTGGGTATTATGGTAGAAGGTATAGCCGGGGATGAAAAGAAGCACACTTTGGACGAGCTTAGTCAGGCCCTAAAATCCTTAGGATTTTCAGGGGATTCGCTTAAAGCTTATTCTGACGCCGCTAAGGACATTTTGAAGGAGCAGGATTATTCTGTAGAGGAACTTATTAAATTAGTACTTAAATCCTCGTGATTGAATCGAGTAAAGATGGTTATAAAAAACAGAAAACTCAACGAGTTGTTGAGCCTGTTGTTGTTGCTTCTGATCCTGCACCTGCAGAGCAGTCAATTCGTCCTTCTAAAATAGATGATATTGTTGGCAGGGAGAGCGAAAAACGTAAATTGAGAATGATGATTAATTCAACAAAGAGAAGAGGAGAGGTCCTCGACCATATTCTCTTCTACGGTCCTCCTGGGCTTGGTAAGACTACTTTTGCGATAGCTCTGGCTAATGAAATCGGAGCCTCCCTTCGTATAACTTCGGGTCCTGCGATAGAAAGGCCTGGGGATCTTGCGGCGATACTAACCAATTTAAAGGCTAATGACCTTCTTTTTATAGATGAAATACATAGAATTCCTAGAACTGTAGAGGAGATTTTATATCCAGCTATGGAGGATAGGGCGATTGATATCGTTATGGGTAAGGGGCCTTCTGCTAAGACTATCCGTCTTACTCTTGAGCCTTTTACATTAGTAGGTGCTACTACCCAGATTGGTAAAATTAGTTCACCAATGAGGGATCGTTTCGGTTTAATCCAGCGCTTGGAATATTTTGGTGAGGACGACTTAACTTTAATTCTTAAGAGGGCGTGTGGATTGTGGGAGGTTGGATATGAGGATAAAGCTTTGATGGAGATTGCCAAAAGATCTAGAGGAACTGCTCGTGTTGCAATTCGTCTTCTAAAAAGAGTGAGGGATTACGCTGAGGGAGAGGTTTTAACTTCCCATCTTGATTTTGATACCACTTCTAAGGCTTTGGATCTTTTGGGGGTTGATGAAATGGGGTTGGAAGAGATAGATAGGAAAATATTATCTTCTATATATAACAACTATAATGGGGGACCAGTTGGTTTATCTACTTTGGCCGCAGCCATTTCAGAGGATGTGAATACTGTGGAGGCTGTCTACGAGCCTTTCTTAATGAAATGCGGTTTATTGCAGAGAACTTCTCGAGGAAGGGTTCTTACAGAGAGAGGTTTAAAGCACGCCATTGAGATTCTTGGATTAAGTTCTATAATATAAAGATGGAAATTCCAACAACAGTCGATAATGTAAAGAAAGGTAGGATCCTCACGCTTGCGCTTATTATCTCTATATCTATTCTTATATTCAAAGTTACCCAGACTACTGATATTGTTAACCCAATAGTTGTTTTACTTAGATCTTTAGTGTACTTTGCGGTGGCATATGTTGGTCTTATATGGGCATTTAAGTTTCAGGTGACGTTGCATTCTCTCCTCTACATTTTGCCACAAAGTGCGATGTTTATTATGTCGGAAGTTATCTTTCTTGAAATGTTCTTCTTTAGGAGAGTAGGGAGGGTGTATGAGATATTAATCCTAGTTGGTATGCTGATTCTTCTCTTTATTGGTACCTATGTTGTATTTTTAATGTCTAATGTATTTAATGTCGCGACCGTAAAAGAGATTCCTCTTATACAGGCGGCTCGTACTGTTTCTTTCCTTGCCACTCTTATCGCCACCTTCTTTCTAGCATTAGGACTGTTAGATGGTAACCTGGATATCATACCTACAACTCTGATTCTGGCTTTTGCTTTTTTCTCATTAGTATTTTTCCATTTAAAGCATATGGATCTTGGTAAAGAGAGGTTAGGGGAGTATACTATTTTAGTATTGCTGTTTATGTTATCAATGTTCATCTCTACTGCCATTGTTTCACAGTCTCATGAGGTTATAGCGTTGGCGCCTACGATAGGGGCATTTGTTGCTCTCGAGATTATTACTAAAAAGCAGAGGAATATGTTAACGCCTTTTACAATTCTACAGTACATTTTCTTTATTACAGCAATATTTGTAGCGGCTTTTGTAATTTAGGAATTCAAAATTTTCATGTTACGATAAGCAAAGGGGAGGGGGAGTGCTAATATCATCCTATAGTAAATATATCCTGTAGTAATTTATGTGGATAACCCTTTGGGGGAGTACTCCACTATTTCTTGCTATTCCGATATATTTTTATGTAATTAAATAAATGTAGATTTAGAATTATCAGTATTAATTAGTATTTGTATACATATTAGGAGAGGGTGCTCTATTCTTGAATTGGATCTATATTTAATGTAATATATTGCCGAGTATAATCGCCCTTATATGCGGTAAGGTATGTTTAAAAGTGGAAGAGTGCTCTATTAAAGCCATTTTTATTAATTCTAAATTAATGTATATTTAAGTATGGAAATACATTTGGATAGTAGATACTCCTCTTTTTATTTATATATTAAGGATATTTTCCAATATACCTGGGAATTTAAAATTTTAGCCCCCTACTCCTATGTCTAATCAAAAAACTGTCAACGAGGCTATTCCTAAACTACCTATTCAGGATTCCTTCTTGCTTGAGCTTCAGAATAACAATTACAGTATGCAAACTGTACTTAACTATGCACGTGACTTGAGTATCTTTGCCGTTTTTATAGATGTTAACGGTCGGGATTTTGAGAAGATAGATAAAGAGACCATTACATTGTATAAAGGGTACTTAAGGAATGGAGATCATCTGACAGATTTGGATAATTTGAGGGTTAGATACTTGAAAAACGGCTTAGGTACGACAAAAGATACCTCGAAGGGCTCTGAGGGGTCTAGAACGCACGATAGTACTCAGGGGGCTGTAACAACACCTGGGGGAAGTTTGGAAAGTACTGAGTTTAAGGGTAAGTTCCTGGATGACGTGTATCGCAAGGTGTTCGGGTCACTGGGAATATATGGGAAGCCTAAGAATGCATCGAGTCGATCTGAGAATGGTTTGGATGCTCGTAGTGTAAATCGTATGTTGAGTGCTTTGAGATCTTACTTGAAATTTTTAATAGACAGAGATATTGAAGTTCCAATTCCGCCTGATGCTATTAAACTGATTAAGGCTGATCGTAAGAAGTCTCAGGTGGCTGAATTGGAAGATCTTGTGAGGTTAATTGAATCTCCATTAGAGTTTGAGCATGATCGTGAGGTTGGGATTCGTAATAGAGCTATGATGGAGCTTCTTTTTTCTACAGGTATGCGTATTTCAGAGTTAATAAACTTGAATTTGGATCAGATTAACTTGGATGGTAAGCTGTTTATTAAAGGTAAAGGGAAAAAGGAAAGGTTTGTATATTTAACGCCTAGGGCTATAGATTGGCTGGATAAATACTTAGAGGTAAGGTTGAATCATATTACTACGGTTCGTGAAACATCTGGGGGAATAGAAGAAAAACAGGGTTTAAATATTGATTTGGTTGGTGGTATGGATCATCGATGGAAGTATGTGAGGGCGGTTGAGGAGTATAGGAAGAGTGGGTATTTAAATAGGTTTTCCTCCCCTGCCCTGTTTATTCCTTTCAGCGGAAGTAGATCTAAACAGGATAATGCGAGATTATCTACGAACTATTTTCAGGAGTGTATTGCAAATTATAGAAGAAGATTAGGTATTCTTGTTCCAACTTCTGCGCATAGTTTAAGGCACGGTTTTGCAACTTATTTAGCTGAAAATGGAGCTAGTCCTGCGGCTATTCAGGTTCTACTGGGTCACGAGAGTTTGAATACCACTACTAGATACGTACATGCATCGGATAGGTTTGCACAGGAAGTGCATAAAGAGAAGCATCCGTTGAAGTAGGTGAAACGGCTACTGTTATATGTTATACATTGTATATGAGTCTATTAGGTATCGGGCAACAAGAAGAAGTTGGTGTTACTGAGATTCTAGGTCCTGTTCAAGTTCCCATCCTACCTACAGACCAGAGTTTCATTATGCTATTTATTTTCCCAAATTAAATAATGTGAACTCACCTTGTCAAATCTTAGTCTCTCTCATCGCCTGTATTTGCCTCTCAAGTTCAGATAGTTTGCTACTTGCAGAATCAAATAATGCTTTTGAGGTCTCTCTATGACTTGCTGTAATGGATTTTTTAGATTTACCACCATTTTTTGTTGCTTGTATTACTAACTCAATCGAGTCTGAGCTTGGTCTGTTTTTAATTCTACCAATAAGCTGTTTGAGTGAGTCACTGTCGCCTGTTTTCCTAAAGTTTTCCAGAATTTCCTTCCCTGATTTACCTTTAAATTCAATTATACTATTTACTTCCAGAACGTTTATTATATTAGCTAAAACTTCTCTATCCTTAGGGTTGGAGACTTTTTTAGGTATACTGCCAGGTTTATCAGTATAAAGTAGTCTTAGAAAGCCGGCAAGGCGGTCGTCAACTTGGTAATTAGTTAGGTTATTTGTTATCGTATCAGTTACATGTATAAGGTTAATCTGCGCCTCAATTCTGGCGACAGTTAGCTCAAGATCCACCATCTCTTTGAGGGTTCCTGAAATATGTTCATACCTAGTTTGAAGTCCTTGCATTTTATCAGAGGGGCTCGTTTTCGCCCTAAGTAATCTTTCAAACTCTTCTACTTCTGTTGATACCTCTGCATAGTTTATTTTTAAAAATGTCTTACTTTGTTCCTTTATCGCATCTAAGTTTTTAATGATTTCACTGCTAGTGGTCTCCACTTGCATAGCCCGTTCTTGTCTTCTAGTAATAGCGTTAGGACTATTCTCAGTTGACATTACTATCCAACATGTTCCATCGTCATAACTTGCTCCAAAAATCTCTGTAAGTAGATCCTTATTTTGTAATTGACGAACTCTTTCTGCGGAATCGGGGTTATTAACTACTTGAGTAAGCTTTTTAATTCCGTTATCATCCAGTTTAAATCCATCGGTTGTTATTATAAATATTCCCTTACTGACCTCAGTCTGAATAGTAGGTTGAATTATATCGAAACCATACCTTGACCTGACTGGGTCATGGGATAAGTCAAATTCCGAATTACCCTGGATGTCTATCATTTCTATCCCCTTTTCTTTTGTTACCAATGCCATATAACCTAAGTCTCCTACTCCATTAGGTGCTGTCCTTGAGTCTACTCCAAGGCATGTGGCATCTATTAACATATTTTTTTTGCCGATTACTAACCTTGTAGCCTGTAAGGTAGAACCTCCCTTTGGAGTTTCTATTCCCATTTCCTGTCTCTCCTCTACAAAGTGATTAACAAGAAACCTAGCTGCATTTGCACTCCCTTCTAGAATTGATCTCGAGCTGTTTCGTGCCCCTCGAGTGGAGTAATACTCTGACTCCCCAATAATTTTGACAGAAGTTTTATCGTATCTTTTCGTTTTAATATACTTGTCTTTTTGTGATGGACTTAGCTCATCTTCTGAAATCTCTAGACCAGTATTACCATCGCAGACATGTAATCCAATATGTATGTCTCCGCCCTTTGATCGATAGAAAGTTACTCCACTTGCATCCTGTACTGGATGTTGAGCTCCAATTGCTGGGCGGTTTATACCTATAATCCTACATCCTTTCATCGAGATATCTATTACCTTCGCTCCCCCTCCTTTTAGTTTTTCCCTAGGAGTTGGATCACGTTCAGGATCAAAACCTATGCTTTGGTATGGTAGCTCCTCTTCTCCATTTGGATGTATTTGAATTATCCCCAGATGCTTTCCCTTTGTTGTACTGGGTATGTTTGTAGTAACTTCGTATGCTGGTATTTCAAGGTTCCCAAATGTATCCTTCAATGGAAGTTTTTCTGATTTTGCTTTATTGAACTTTGAGAGAGTATCAATATCTTGTTCGGGACTTGCATCCACCCTTTTCTGCAGTGCAAGTCTTGCATCTCCAGAGAGGAAGAAGTTTTCAATTTTAAGGCCGAGTCCCATGTTATAAGTTTCTTAAAAGTTTAGCTCTAAATGTCGCTGTCTCGTGTGATTTATCCTCATCCTTTATAACTTTATCAAATCCCATTCCCAATTGTAAGCTTCTCGCCATATCTTGTTTCACCTTTTGTAAAATCAGGTTTAAGGCGTAAATGTCATTGTCCGGCTTTCCTCTGAGTTGTCCAAATCGCATTAGGGCTTGTTGGTCTTCTGGCAAAAATTCTTCTGTAGCAAAATCCTGTATCGTACCAATCCTAATCATTGAACTTGGATCAAGTAGAGTTATATTTCCATCCTTCAAGAATCCTATATTTCCTCTTTTTAAATCTCCGAATACGAATCCAAAAGAGTGAATAATTTGAATTACCGTTTGTAATTGAGTAAGTTTGTGCATAGGTAATTGAGAATTTATTATATGCGTAACTGCACTTACGATTCCTGATGGGTCTTCCATGCTTGCACCTGCGTTTAGATTTGAGCGTTCAATTGTTGACAGTCCGGTCTCAATTTTCGAGGTAAGGGTCTCTGGTACATACTCCATCACAACATAAAACTTTCCTGCATCTTCACCATATCTTTCATCAAGTACTCCGAACTGTAAAAATTCCGGAAAAAGTTGTTTTGGAATCATTAGGTTTGGAAAGTTTTTGCTAGCCCATCTTGCCATTTTATTCATGGCTTGGATCATTCCCTGATCGTAGTCTTTTGGCATGTCTATTCTTGGCGGAATCCTTTGCAAAGCCGCAAAGTCTCCTACTTGCTGCGCTCGAAATCTTAAAAAATTTAAAAACCCCTGTGTATTTATTTCACTAGTGCTGCCAAACGATTCTTGTAGCTGTCGAAGGTGGTATGCCTGGATTCCCAAATCTCGTAACTTATCTTCATTGCTATTGATTATACTTTTTATCTTTTGTGGATTATGAATATTGCCACAAAATCGGGCATTAGATGCCACAATATAGGCAGGTTTACTGAGTTCGATTCCCAATTCGTTTTGAGGTAAATCACTGGGTTGTAGTTCGATTAGTTGATTATTCTCAGCTAATCTCGTGAATGGTGGATGAAAAATCTTTATTGCCCTGTCGTGTGTGACACCTTCTTCATCATGCACTCTGTAGTGTTTAACTTTTGCTTCTCCTCCTGCCCCTAAAGGTCTTGAGTTATTGTTGGTCATGCTTGGTCCATCCTCTACGACGTTTGCATTATAACCAAGAACATCTACGTGATACGAAGGGGCATTCTTTTCTCTAGTGGGCTTCATTTATTTCGGTTCTTAACTTTCTTATACAAGATAACATTTAGGGTTACTTGTGTAAACAAGTAGAGAACCGAATGGTTGCTGATATAAAATCTTTGCAACCATCCGGTCCTCAGGTTGTGGCATTACACCTTCTTGGCTTTCTTGCTTTTCTTTTCCGGACCTTGTTCTTCCTTTGTTTCTTCTTCCCATACCATTGCGGGGGGGGGAGGAGTTGCTACTTGAGTAGCCAAAGGGACAAGTTGGTATCCGGGAGGAATGGCAGGTGAGGGCGTAAAAGCACTTGGCATCGAAGGAACAGGATTTCCCTGCTGAAACATTTCCGTCATGATGGTTCTGAGGGTCTGATTGAGCACGACCTGATCAGTTCCTTCAGCGGAAATCTCTGCACGCAGAGCTGCACGAATACGCTCTCTTGCGCCAGGGCGGAAACGAATTCCTGATGCTGCTGCCGCTGCCGTGAGTGCATCATCCAAGAGGTTTACGCATACAACGTAACCGCTTACATTCCCTCCGGATGCGCGAGCTGCACGAACTGTAGCACTTTCCGTACCTTGCTTCTTGAGAAAATCGAAAAAACCCATTTTGACCTCCTATGTCAAATTGAAAGGGTGGATACAAAGATGCCAATGGCATCATACTAACAATTCTGGGGGCAATCAAAGTTGTTAGTATGATACTAAACCTGAGGTTCTAAAAGAGCCAAGATATATCAAAATATCTTAGTTGTATTATACTATAGGTTGTTATTTAGGTCAATACTACCCAGTATTGTTACTACTCTTACTTCTCTCTAGACTATAACTCGCCTTGCGCCAGTTGGTTTGGTAGCTCTTTCGTCCCATACTAGATTTATTGTTGGAGGAACTGGGTCTGTTTCATTGGCTTGTACCTGCTGTACTGGCGTTCCCTCGACTCTTGCTACAGGAGTTCCTAATCTTCCTCCCCTAATCTCTTGAGAGTGTCTTATTGCTTGTAATGCGTTGAAGAATCCTCCCTTTGGATCTAAGTAGCCAGCGCTTCGACTCATTTGATCAATGTTTGTAAAGTACTGAGCGGATTTTCTCATCTCGTCAGTTAGTTTGAATCCTGATAGCTCCAAAGCTGATCTGATTATTGCGTCTGATACTACTAATGGCATTCCTCTATACTCCGTATTGATCTTTGCACTTGCTTTACCTGGAAGTATTGCATACCACTGCTTCTCTCTATCAAGCATCAATTGTGCAATTGCTTCAAACTCTGCTTGACCCTTAGTATTTAATTTACTTGCGTTTTGATTATAGTTATTTGGGTCGTTAAGAATAATCATCAAGTTCATGAACGCGTCCACCATCTCATCATTAATCTTGGTGTCCTTGTTCTCTCTTAAGAAGAGCTTAAGGGCTTCGTTATCGGAAGGATGTACTTGATCCCTACCTTCTGCAACAGTTAATGTATTCGCTCCATTTCCGAATTCAATATTAAGAGCTTGTTTGATATATCCTTTAAGCATTCCTCGAATATCCTCTTTCATATTGATAATCTGTTGACCTACGGCTTGTTCCATTTCATCAGCTCTTAAACCTGCTACGTTAAACCTACTTTCAACAACTTGATTGTTCTTTGTATCAAGGACTGCTAGAGAGTTATTAACCTTTACGCTATTAATAATCTCTTGATTTAATTGATTCTTGAATGGATTCCTTCCTCTTACCAATGCGGTTGAAGCTTCCCAAAGACCACTGGCAAGTTTAGCTCCCACCACTCTCAGCGCATTAAGCTTACCGTGGTTTAGTGCAAATTCACTAAGTTGGCCGGACTGCTCTCTCCATGTTTGTGATGGTGCAATTAGTCTACCTGTTGTTACATTCGTCGAAATTTCATATCCTTGTGACGTAAGAGGTTTAATACCTACTCCACCTGGTACTTGATTCGCGTTAGTTGCTCCTACGGTTGCTGCTACTGGCTGTACTGGACTTGCTCCTGGTACTCCATTTGTTGGATTATTATCTGCTGGTTTTGGTCCTCCCTGCTCTGTCGTCTGTTGTCCTGCTCCTGTTGGTGCTTGAGGAGTACCTGTATTATTTGGAGGTGTTTGCTGTCCACCTGTTGTTGCTCCACCCTGCCCTGTATTGCCACCAGTTCCCTGATCTTTCTTCTGTTCATCAGTCCTCTGTCCAAACTCTCTATTCTCTGGTGTGTACATATTAGCAGCCCACATAGAAATACCCATTCCTGCTAGTGCACCTGTTGTTCCAAGTTCAGACACCTTTCTTGTTGATTCAACTATAAAGTCACCAACTTTGTTAGCTACTCCACCCGCTACTCCTGGTGCATTCTCACCAATCATTGTATTTACCAATGATTGAGTTTCGTTCACTGCTGCGTACCAAGGCATCAAGAGACCGTCTACACTAGTTCCTTCAGTTACGGTTGTAGTTATCGTTTCAGTAGCTCCTCCTGGTACAAATAATCCAGACATATCAAATTCAGTTCCTGCATATCTCTCTGCTACTCTTCCTGCAAATTCTGCAATCTGAGCATCACTCATCTGTGAACCCGATTCCGTAAGGAGAGTTCCGTATAGATGAGATACCATTATTCCGGCTTCCTCTGTATTCATGTTCTCTGCAGGTACATTATGTGACATATACTGCAAAGCTTTTGCTAATGCATAGTGGTCTCCACCAACTCCTGGAGTTCCGTTCAAACTGAACTCAGCTCCTGCGAAGTTATGGCCTCTACCTACACTGTATATTCCTTTAGTCCATGTCTCAGTCCATTCACTTGGTAGCTCTTTACCGAGAGTTCCATTGAATGGAGCTTCCCAATTGCCAGTCATCGTAGTTGCGGCCTCTGCATTAGGAATTACGATTCCAAACTGTTGATCAAGATTTGCTTGTAGTTGAACAATTTCGTTACCTGCAAACATACCATCTCCATTTGCATCGAATCCTTTAAGAAGCTCTGCAGTCTGATCATCTGTTAAGTTGTATGTATCTTTAAGGAACTGTACCTGTTCAGCTCCATGCTTCTGAGCAATCTCAGCAACTTCCTTATTTAAGTCCGTTACCTGTTCTGGTGTTAGAGTTGTATCTGCTGCTACAGCTGTTGTTGAATCTGCATTTATAACTTCACCACCCCAGAAGGTTTGTCCTTCGAGTGCGTTGCTGATTCCTTGCGCCAAGAAGCCTGATACACCACCGATCAAAGCTCCCTTGAAGAACTTAGTCCATGATGCAGAGGTAATTACCTGATCAACTTTAGCTTTAGCGTCATCATCAGCACTCTTAAGCGTTGATTCAACATCTGCTTGTGCGATCTGATTCGAATTAATAGCTGCATTTACAAAGTTATCAAATCTGGTCGCAAAGTCTCTTAATCCATCCTCGATAGCAATTCCTTTGCCATCGGCTGCTTTGAATAGGTCGTTTCCAAGTCCTAGACCGTTAACACCAATGTAGTTGGTTGTTAATTTCATGAATCTTGAGTCCTTAACTACTCCCATTACAGCTTTCTTCTGTTCATCGTTTAGTTGATTTGGTTGTAGTTGTCCTGAAACAATACTGTTATATACAGCGGCAATGTTCTTAATTCTCTGTGGTGTCTCATATATTTCATTGGCTTTCTCATAGATCTTGCCCCTAAAGATATCCATTTTTCCTGGATTTGCATTTTCAGCATATACAGCGTGCATCTTATCGTTATGGAATACTTTATAGTGCATCCATGTTCCGAAGATCGCGCTTGATGCTCCACCTGCGAGAGCTCCTGCGAGACCACCTACAAGAAGACCTGCTGGTCCACCGAGGGTCATTCCTAGAGCACCAACTACAATCGCTTTAACGGCTGTTCTTGCTGCGATACCTCCGAATACCGATGTTAATACCTCTGCGGCTCTCTTGAAGAATTTCTTTACCTTTGAGGTTTCTGGCTCCGCTCTCTGTTCTAAGTCTAGATCAATCTTTCGTAGGCAATTTGCAGCGATAGCTGCATTAGCTTGGGCTTCTGCTTGAGCTGGTACTTCAGGCCCTTTCCCTTCAAATTTACCTCCGTGAGCATCGTTAAGTCTTTGAGTTAGTAGTAGCCACTCTTCTGTTCCCATTTTACCTGCTAGCGCGGCAATTATTGCCTGAGCTCTAGTTTCTGATTCTGCGATCTTCTTGTTTACCTCTGCAAGTTGGGCTTCAAGTTCTTTAATCTGAGTCTCATTAAGTGCTGCCTTCTCGTTACCTGCGGCTTCTTTATCCTTAAATGGTTTTATGTTGTCGTTTGTCTTTTCTAGTGACTGATTCAACCATGCTAGTACAACATCAACACCCTTCTGGTCTTTGAATTCCTTATCTGTGAATTTTTTATGAGTGCCGTTGGATGTATTGAGCATAAAGTCTGCTATAGACTTTATCTTGGCAAGTCTATCTACTTTAGCCTGATCCTTTGTTTTATCTTTCTCAATCTCCTTTGCAAGTGCTGTGGCATTAGCATCAAGAAGTGCATAGAGTCTAGCTAGAGATAGGTTAGCAAGGTCTTCTGGGCTAATAACTTCTGTCCCTATCTGAGTCCTTGCTTTTTCTGATTTGAAGTTTAGTAATCCTAGGTCTGATAGGGTTTTAACGATTTCTATTTTTTCAGAAGTTTCTTTTAGCTCTTTCTCAAGTGCTGTTAGTTTTTCTTTGTCTTCCTTTGATAGTACCTCAGTTCCTGCCTTCTTGAGTTCAGCAATCTTAGTCTCAAGATTACTCTTCTCTTCATTAAGTTTCTTCAAACCATCTAACTCTTTATCAAACTCTGCCACCAATTCTTCTTTTGACTTCTCTCTTAAGGCTTTTGCCTCAGCTGTTTGTACTCCTGGTTCTGCTTGGGTTGTTGTCTCGGTTTTCCGTTGAGCTGCTGGGGTTGCTTCTCCTGGGTTTCTAGCTGGTTGCGGGTTCCCATTTAAGTTAGGTTCTTTCTGTAACTGTCTCAAGAAGTCTGATAATCCAGCTTCTGGTGCTTCAGCTTCACGACTTTCCTGTTTTCTCTTTGGATTTGTAAGCTGACCAGGTATATCAAGAACTTTCCTTACAGCATCAATTGCACTAAGTTGAGCTTTATTGGCATCATTAAGTGGAGCTGCAGGATCTTGTGATAATCGGATGTCACCTTTTTTGACATTTAGTAGTCCGACTACTTTTGCTAAATCTTCTCTTGTTTGCTTATCTTTATCTACTTTTACTTCTTTTACTCCAGATTTCTCCATACTTTGTTGAATAGCATCTCTTCTGGCTATCATCTGTCCTCTAATAAATTCAGATGAAGGGTCGTTTTTACCACTTAGACTTCGGAGGGCATTCTCAATATTTGCTAGCTCTTCACCATTCTGGGCGAACTCACCAATGTCAGCACCGAGTTTATATTGGTCTTTTGGTTGTGCAATTTCAAGAAATACTTTTGTTTGGGGAACACCATTTGGATTTTGACCTCTTTCAATCTTTACCACTATTCTTCTACTGTTATCAGGTTTGCCATCTTTATTCAGGGGAGCGAATGATAGCTCGTCAGTTCCAGCTCCTTCATCCTTAGGACCTTTAGCAGTTTGTTTAAAGCCAACCTCCATATCAACTTTGGAATTCTTTCCGCCAACAGGAACAACAGCAACTACATCTAGTTTTGTTGCATTTTGCTTTGGATCCGTCTTTACCTCTGTCTTATTGGTGAGAGCCATAAATAGCTCTTCCGCTTTGGATTTTCCATTGCTTCCTACGAATTCCCCTGTAACGGTTGGGTCTTTGACTTCAATTACTAGCTTCCCATTTTCTTTCTTAACATCTTTTGATTCTTCGAGGAGTGGCATTTCTACAGGAGGTTTTTCACCCTGATTTTTATCAAGCATATCCAGCAATCCGATGAATTTCTGAGCTAGTTCCGTCGGGTTCATACCCCCGATCTTATCGAGTTTATCCATTAAAGCTTGCAGAGAGTCCCTCATCTCTCCAGGTGATTTTTGAACAGCCTCTGCATTATTTAAGGCTTCTATAGGTATCCATGATGAAGGTACTCCTGAACTGTTTTCCCCCCCCTGTGCTGATGACATGTTCATATTTCTTCTGTATTAGATATGTTAATTATTTGATCGTACCTTTCATTCAAGGCAAAATCTAGTTTCTTTTTGGCTAGGCTCAACATAAAGCTGAGGTTTTGCTTCACTGTTACATCCTCCTCTTCTGCGACCAACTTCTCTAACATACCTACTTTATCTTTATAGAAATCTTTAACAACCTGAGATTTTACATATACCAACGCCTCCGTATATAACTCTTCTACGTTTTCAATTCTGTTAGACATCTCTTCCATCAGTGCGTATATGTTTTCCTGGTCCAATGATTCGTATTTGGTTGCTAGTGTCTCTTTCTCCTGTGCGGAAAGAACCTTTCCAAGCTTCTCTTGGAAGAAATATCTAGATACCGTTTTAAGGAAATCGCTTAGGAATAACTCCTTTTCAGATGCTTCTAGGGCATCCATATCAAGTAACTTGAACAAGTCTTGAGCGAGAATAGATATTGTAGAGTTATTCATAAACCTTCTCTTTTTTATTTAATTCAATTAATAATATACATAGCTTTATATTCAAGTGCAATCTGCTTATGCAGGCTCTTCAGAAGTGTTTCTCAACGCCTTTAAACTCGCAACTAATTCCTCTATTTTCCTCTGGTCTTCATCGGTTGGGGATGTCACTGCTGGCATCACGGCAGGTGTCTGATCCATAACTGGAGGTTCGCTCATTACTTCTTGTTTAGGAAGGTATAAGTACTGGCCTAAGGTTTCCATAAATGTTTGTAAGTGTTCAGGAGTTGGATTAACTCTTAAGTTCGAAATTTCAGAGTATACAAATACCTTATTCTCTTCCTTTATACTCTCCTCTGAAGCTGATTCTAAGTAGGTTTCTAACTGATTTAACACTTCGTTTAATTGTTGTAAATCCATTTGGCAGTCGTCAAAAATTTATTATAACCCTTATACATAAAATCACTTTCCTAGTGTAGTGTCAATAACTTTTAGCCTTATAGTGAAATACTTTAAATTGATAGTACTATAGGGTATAATAGGCTATGATTAATACCTCGCAAACTACAAATATGGCTGTTTCCCAGGGATGGGAAGATGTTCGCAAGAATTGGGCCGTACCAAAAGGAATCGATCAACAATTTGTCTCAGATTCAATTCCTCCTGTCCATGATATTGTTGAGACATACTCAGAAAGAGTTATCACACCTGCGCTTGAACCAAAAGAGTATTTTAATGAGCAGAAACTAGAAGATAGTGATGATTTGTTTGATATTGAACTTCAGGATATTTCCAGGATGGACAAAAATGCGATTATTGCAGAAAATCCAGAGATTAAAAGACATATTAAAGGAATGTTTAAGACCTTTGATA
Source organism: Candidatus Dojkabacteria bacterium UBA2022 (assembly GCA_002335495.1). Classification (GTDB taxonomy): domain Bacteria; phylum Patescibacteriota; class Dojkabacteria; order SC72; family SC72; genus UBA2022. Next base: position 8,085 of record DDBW01000010.1, on the reverse strand, counting down.
CTAAAGATTTTAAGGCTTCATTTAATGGTCGTTATCTGAGAGTTAACTACGAAGTATTAGGTGGTGACACCGTTGATGTAGTTTTTGATGTTAAAGGTAAAAGTTCAAATGCCAAAGGTGTTAGTATTCCTAAAATATTACAAAGAGGTCAGGGTGGAAACACCTTTGATGTTACATCATTAATGAAGTCTGGAGATCTTTACTATCATAAAGCTCACTGGTTTGCATACGTATTAAATCCCGCTACTCCACTAACAATTGCGAATACTGATACTAAGGATGTCTATCTTAGAGATGCAGCTTTCTGGAAGGTTAATGCGGGAGGCACTAAAGGTATTAATACTCCGGCAGGTGCGCTTGCTCACGAGGCAATTCATATGGATGTACATGCTAAGAATCCTGAGTTAATTAATAGAAGGGTTAAGTTTATCTTACAGAGAATGATGCTATCCGGAGTCACAATTGCATCTACATTGCTCGCAATAGGGGTAAATCCATGGTTTATGCTCCCTGCTGTTGTTGCTCATGTCGCTTCGTACGTTTCGTCTAGGAATAAAGACTCCTGGATCGGTGACGGTTATTATGCAAATATAGTGGATGAATCTTCCGCATACTTTTCGCAGATGGTTCTTGTTGACTATCTTGCACGTAAAGGTTTCTCTATGACAACCTTCGGGGATCTTAAGGATGGTAATCAAGCCTACATGGATCATGCCTACGGATACCAACCATTTACATGGACTATCATTGATAAAGTACGAGGGTTTGATGCTGGAAGTAATTCAAACAAAAAGAATATGGCAGGTAGCTCTGCTGTAGCACTTCCCCTCGCTGCTTAATAAATATCTAGAACTTTCTATTGGTAAGCTTGTTTGGTTTTAGGAATAAGGCCAATGTTTTCACCAATCAATCTGAATGGATTAAACTTGTAAACGCTAAGTCTAAACATTCCTCCAAGGAAGTATATGTGGGTAAGGGCCCATGGTAGTGTAGAGAGGTTTATTTTTGTGATATCGCCTCCTGCGTTCATTATGTGGATGTACGTTGCATAGATAAGCAATGCAGTCATCAAGGTTTGAGTAAATGTCTTACCAAAGTATATACCAGGTCTGTTATATTTTCTTGTTAATCTATATGCTGGTTTTCTGTGCTTTCCATAGATGAGGGTTCTAATTAAGCTTCCAAAGTATACGGGTCCGAGTTGGAAGCCGAGTCTTATGGTATTCATTATATCCCTATGCCCTACCCCTTGTTTCCTATCAAGAGAGAGTAAGAATAGGTATGTTGATAATATATATGGAGTTACATTAATAAAGTAGTCAAAACCACCTTGAGTTACAGGTAGAATTCCGTACATCAATGTTATGACAGGTATAAGGCCTGATAAGAAGTATGCACCTGAGAATATATAGAACCAACCGGGTTCTATAAAATGTAGCTTCTGTCTTAATGTTAACCCCTTCTTATTTAAATAGAACATCAATCTTAATGAATCTGCCGCCCATGTTCCTCTCTGTTTGTATACATTAGGTATATCTTCAGGAGGGGTTTTAGTATATGCTCCAACTATTGGAACGAACTCCCCTTTCCACCCTCTTCTTAATGCCTCAAGTCCTGATTGGAAGTCTTCTACCAAGTTCCAGCTTGGGAATCCATCTATATCTAGTAGTGCTTCCTTTCTCCATAGCAATCCTGATCCACAAGGGAATACTGCATTAGCTGCGTTCTTTGAAAGCATCAAACTGTGGTAGAAGAGAGTCTCGTTGTTTGAGAACGAATCATTCGCATTTACTTTTGACTTCTTTATTGTTTGAACAAAGGCAAGTTTCTCATCTCTAACGAGATGGGCGGTAACGATTCTTAAGAAGTTCTTATCTACAACAAAGTCATCAGCATCTCTAGTTTCTATAAAGTGAATACTTGGATCTCTGCTTAATAATTCTAAAGCTGAGTTCAAATTACCTGCTTTACCCTCTCCTTTTCTCAAAGGATCTCCCTTTTTAGGAGGGGTATGATATATGATGCTAGCTGTAGGATACTGGTTCATTAATTGATAGGTAAGGGCTTCTAGCTCCTCGTTTCTAGCGTCGTCTGATATAACAAGTACAATTTTTTCTAATGGGTAGTCCTGCGCCAATACTGACTTGGCTACACTTTGCACTAATTTTGGATCTTCGCTCCATGTAGGGATAATAATTCCAACCTTTGGCTCATTACCGTGAGCCAGTTTATGTATAACCGGTCTTTTCCATGACCAGTTGTTTATAACAAGAAGGATACTTGAAATTACACTGAATACAGATATTAGCAGTGAGAATAATGAGAACCATAGGTGCTGCGTATTTATATGTGCAACGACCCAGCTCAAGTATAGAGCCCCGCTGATCAATAGTATCAATCCAATTGTTCTTGTTTCTAAATTCTTCATCTAACAATAAAATATGTTATTATCATTTAGCCTTTAATTATACCTCTATTTTAGACTTAAAACAACCTATAGTAATATGGATAGCAATAGATACAGGTTCCTATTCACAATTGTTGTTGCCCTTTTCACTATCCTGCTTACCTACAGATTTTTAGGTCCAGATAGATTCTACTCCATTGTTGGGAAAATTGAATCAGAGATTCTTTTAATAAGTGGATTAACTACTGTTAATACTGGAACCCCAGACTCCCCTATTATTACCGACCCCGATATTACTCTTAACCCCCTGGGTAGAATTGGTCTTGGAGCTTACATTTTCGGACTTTTTGATGAAACTAAGGTTTCCGAGATTGATAAGTATCAAAATCTAATAGGTCATCGTCTTCAGTTTGTTTTGCTTTTTAGAGCTTGGGATGATTTCGATAAAGAGTTTCCTTCTGCCTTGCTAAATGAACTTGATAAAAGAGATATTGTTCCAATAGTAACTTGGGAACCTTGGAAAAGAGATTTTAAGAACCCCACATTGATTGATACTAAGTATAGTTTAGAAGCTATATCAGTAGGTCTTCATGATGAGTATATAAGAGAATGGGCTCGAGCTTCTAGAGCATTTGGGTCTCTATATATTCTTAGGTTCGGTCATGAGCAGTCTACCTTTCCTGGTGAACAGAGTTGGTATCCATGGCAAGGACGACCTGAAGCCTATGTGAAGGCATATCAAAGAATTGTTGATATATTTAGAGAAGAAGGAGCCCTTAATGTTAGGTATATGTGGAACCCTGTTATGTTCTGGCCTGATACAACATTGAGATACTATCCTGGTGATACCTATGTAGACTATCTTGGTCTTACAGTTCTAAATCATGGAGCCGATGGTAATCCTAGTGATAGAAGATGGAAGAGGTGTGATGAGCAGTATATTAAACAGTACAGTGTAATTCGTTCTATAGATCGTCCTGTAATTGTTGTTGAGTTTGGTTCTACAGAGAGGGGTGGTCTTAAGGATGAATGGATTTCAGAATGTATTCGTATGATGCAGGATAACCCAAGGTTGGTTGGTATTATCACTTTGGAAAATAAGAGTGACCCTACTCATCCTGGTATTAACTGGAGTGTGAATAGTTCGTACAATAGTCTCAAAGCTTTTAAAGAAGCTGTGAGTATTCCATTATTCAAATAATACCCTATAGTTTACAAATATTTCCCTTTTTAGTATAATGCACGTGAGGTATAGTCTAATTTAATTTAGACTGTTCTTTAAAAATACTTACAGTATGGTTTTATTCCAATTACTGTAGGTTATAGCAGTGAAGATGAATGTTTCCCCCTTTTCTAACGTCGATTTCTAACAGGCGTTGATACTATTTAGACTACTTGTTAACAGTAGTTTGTATTGTATCAACGTCGAAGAAGACCTCGACGATCAAAAAGAAATGGAGATTGAAATGAAACAACCGTTCTACCGCTCTAACATTTTTGTCCTTAGCGTTTTGGGAATCATCTTGGCTTTGTTCGTGAGCGCGTGCTTAGGTGATGATTCTCCTGTAGCCGAACCTCTCAACGAAGTTCAAATGGCTCAAACGCAAATCGCAGGTACCCAGCAAGCTGTCTCGGTCGAACAAACCGTAACCGCTTTATGGGCAGGCTCGGGTTTACAACCTGGATCTACTCCTGTCAATGAAACTCCGGTGCCTGTGTCGGCTGCGAGTGCCACCCCGGTAGTGTTACCGTCCCAGACTGTTGTCAGTAATGATGTTGTCTGTGACGAAGTCGGTAATGCCGTTGGCCCTCAGTGGTTATACGAAGCAACCGATGTGCAAGACGGTCGTGCCGATATCTGCGATCCGAATAGCCTTACTCTTGAGAAGTTTCTCACGATGGATGGCTCTCCGTATCGCTCTCATGTTCGTGTTCGTTTCGGCAACGGCGACACAATCTCTTCCAGCATGTTCAGTTCGATGTCCTCATACGTATCTATCCATTGTTCGCATGGATATGCACCGCTTCACCCTGCATTGGGGATTGATGAAGCCTGGTGGGGCATGAACTTTCAGGTCGCTGAAATTATCGGTAAGCAATTACCAAGCGCACCTTCTGGAGGTGGTTGTATGATCGTTGAATGGGATTCTCGTGAATTCCGCGCTCAGGCGCAGAAGGAGTGGGTTACCATCCGCGATTTATTGCAGCATTAAAAATTGAAGAGAGTGCCACCACGGCTAATACATATGCCGTGGTGGCTTACTCGACCTTCTTCATCTTCACTGCTTTCTGCATATTGAATATAAGAAAATATCTTGTATTTATTATGTAGAAAGAAATATAACTAATAAGTATTTTTAAACTTCCTTGTAAAAACAACTTTCTTCGTATAGATTATTTCTATAATGACGGAAGGAATTTCCCAATATACTGAAAAAGAAAGAAAACTCCCTGAGATTGTTCACATTGGTGAGTTTGGTACCCCAAATCTCCCCTATTTTATAGATATCGACACTGAAGAGTTAGCTCAGTTTCTTGGGTCTGATTTAGAGATTGCCCCTGATGAAATTGCAAAAATACGAGTTGAGATTGCTGGCGATGGAATAGATGAGTTTTCTGAATCTTCACTTTTCTCTCCTATTACTGATCTAATAGATATAGATAAAAGAACTGATCGAACAATGGGAGTGTGCAAAGCGTGGATGGAAAACGGTAAAAGAGTTGTGAGAATCTACGGTCAGAAAATATACGATGACTTATGTAAGCATATGGGAGAAGGCATTAATGAGATAAGGATCCCTGATAAACAGGAACTGGGATACTCGATTATAAAAGATGTTCACGCTGATAGGCTTGACGATATACTTTTGAATGCCCCAATTGATCAAAGGCTAGATATTTTAAGTAAGCTGAATAAGTTCGCATTTCGCACTGGCGTTATGGAAGTTATGGCACATGAACTAAAACATGCGAAACAAAATGGATTCTCGAGTATAAAGGACGTGATCTCTACTCTCTTGAAGGCCTCGCCTGTCCTCTTAGGTGGATTCATAGGCCCACTTATAACCTTAAATTTACTACCTCCTTCCCCATCAATAAATATGGATAAGGTAATTGCTGTCGGAGCATCAATGATAACTGGTACTCTTGGATATATCAAAAGTCGTCGTGATATTTTAAATAAACTCGACGCAATGGAAGGTCCTGCTTTGGAATATGGATATGCAGCCGTGGATAAACGATTGAGTAACGGTATGATGAAGATTGTTAAGGTAAGGAAGGCAGATATTAATTTACCTATTTAGAATAAGTCGCCTCCTGGTATTTGTTCTAAAGTATAATCCCCATCTAGTAGTATATACATATCAAACTCAATGCTGACAAGAATACCGTTTACACTTTTCCCACTACCATCCATCAGTTCATACTCTTCGGAGTAATCCGAATTTACTACCTCAAAAACAGCTCCCTCTCCCAGTTCGGTTTTGTTCTTTGCAATCTCGGTTATTCCATCAAAATCATATTCAAACGCAACAACAGTCCCCTGAGTTATTTTATATGTAGCATTTTCTTCAAGTATGATATCTTCTTGTCCTTCTCTTTCTTTGCCAATTATTTGTACCATGATCTATATGATTCAAATTTATGTCGCTATTATACATAATCTTCATTTATCTTGGAACTGTTAAAATGGGTTATGCAACCGTTACCTCAACCACACCTCCAATATCTCCCCGCTACTTTTCATACTAGCCGCATTCGCTTTCCCAATATATCTGTAGTGCCAACTCTCATGACTATAGCCAGTTACACTCTCATAACCTTTTGGATATGCTATTACAAACCCATACCTCCATCCATTTGCAAGTAACCATGCACTTGCCTTTGTACCATCAAACTCACTCCCCAACCTATCCCCTATCTCACTACTACTAAAATCTATTGCAGTTCCTAACTGATGCTGACTATGCCCAGGACGCGCAGAAATTTTATCCGCACAACTCACACACCCGTTATTATAGTTAACCCAATACTGATATGTACTCGCCTGGGTACTATATGATCTGTATGCAGAAATAACTGATATATCTACCCCATCCTTTTTTGCCTGGGCTGCAAGCCCCTTAAGATCCTCAATTACAACAGACCTTACATAGTATGATCCTTTTGCCTTTACCCTAGTACCACTCGTTTCAGCCAGTACTAGGTCCTTTGGAGCATAGTTTGATGGCAGCCTATACTCCTTATTCACCAAAACCAGTAAATCGTCTCCTGATTTAGAAACATTTTTTATATTAGTTGGATATTCCCACCAATTCTTTGTTGAAGGAGGATTAGGATTTGTTGGCTTTGCCGGAACCACAGGAGGCTCCTCTTTTTTAGGCTCTTCCGGAGGATTGGGCTTAGGCAACTCTGACTGAGAATCAGGAACCTTCCCATCATCTTTCTGCTCTGTTTCAATCACCCTCCCCTTCTCATTCCATTTAACAAAATCAAACCCGAAATATACATATGCAACGATTAGAGATGCAAAAATAAACAGAAGAAGTGCTATAGGAAGAAAGTATGCTCTAGATATTTTCATATTTAAATAATACAGCCAAATTACTGTACCGTCTCTTTGATCTCTTTATGTATAAACAGTGGGAATACCCCTCCAATAATTGTAACTACCCCTGCTATGAAAATAACATAGGTATATGGGAAGTTATCTCCAAGATATCCTCCAATTAAAGCTGCAAATCCAAGCCCAATTGCAATAATTGAGTCATATACGCTCCACTGCTCTGCAACATGCTTAGGATCCAAGAACTTACTGAAAAGTACTCTCCAGGATACGTAGTTCATAGATCTTGCTACACCAAGTATCGCCTGCAGCAGGTACAATTGCCAAAGCTGGGTTGAAAATGCCAGGAGAATCAAAGCACCTCCTCGTACAACTGATGATGCTACAAGTACATAATTCTCATCAAGAAAACCTCTTGTTCTATCAAGAAGCCTTCCAAGAGGAATATTTAAAATAGCGCTCACGCTCAAGAAAAGCAGAGATGAGAATCCCACATCCGTTATCGTTGCATCCTTAATGTGTTCTAGCGCAAATAGGGTAAATATTACTCCGGTTAAGTTTGCACTGGACCATGTACTAAAGTCGCTCAGCGTAAGTATACTTAAAACTTTCTTGCTCGTATTGAGCCTCTTTATATAGTTACCTCTCATATCTCTGATTGTATGCCTTTTAAGTAATCTTCAGTTATTTCGACTATTTTACTTTTTACTAAATCCCAACTAACCCCTTCTCCGTTCAGATAGTCTACCTCTGGATCTTGCTCTGCGTCTTCAAAGTATATCAGAGATTTCAGTATATGTTTTATACTATACTGTACTCCCACATACTTACTCTTGAACTGCTCAAGTAAATACTCAAGTGGGTATTGCTGAAGAATGAAATATAGATCAATAAAATCTTTCTTCGAACCCCTTGAGGAAACTGCTGTTAATTTCATGCATGCAATGTCTATAATATCCGCAACGTTTACTCCCTCGAAAGTTTTTAAGGGAGAATTCATTTTGTATTTGTATTCCAGAAATGAAACCTTTACCCCATCTATCAAGACATCAAGAGTATTTTCATTCTGGCTGATTATCTGCGGGTTGAACTTAGATAAGATCGGAAGAGC
>DDBW01000005.1:536-46469 GCA_002335495.1 Candidatus Dojkabacteria bacterium UBA2022 | reverse complement strand
AAAAGCAATGAAAATTATCGCCCAGGTCATTATTGCTATTCTGGCAACCGCCTTTATCATTGTAGGAACTATATTTGTATACTACTACGCCAAGGGATATCGAATAGATCTTCAAGATAGAAACGTTAGAAAAACAGGGGTAATCAACATAGACAGCTCCCCTAGCCGTGCTGACATAATAATTGAGGGAGAAAACAAAGGTAAAACGACAAAAACGATTGCCTCAATTGACGAAGGATTTGTAGAAGTAAAGCTTAAAAGATCTGGATACTTCGACTGGGTTAAAAGCATAGAAGTGATAAGTGAAAAATCAACGCCAATCCTTGCTGAGCTTTTCAGAACAAAACCTATTTTAGAGAGCAAAATTACTATTCAAAAAGATTTTTCAATCGAGAAGATTCACAGATCGAACGATGGAAATGTCTTCATATACATTACAAAAGACAAGAACTCCAATTTAGTAATTTGGAGGTACGATCTTAATAGAAACTTCTGGAATTTAAGCAATAACCCACATATAGTTGCAACGTTAACAGAAAGGGAGATTAAAAACCTAAAGCTGTATTCATCTCCATCTTCACAAAATATTCTTCTGATCTATAACCATACCTTAGATAAATCAACAGAAACCAAAATACAACTATTTAACACTCAACAAACAGATTCCTCCGGAAGATCAATGGATTTAGAGAAATTCATAACTTCAGGCTACACGTTCACATGGTCTGAATCCGAGAACTACATAGTAATGGAATCTTCTACAGACATCCTATCTTTCAACATTAATAACCAAGCCAAATACCTACTCTACAAGAAATCACCAAAGGAGAGTGTGGTATGGACTTCTGATTCACAATCAAACTTCTATTACACACAGAAAGACAAAGACGAATCAGGAACCTACCTTTCTTTGGAGCAACTCAATATGGATGGAACTGGAAACAAAACCTTAATCCCAAGAATATACTTCCAGACAGATATTAAGTACATCGAGGAAATTAGAAAAGGAGAAGATGAGAATAATGCGTTCACCAACGCCCCACAAAATACAAGATTCTCAGGAGATGTAATAGGTATAAAAATCGACCAAGCAACCAAGGGAATTTTTATGACAACGGAGCAAAGCTCCTATTGGTATGATACTACTAGCGATAAATACGTAATAATCAACCCATATAAAACTGACTTCGTAAGCTATTCCCCTAACAGACAATCGCTTTTATATAAGGATAACAACAATAAATATATAGGTATATTCACTTTCGACAAAGATGAAAGCGACCCTATAACAAAGCTTGGCTCGAAAATAATAATCAAAAATGCCGACAACGTAAGTGACTTAAAATGGATAACCAACAGCAACCTCACCTTTACCCTGAATGATACTGTTAATATCATAGATAAGGACGGCGATAACCAGTACACTATCTCCATTGAGAAATACCCTTCCACATACTCTACAGTCGGAAACGGTAAATACATGCACACTATTGAAAAGAATTCAGACGGAAGCAATCAAATAGTCAGATATGTGATACAGTAATCCGCACCCGGCCGGAATCGAACCGACAACCTACGCGTTAGGAGTGCGTTGCTCTTCCAATTGAGCTACAGGTGCATATGCTATACGAGTGCATTCTATCAAATAAAATCAATTATATACAGAGAGAAAGTATCCAGGACATGATATAATCAGGGGTTATGAATGACTATATCGAGATAAAAAATGCCAAAGTTCACAACCTCAAGAACGTATCAGTTAAAATCCCTAAAAATAAGCTGGTTGTGATAACAGGGGTATCTGGAAGCGGAAAATCATCTCTGGCTTTTGACACTCTATACGCAGAAGGACAAAGAAGATATGTAGAATCCCTCTCCTCATACGCCAGACAGTTCCTAGGCTTAATGGAGAAGCCCGACGTAGAGTCTATCACCGGGCTATCACCTGCCATCTCAATCGATCAGAAAACTTCAGGAAGCAACCCTAGATCAACAGTAGGCACTGTAACAGAGATCTATGACTATCTCAGACTTATGTATGGACATATAGGAGAACCTCACTGTCCCAACTGCCACTCTCCAATAAAAGCTCAGTCTATAGAAGAAATTGTCACCAGCATCAATGAAAAGATTACTGTAGGAGATAAATTACAAATAATCTCCCCTATTATTCAATCACAGAAAGGAACCTTCAAAGACATCCTTAATTCCCTACTCTCAAAAGGATTTCTCCGTGTATCTATTGACGGAAAAAACTATAACCTCGATGAGGTATCTGACCTAAACCTTGATAAAAACAAGAAGCACAGTATAGACCTGATTGTAGACAGACTCGTTGCCAAAGATCAATCCGATCAAGACTATCAAAGAAGACTAACCGATGCCGTGGAACTAAGTAGCAACATGGCAAATGGCGAGATAAAAATCATACGAAATGATAGCGATATAATGATGTTTTCTGAAAATAATACGTGTAGAACATGTAAGATTTCTTTCCCAGCTATCAAACCCGCCACCTTCTCCTTCAACTCCCCACATGGAGCCTGCTTGAAATGCTCAGGACTCGGAACCCTAAAGGAGATAGACATCAATAAGATATACAATCCAAAACTATCAATAAAAGAGGGTGGAATATTTCCATGGTCCAATATGACAACAACCGACTCATGGACCCTGAAGGTACTCGAAGCTGTAGCCAGCGAGCACAATATAACCTTAAATACTCCAATCGGAGAGTACTCACCTGAAATATTCAATCTCATTTTCTACGGTAAAGGAAGCAAACCTAAATACACCCTCACCTATACTAATAGAAATGGCTATAGAAGGATGTACGACTCCAAATACGAAGGGGTTGTGCCTCAGCTAGAAAGAAGATACTTCGAAACAGACTCCGATTACATTCGAGAAGAGATTGGTAAATATATGATTGAGAAAGAGTGCTCTGAATGTATGGGAAAGCGACTCCAACCATATGCCTTAGCTGTATTAATAAACGATAAAAATATTCACGATCTTTCAAATCTACAAATATCTTTAGTTATTGAGTTTTTCAACTCCTTAAAACTAAAAGGAAACAAAGCGGAAATAGCTAAACCTATCATTAAAGAGATTCTTTCTAGACTGACTTTCTTAAATGATGTAGGACTAAACTACTTAACGCTATCCAGAAAATCAAACACACTCTCAGGAGGAGAATCCCAGCGTATACGACTTGCTTCACAGATTGGAACAGGACTGACTGGGGTACTTTACGTGCTAGACGAGCCATCTATAGGCCTTCACTCTAGAGATGTTGACAAACTAATAAACTCCCTTGAAAGACTAAGAGATATAGGAAACAGCGTAGTTGTAGTTGAACACGATTACGATACTATATCCAAAGCAGATTGGATTATTGATGTAGGTCCCGAAGCGGGAGTACACGGAGGCACTATAGTAGCAGAAGGAAATCTAAATACAATCAAGCAGTCCAATTCTCTAACCGCTAAGTATATAAATAATTCCCTTAGAGTAGGCTCAAGCATAGAATCCGCCAACAAAAGCACGGGCAAAGAAAATACAGTCGTGATATCAGGAGTAACGACCCATAACTTAAAGGATGTAGAAATAGAAATTCCACTTGGAAAGTTTGTTACCGTAACAGGAGTATCTGGAAGCGGTAAATCTTCACTAATTAACGACACTCTCGTACCCATCCTGCTCAACCACGTGGGGCAAGAAAGACCTATACCTCAGACATATAAAGAGGTAACAGGCCTTGAAAAGATACAGAAAGTAATAGAAATAGATCAATCACCCATAGGAAGAACTCCAAGATCCAACACCGCGACTTACACTGGAATATTTAACTACATAAGGGATATATTTGCGCAGACACAAGAAGCTAGGGCTCGTGGATATAGCGCCTCAAGGTTTAGTTTCAATGTAAAAGGTGGGCGCTGCGAGACATGTAGAGGTGACGGGCAGATAAAGATTGAAATGCAGTTCTTACCCGATATGTACGTAACCTGCGACACCTGCCAAGGGAAAAGATATAACAAAGAAGCTCTACAAGTTGATTACAAAGGGAAAAGCATCTACGAAGTGCTAACCATGACCGTAGACGAAGGTCTTAAATTCTTTGAAAACTACTCCCCAATAAGAAGGAAATTAGAGATATTAAGTGAGGTAGGACTTGGTTATATACAGCTAGGACAGCCTGCCACCACCCTATCAGGAGGGGAATCGCAGAGAATTAAGCTAGCTAAAGAGCTATCAAAGGCAACAAGAGGCCACACAATATATATTCTTGATGAACCAACAACTGGACTTCACTTTCACGACGTAGATAAACTGCTAAACCTTCTTAAAAAGCTCGTGGATAAAGGAAACTCTGTATTAGTTATTGAACATAACCTAGATATAATAAAAGCATCTGACTGGATCATTGACCTTGGTCCTGAGGGAGGAGATCAGGGTGGAAATATCATAGGAGTCGGTTCTGTAGAAGATATAATCAAGAATAAAGATAGTTACACAGGAAAGTACCTTAAAGGATACCTAGATCAAGGCAAATAAACCGGATACCTTAATAAGTAGAAATAAGAACCCAGGAGCAGTTTCACCGAAGCAACAAGTTATTTACCCCCAAATCTTCTCTGGCGGTTGGCAAAGTCTGAAACAACCTCCTCAAATTTATCCTTTGTGAACTCAGGATAGAATATTGGGACAAAGAAAAGCTCTGCATAAACACTCTGCCACGGCATTAAACCACTCAACCTCTGTTCACCAGATGTTCTAATAATCATATCAGGATCAGGAATCCCTTTTGTATCAAGAAGTTTACCCACAAATTCCTCAGTAATTTCCTCTGACTTAGCTCCACTTTCTACAATATTCTGGATTGCTCGAAGGATCTCATTCCTACCACCGTAATCAATGGCAAAGCAAACTGTCCGTCCAACAAACTCCTTAGTTTTCTCTTCTAAATCACTCAAAATACTAACAAGCTCTTTTGGAAGCCGATCTTTGCGACCTAAATGAATAAATCTAGCCTTCTGATCATAAAACTTCTGCAAAAACTTCTTTCCCTGATTAATAAAGATATCTTTCATTAAATAAGAAACTTCATCTTCATCCCTTTTCCAGTTTTCGGTAGAAAACCCCCAGAAGGTAATCACCTCAACTCCAAGTTCATGAGCTTTCTCAACTATATCTAGTGTACGACGAACCCCTTCCATATGCCCCTCTAAATCACTTAAACCCTTTGAACGCGCCCATCGGCGATTACCATCAGGTATAATTGCAATATGTTTTGGAACTGAGCCCATAAATCAATATCTTTAATTTACTCCGTGGAATATATCATACCACAAGGACTAACTTGCTTTAAGCATTGCCGTAATAGAATCCAAAACCTTATCCAACTCAATTAGCTGAACTTCTTTAGATTTTCTAGCTTTAATCTCTACACCACCCTTTTCTAGACTCTTATCACTAACAAGTACTCTCACAGGGATACCAATTAGGTCTGCATCAGAGAACTTTTCACCGGCACTCGCCCCTTTTCTATCATCCCAGAGCACCTCAACACCCTTTTCTTGAAGCATCTTATATATCTCTTCTGCCTTAGCATATGCGGAATCCGACCCAAGAGTTAACATATGAACCTGAAAAGGAGCAATGTTTATAGGCCAGACTATACCGAATTCATCATTAAACTTCTCAGCAATAACACCTATAAGCCTACTTATACCGATTCCATAACTTCCCATATAAACCTGCTTCTGTTTTCCATCAACGTCAGTAAAGGTATACCCTACGGCATCAGTAAATTTCGTATTAAGTGGGAATATATTCCCAACTTCACTTGCTTTAAAGACCTCATAAACCTCATTAGTAACTGGGTAAAGATCTCCTTCCTTTGCAATCTTAATATCGTAGAACTTCTCAGGTTTTTGAACATCCCTACCCCAGTTAACATTAGCCATATGATAGTGAGTCTTATTTCCACCTGTTTCGAAGTTAACAAGGTTCTCAATTGAATCGTCAAGAAATACCATTACATCACCTGGCAAGTTAACAATACCTGCGTATCCAAGCTTGGCACCTGTAACTTTCTCAACGGTATCTTCGGTTGCAAGCTCCAATTTTTTAACACCCGCAACCTTCTTCAACTTCAATTCGTTTACATCGTAATCTCCACGAACAGCAGCCACGATAACTCCCTTCTCGGATTGGAATATTAGAGTTTTGGTAGTTTGATGAGGTTTAATACCCATAAACTTACATAGATCATCCACTCCAATAATACCTTCTCCAAAGACCTCTTCCATCTCTTTCATCTGGCTATCCTGTTCATACATAACGGCTTTTGAAGGTGCAATCTCTTTATTAAAGCACTCATTTGTACTCTGAGATCTAAATACGAGATCCTCGCCCGTTTCTAGACGAGTTTGGAATTCGTGAGAAAAATCCTCTGTAAAATCCCCTCCGGAGGCGGCTGTATAATATGTGTCATCACCAATCCCAAGGCGCTTGTACACGTTGGTATAAGCCTCGCGAGCTACCTCATAATATGCCTTTAAATCCTCAGCACTTGTGTGAAACGAGTACAGATCTTTCATCCTAAATTCTCGAGTTCGAAGCAACCCGGTCTTTGGTCGCACCTCATTTCTAAACTTGGTCTGAATTTGATACACCGCAAATGGGAAATCTTTATAGCTTTGATTAAATTTCTTTGCAGTTGGAGCAATTACATCTTCGTGAGTTGGATTTAAAACATACTCAGCATTATTTCGTGCTAGAGAAACCTCATTTGCCCCTACAACCTTGAAAAGAACATCAATAGAATCGAATCTACCAGTTTGTTTCCAGAATTCAGTAGGAACAATAGCTGGCATCAAAAGCTCACTTCCAATTTTATCCATCTCGTCTCTGACAATACCCTCTATTTTATGCATAACTCTTAAACCAAGAGGCAGGAACGTGTACCCACCAGCCATTACCTGATCAACGAATCCCCCTCTAACTAGATACTCAACACTTCTACTCTCATACTTCTTGTCAGCCTTGCTTGTTTTTCCGAACATCTTTGTATATTTCATACACCTATATTACTATTAACTTATATAAATGCAAAACGCCCTTACAACAGAATACCTTAATACTCTGTTGCAAAGGCGTTGTAATCGCGATACCACTCTGCATTCACAGTTATGTCACCATAACTATCTTACTAACTGACTAACATCAGTGTATCTGTTGCTATACTCTACAGACTAGAGAGAGGTTATGAATAATGAGTCTTTCCCCCTTCACTCCCCATTAGGATGGATCATAGTGATATGTTTGGAATTATACTCTATGGGGGATAATTAGACAAACTTTAACGAAAATCTGTATGTACAAAACCGTCAACCTGCGAATACTGTACAGCAACATAGGCTTCATGGTTACGGATATTACTATAACAACGGAGTTCAATCACTTCTCCAAAAATCATACGAAATTTGTCATTAGGATCCGTTACGATAACACACTCTCCTAACTCGTATCCAAAACTCTCGCATACTCCTCTAATACTCTGGAGTAAATATATGCCGACATCTCAATGTTCTCACCTGCCATGTGGATTCTATCACTCATTGCTTTTCTATAATCAGACCATTTGAATTCCATAGGCTATTAAACAAAAGGATCTGAAATAATTTGATATTCCCCAGACCTTTGTGAGTAAACTACACAATAAATATACTCTGGTCCTTCTTCTTCGAATTTCATATACACCTTAATCTGATTATGAGCCAAGAATAAAGACAGATCGTTTGGGCGTACTTCACAGTACAAAAAAGGGTCTCTGTTAGCGCCAAGGTGAAAGTCTGAAACAAAATCAATCGCAAGATTTATTATTTCCTCATTGGCCTCATTAGGTATAGGTGCGCATTCATCCATCTTCGATTATATAACAAAGCCGATAGAATAGGAAACTACTTCCTCACAATCAACTTATAGACCAACAACGCAGTTACTATACCACCATAAACATCAATAAGGTAGTGAGACCTTCCAATCATAATCAATCCCATAACTACCAAAGCCACTACTAATAAATACCACTTAAACTTCGGCAGCATCTCCGATATAAAGAAAGACAGCAATACTACAGTTCCAGTATGCCCTGAAAAAAAGAAACCATTATGATCCAATGCCATAGAGAGAAGAGATTCTATATTTCTATTATCGTAACCATCCCAAGAAGCCCCAACGGGATTCATAACAATCGTAAAAGCACGAAGCATATACAACCAACCAAAAGCCCACAGATATTTATCAAAGTTTTTGAATCCATTTCTATACCCAAGGTATATGAATACTCCAAACATGAACAGAAGAATATAATCATTAACAAGCGCAGCAGATTCCCAATAAGGAAGAACCGCAAAGCTGATATCATGCATTACTACCCTATCAGGAGCTAATTGAGGTATGAGGACATTACCAAAGTATGCATTTAATACAGATGCAAATATGAGAAATATTAAAGGATATATAAATTTCATCTACAAAGGAATTATAGGTTAAACTATACATCCAATTTACCATCAACCTATTTCAATGTAAAACCCCCATCAACATAAATAATCTGCCCCGTCATTGCGTCATTTCTACAAAGAAATTCAAATGTGTAAGCAATCTCTTTTGCATCAACCCATCTTTTGAGGTAGGTCTGATTAATAAAAGAATCAACCATATCTTTTGACATTGAATCGTAGTTCCTTGTTTTTACAAACCCAGGAGCAACCGCATTGACCTGGATATGAGGAGCCACTGACTTTGCCAAAGTCCGTGTAAAACTATTCAATCCTGCCTTAGCAACCGAATACACAACCGACCTCCCACCGTGCTCCCAACCCCTAATTGAACTAGTATTCAAAACCTTCCCGCTACCCTGTTCATGCATAACTTTTAAAACCTTTTGAGTTACAATCATTGGAGCGACCAGATCAGTATCAATAACCTCTCTAATCTCGCTCTGGGTAGCATTCGCGTAAGGAGAAATATCATTGGGAATAGCAGCATTATTAATGAGAATATCTAGTCTTGAGAACTTTCTCAAAACAGATTGAATAAGCCTATCAACGTCTTCCTCTTTGGTAACATCCGCCTGAACAACTATCCCCTCTCCTCCTTCGGAAATAATCTCTTTCAAAACACCTTCCGCCCCTTTTAAGTTTTCACGATAGTTTATTACAACTTTTGCCCCAAGCTTTGCGAAATGAATTGCCGTAGCGGCACCTATTCCACTAGAAGCTCCGGTTATAACAACTACTCTATTTTTAATTTCCATAATCAAAGTAGATTAGATATCTACAAATATATATTTAAAAACACTTGCGAAATACATTATTAATATCTAATATATAAATATCTTATATAATTCAAATGCATTATATTTCGATAATAGTAGTAGCTCCATCAACTATTTATGAACAAACTTTTAGAAAAAATAGGACTAACTGAAAACGAATCAAAGGTATACCTCTCGCTCTATCGAAATCCCAACAGGAGCGCCGCAGATGTAGCTAGAATTCTGAAAATGGATAAGTCGTCAGCGTATAAAGCAGTGGATTCATTACTATCCAAAGGCCTAATTAAGCGAGAAGGTTGGAAGCGAGGAGCCATATACTCTTCAGCCTCGCCAGATATACTAAACAATCTATACAGAGAAAAAGAAGTTGAGCTTTGGAATCAGAAGATTTTCTTAAATGATTTTATAGATAAACTAAAAAATGAAAAGACCGCTGATCGGTCTACATACATATCAGTAGATAAAGGGATCGAAGGACTGATGCTTAGGATGACTGAGAGCCTTGATTGCAAAGAGAAAGTCATTAGAGAAGCTTTCAACCACCACCCAGTATCCCAAGACCCTATCTATATCAAATTCATTGAGAAGCTCGCTAAGGAAAGGGTTAAAAGAGGAATAAGAATAAGAGAACTACAACCTGAAATAGACCGAAAAGGAGGAATAAAGGTATTTAAAGATATAATGACAGATCTTAAAAAGTACTTAAAAGAGCAACGAACTCCTCCTAAAGAATTTAACGATAGAAATTCGTATCGAATCTGGGATGACACCGCTATATTCTTAAGCTACGATGACAGCGATGAATTCATTGTACTAACTATAAAAGATAAGTACATCGTATCTCTACTTAAAAACCTATACGATTTTATGTGGAATCATAGCACTCCCGTTAAACCTCGATCTCAGAAAAATTCTTAACAACATAAGTAGGGTTTGATTCGCGCATTTTACTGAAATCATAAAACTCTTCATTTTCTTTATGCAGAATTAAAACCGTATCTATTCCAGCGTTTTGCCCACATATAATATCTTTACTTGTATCCCCCATAATAATAGTTTCTCCTTCCCCTATCTGTAACTTCCGCATAGCTAATACAGCCATGTCTTTATGAGGTTTAGGATTATCAACATCCTCTTCAGTCAAAATAAGGTCAATATATCCGTTAAGATTATTATATTCAATAGCCGGTAGTACAATCTTCTTTTCAGAAGAAGTTACAATCGCAACTTTATAATCACTAGCCTTTAGTCTTTTCAGAAAATCTACAGATCCCTCATACATCTCCACCTTAGAATTCTTTTCCGTAACCAAATTTACAATCTCTTTCCATACATCATCATAGTTCGTAAAGCCAAAGAACTTAGGCCCCTCTTGTAGATTTCCCCACGAATGCTTAACTATATTATTTCTGGTAACACATATCCCATATTTAGAATATACTTCAAGATATGACTGCATCCAGTTCTCCAAAGTCATCGCAAGACAACCGTCCCAATCTAAGAGAAACAGTTTGTATTTAGATGTATTCATAAAATCCTATAAGACAAATTATATCGGGGTGACCTGACTCGAACAGGCGACCTCTACGTCCCGAACGTAGCGTTCTAGCCATCTGAACTACACCCCGACCACTACATCTGTTCTACCGTATCAATCCCCAATATATACAATGATCTTTTTATAGTTTGAGTAGTAATATCCACTAGCTTCAAACGCACCTCTTTAACTCTAGAATCGCTCTCACTTGAAATATTGAACTCACCATAAAATCTATTGAATAGCTCTGAGAGTTCAAAAACATACCTACAAATCATATGAGGCGAAAGATTCTTGCCGGCAACTTCAGTTATCCCAGGGAATTCAGCAAGCTTCTTAAGAAGCTCCATCTCAACCTCACTCTCCAATAACCCCGAAAGGTCGTTTATAGAATCGGATTTCGTATAATTACAGTTATCAAGAATACTTCTTCCTCTTGCATAGCTATATAAAATATAAGGAGCTGCAAACCCGGACATACTCATAAACTTATCGATATCCCAATTAATATCTTTATGGAATTCATGAGAAAGAATTGCAAACTTCAACGCCCCCATAGCTACTGCATGAGCAATCTGTTCTTTCTCTTCTTCAGAGTACCCCTTCTCATTTGATATATTTGATTTTGCAATGCCCTTAGCCTGTTCTATCAGATCAGTATATTTAACATTCTTACCGGTCTTAGAACTCATCTTTTTATTTTCAAACAACAACCATCCAAATCCCACGTGCATATATTTACCTGTAAATGAAGGATCAACTAGTTCCAATGCCTTAATCAAAGCTCTAAAGTATGCATTCTGTTCAACAGAAGTAGTTACGATAGCAAGATCAAGATCTGGATATTCCTTAAATTTTGTTACAGCTAATCCCAAATCTTTACCCGAGTAAGAAGGAAAACCTGCAGAAGTTAGGAACACCCATCTTTGCAACCCATGTTTCTCCCCTTCAAAAATAATTGCCCCATCATCTTTCACAAATACCTTATCCAGATTTTTAAGTACAATCTCTTTACCTAGCTTCCAAACCACCGACTCAGGATACTGCACATCATATTCAACACCCAGTTCCTTGAAAGCTTTATCCTGATGTTTAATACTTATGTCACGAGTGAAATGATATAGGTCCATTATTAAAGGATCGCTTTCATCATATATCTTTTTATTTATATCTTTCACCTCTTCTAATACATTTTCTTTCTCAGAAGATAACTTACGACCAAACACATAGGATTGATCAAGGTATAAAGCTGCAGCATCAATTCCTCGATCCTCAATAAGAGTGGCGAGGTTGGTTTTGATTTCTTCTAAATCCTCTTTACCAAATTTGGAATACCACGTTCCGTTTCTATTTATTACTCCCCAAATACAATTTGAAACCTGAAGACCAATATCTCCAAAATAGTTGGCCTTAATAACTTCATATCCGTTATTTTCATACATGCGGGCAATAGCAAGTCCAGTTATAGCGCTTTTAAAGTGCCCTAACTGTAAGGCTTTGTGAGTATTAGGCTGACCAAATTCAACCATAACCTTCTTACCATTACCTACTTTATTACAGCCAAATTCATCATCAAAGCTATTGAGTACTGATTTGAAAGAATCGTGATCTAAATAGAAATTGATAAATCCATTATCCTCAGCAATAACATTTTTTATCCCTGGAAACTTTGGAATGCTCTCTACTATTTTCATTCCAACCTCATATGGAGACATCCCAACTTTACCCGCAATAACCTTTGGAACAATAGAGCTTAAATCTGCAACCTTGCTTCGCTCATCAACCGCCTTAACTTTTAAGTCCTCGTTCCACTCATTCTTAACAAAGGCTTTTATACTTTCTTCGATTTGGGAGACTAATATGCTTTTATCCATTTTTATAATCTTTGATTATATTCGCGCCCGGAAGGAGTCGAACCCACAACCCCTAGTTCCGAAGACTAGTGCTCTATCCAGTTGAGCTACGGGCGCATTTGTATATTATACACCTAACACAATCTTCTCGTACCTGGCCGGAATCGAACCGACAACCTTTGGTTCCGCAAACCAATGCTCTATCCAATTGAGCTACAGGTACATTGTGTTTATGGAGATATTTGTTAAATGGCGTGCCCGGCCGGAGTCGAACCGACAACCTACTACTTAGAAGGCAGTTGCTCTTCCAGTTGAGCTACGGGCACACGCACCGACTATTATATAACAAAAAATCCCATCCATAAACCACTACGTGTGATTTAGGGACGGGATTCCCGTGGTGCCACCCTAATTTACTAATTCTTTAACCAAAGAATCAGTCTTATTCGAACTCCTGTACTTGCATTGATGCTTTCTTCCAGGAAAACCTAAGGCTCTTTTCTGTGTAAAACACAATCTTGGGCTCACACTTTCCCCCAATTCGCTTAAAAGGTATTACACATACTCTTCCTTATGCGCAGATTATATATAATCCCACGACCAAAGGCAATATAAACCTCGAAAAAGCATCTAATATCCGTGGAACGGTATATATATTTTCGAATAAAATCGAAATCCCGAAGTTAGACAAACCTTACGATAGAAACAAATCTCTCTCTGAAAATAGTGAAACATAAAGCCCTATACCAACACTCCCCTAACCACCTTTGAAATCTCCAATGCCCTAGTTTTTGACACACTAAAACCAGTCGGAAGATTCAAAATATGACGAGACACCTCCTCTGCAACTGGACAAGACCCCCACTTATACCCCATCGCCTCTATGCTCGTAGACGCAGGGTAAACGAGAGGATTATACCAGTCACCATAGTACACACCATTAGAATCTAAAACCTTTTTAGCCATATTTAGCACTCCAAGATCTTTAATAACAAGCGGGAAACGTACAGAAGAAACGCCTCTCAAATGTGGAACATCCAACGCACTAGCGTAAATATCATTGATATAACAACGATGCTTAAGATTATCATCAACAAACCTTAATTGATCTATAACAACATCACATAATACAGGAGACAATTTTCTAGGATAAGCGGAAGGTCGCAACCCTTTTAATTCCGACCTGTAAAAACCCATATTTACAACCCCAATTCTATTTAGAAGTAGTGAAACAACTCTCTGTAAAGACCCAAGCTTACGTAACAATCTCCATATAACCGGGTTAATCAACCAGGTAAAGGTAGAAAGCCAGCCCATATACTTCAACTTCCTATACTCTATCTCTATAGCAGGCAGTAGCTCTGGATTATTAACAATTAAAGCCCCTCCTACACGTGTTGAAAGAATTTTCTCAATTCCAAAACTTACAATTGCAGCGTCACCCTTAACACCCAATTCACCATTACCCAAAGCATGAGCGCAATCCTCAAGAACATAAATACCCTTAGATTTTAAAAACTCTATATGCTCAGAATACTCTCCATCTATACCAAATGTATGTTGCAAAATTGCAACCTTGCTTTCTCCATCTATTCGCTCTTTTAGAGATTGAAGATCCATTCCATATGTCTTCGGAAGAATATCAATATATACGGGATTGAGCTTCAGCCATAGCACAGGATTTACAACTGCATTGCATGTAAACGCCTGCATTAAGATATTAGAACCAACCGGCAATCCTAAACTTTTAAGAAAAATATACTCTGCAGTTCGCGCATTAGAAAATAGAAAAACCCTCTGGTCACCATACAATGATGACACCATAGAAGCGAGTTTCTCTTCTCCGTCCCCACGATAGTATGAGAACACCTTTACTATTTTTTTCAAATATTCAGAATTTGTTATACCTATATCTGATAAAGATTAATAATATATACTATTATTTATCCAGATTAATAACAATATCCCCCTGCTGGGCATTACTTAACACATTAATACCCATAGAAACAAAACGATCTAAAACTTCTTTATGAGGATGTCCGTAACTATTATTCTTGCCGTAACTACACACAACTACATCAGGAGTCACAGCATCAAGAAATTCTTTAGAAGTCGAAGAGCTTGAGCAGTGATGCCCAGCCTTTAGAATATATACATCCTTATGATACTCTTCCAAAAATTTCATTTCTCTCTTGCTTTCTACATCACCCATAAATAGTACGCTCGAGTTTTCGAGTTCAAGATCAACGATTACTGAGGAATCGTTGACATCCTCATGAGATATAAAACACTCGTCAATATTCTTCCCATAACTTACTGAGGTGTTAGAACTTGAGCTTTTAATTGTAACAAAATCAGTATATTTAATATCAGAAACATTCACATCTTCTAGGACAGAAAGGACCTCAGGAGCCTTTATACACGAAGTTGGTAATACCAAAGTATTCACTTTATACCGCTTGAGAATTTCTAAAACACCCAAATAGTGATCTCGATGCATATGAGTAATAATTAGAAGGTCTATTTCATCATCCATATCAATGTACTTAGAAATTTTGTGAACGTAATCAACTGAAGGTCCTCCATCTATTACTGCCAGAAAATCATCCTCAATTTTTATAATAGCCCCATCTCCCTGTCCGACATCTACAAATACAATACACGAGATAGACGTACATCCTAATAACAGAAGATTATGCGCCATATAGAATATAAGCAGTACGAACGAAACTTTGCCAAACCACCCTACTTTCCCCATCCCGTAAGCCTCTTAGTATAGTTTGTATGCAGAAGACTAATTCCTAATCCAAACGTACACATCATCACAATAGTCGGTAATATATACCCCATATTAATACCGCCTAACCCTAACTTAGTCGAAATTTCAACAATAAAAATCATCGGAGAAAGCATAAATTCAAATAATACTGATAAATAATAAAGAGTACTCTGCGCAAGAAACAAAGACAGTATAATGAAAATAAAGCCAAACCCCATTACAAGTTCAATACTATTTAGTAAAATAAGGTTAGATAAAATCCCCCACAATGATATAGACTCAAAACTCTTTGCAATTACAGGAGCAGTAAAGAGAGTACAAATAACAGAGGTAACAAGATTCTCTGGTAAGCTAAATCTATCAGAATAAACTTTAGTTAGAATGACTATTCCAAGAGTAGCCATAAACGAAAGCTGAAACCCAATATCAAGAAAAATAAAAGGATTCAGTAAAACCATTAAGACAGCAGAGAGTAAGAGGTACTGAATAGTCGGCAGTGATATCCCAGCCAGATTAAAGGATTCCCCTACACTCCACATCAATACAGCCCTCATTATAGAAGCTCCATTGCCACACAACACAGTATATATAGAAAGAAGCGTTAACATTAGTATAAATCTTAACTGCCGAGGAATAAAAAAGAGACATGTACTTATAACCGTAACAATAAAATTAACATTAAAGCCTGAAGCCGCTACAACATGAGACAACCCGGAGACCCTAACCCCCTCTTCAAAGTCCGATGTATATACCCGATCTTCCCCAAACATAATTCCAATAACCAGAGAAGCATAAGGTTCATTTATAACCTTTTCTAATTGAGATATAACCGAAAATTTAAAAGTAGAAATAGTATACAATGCCTGACTCCACAGTGAATAACAGGTAATCTCATATACTTTTCCAGATAAAAAAGTACGATGAGAAGTTAAATATTCACCAAACCCACTACTCCCATCAACGCGCTCAACAGAACCAAAGACCTCGCATCGCTCACCAGGATGGACAACTGGATAGCTTGGAGTTTTTAAATATACCTTAGAGCCGTCATTTAACCTTCCCCATACAACGTTCTCGCTGGCCTTTAATTTTATAGGATTTAAAATATCAACAACAAAAGAATCATTCCCGTATAGAGAAGTAATATACCGACTAGCCCTCTCTTTCCCTTCCGTCAAAATACTCGATGTTAGATAAAAAAGAGTAACGGAAGATGCCATAAGCAGGCTAGCAATGAGAACAACCTCTCTAAAAGACCTCCTGTAAATGATTAGAAACAGTAGTAGTGAAGATATAATAAGAGGAATAATGGTAAAGCCTTTAACCTGATAAAAAGTAATTGGAATAGTAACTAAAAGCAAAAGAAGAGAATATCGGACAAGCAAGTGATCTAAATATACCTGCTTTATAAATAGAAGACGTTCATCAAAACTGGCATAAAGACGTTTGAATAAAACTCTTAAAGACATATTAATTCTTCGATTGCTGCATAGGTTTTGGAATTAACAATACCCTTCTCTTTTATCTGCTCAATTTTCGAGTACGGCCGACCCTCAATTATTTTGTTTGCAGTTACCTCCCCAATTCCACTTAAAGAATCAAGATCCTTTTTACTTCCAGAGTTTATACTTATACATTTAGTTTCTCCTCCAACATATTTATCAATTGCCACATCCGGTACATAAGGGACCATCTCACACTTAAGATCATTTTCAAACGGAAAGTATATCTTTTCCCCTCCTTCTAACACTTTCGCAAGGTTTATCCTCTGAGAAACATACCCTTTTGCCGCTAAACGATTAAGCCCACCGGCCTCTGATAGCGCCTGGTTCACAAGGCTTCCTGGTGTGAAACAGAATACTCCCGGTTTGTTAACCGCCCCCGCCACCTCAACCCACAAAGAACATTCGATCTTTTTTGTCTCGTCTATGACAGCTTCCCCTTTTATACTAGGAAGAATTTGCTCCGAAGTCTGAATAATTTTTTGAATAGGGAAAAAGTAAGAAAATCCATAACCAAACGTTACACCAAGTACAAATGATATGAAAATATAGTAGTAAAAAATTTTTGAACTTTGAGGCATAGGAATATCCTACACCCCAAATATTAAGTAATTATTACTTCTCGCTAATAGTAATCTCCCTTATTTTGATCTTTGATGTTGGCATATCATTTGCGTTTACATTCACTGCCTCAATCTTGTCTACAGTTTCAAAGCCTGAAACAACAACTCCAAAAACCGTATGCTTACCATTAAGAAAGTCCCCAGTATAACCCTTTGTAGTGATGAAGAACTGAGATCCATTAGTATTTGGACCAGAGTTTGCCATAGCTAAAACATATGGAGCAAACTTGTGAGGGCTTTTACCTGTCTCGTAAGAGTAACCCTGCTTTTCATAGAATTCCTTTACAGAGAGATCCAGATAGGCGTTAACAACAGAGCTTGGGTAGAAGCTTCTCAGATAGGTAGCATCCTTAACTTTGATACTACTCAATCCTAACCCATCAGCGTCCATTTCATCCTTAAATGAGTATCCAGGGCCTCCTGTGCCGTCTCCAGCTGGATCTCCACCTTGAATGACAAAGTTACGAACAACTCTGTGAAAGGTTAAGCCATTGTAGAATCCATCCTTAGACAGAAATACAAAACTGTTTACGGTGACAGGAGCTACATCCTCAAAGAGATCTACAACTATTTGACCGTAATCAGTAAACAAGGTGGCGGTATAATCTTTAGAGGTATCAATTAGCATTGCAGGAGCCCCTGAATACTTCTTTCCACTATTACCACCATCAACGAGATCGTTAACACCGTTCCCATTAGTTAAATCATCACCTAATGTAAAAATATTTCCTCCGTTTGAAAACATAATTCCTAATATTAAAACTAAACCTACGATACCTAGTGCACCTAAAAGAATTTTCTTATGTTCCTTCAGGATATCACCTAAATTAAAACCCATATTTAAATATTATTTAAATTACTTCTGTACTGTAAGTTTAACATATATAACAGAGTTAGTGTTATTAAATACCTTTACAGAGTTGCTATCGTTAGCTTCAAAGTAGAAATCAGAGCCTAAGCCTTTTGATGTATATCCGTACCCCTGACTATTATCGGCTTTCACTATACTTATCTCAGATGGAGTTGTACCAAGATTGTGGTATACAGTAATATCATCATTTGCCTCCACCTTTACCCAACCGCTTCTATATGTACCCTTCCCACTAACCGTACCCGAACCGTCAACACTAAAGACAACCTCCCCTGACCTATTTTTAATGCTGAACAGATCAGTATCGTTATCCCCAATCTCAAGAACAATTGATCCCGAGCTAGATTTCAATCTACCATCCAAAAGCAGATCTCCAGCCAAGGAAAGATTACCTCCTGAATCAGCAACTAATTTACCCTCTCCCAAGTTAATAAGGCCCCCCGTGAGGATATTGAAGGTAATATTTGTAGCAGATAAGTTATTAACTTCAACATCGAGGTTGGTAGTTAGAACTTCGGAATCAACATTCCAATCGTTCCCACCTAACAATCCATTACTATAATCTGACATTAGTTTTGCCATATCCTCATTCATCCACTGAGGCTGATACCAAACAACATCAACAAAAGCCATTACCTTTCCTACATAAATAGAATCAGAAAGCGTCAATTGGTAACGAGTCATCATCTCATCTCGAATTTCTGCCTCAAACGAATCCACAGGAATCTTGAAACATGGCTTAAGCTCATTTCGGCCTTTATCCTCTGGCCATACAATGTCTCTAATGGAATCAATTGAAACACATCTCTCATCGTTCCAATCAAAAGTATCTTCCAATGCCTTTGCCGCAATCATTCCTGGATCACTCTGGATAACTCCAATACCTGTTACTACAGAAGCGGCTATCGCATCTCCTTTATTTATACTTCGTCCGGTAGTCATAACTTTAACAGGCAGTTTTCCGATAAGACCGACGGGTCTGGCATTCTCTTTATTACCATCGTTCATCAGTAATCCAGGAGCAGTAGAGATTACCCCCATTAAGTTTGAACTATTCTCTAGTGAGGCTTTCTGAACTTCTCCAACAGCGTTAGGATCAAGGCTTACTAAATCACCAGCCTCAATACTCAAATCACTTACAGAATACATTTCAGCAAGGTCCGCGCTCTGAACACTGGTATTGTTAGCATAGATAGTTCCCGGAGTAGCTCCTGCACAATCTGCCGCATCAGCTTTGACACAGAGGGCTCCTACAACCTTTAACTCTACGTCTGGAGTACTATCACCAATACCGACATTACCTGTAGCACGATATACGTTGCCCCCTGTGGAAACCCAGTTAGACCCTCCTCCTGCGGAACCTCCTGATGTCGTGACATTAATCTTCAGTTCCTGAGTTGAACCTGAGTAGTTGTATAGATGGACTGTATCAGCATCGACATTAATTATCTGATATCCGGTCATCCAAGTTATTTGTACGCTATATAATATTGGCTTATAACTCTCATTAGTTGTCGTAAAGATGGCACGATACTGAATATAATCATTTGGAGTTGATGTAATAGCTGTACCTGATGAGTTTCTTAGATTCCTCTCCGCATCAATATTATCAACGTAAATAGTTGTGGTAGTTGGTATTATAGTAATCCTTAACTTGGTAACCGCATTCTTCAATGATTTATCAATATCACTGATATCCCAGTATACTTTCTGCCAGGTATTCGACCTATCTACAGAGAAAGTCTGTTCAAACTCTGTAGCAGCACTCTCACCTATTCCCATCTTAAATATATTTCCAGTAGTTCCTGAATATACCCATGCAGTTATGTAATCGTAGTTAGATAGATCTACTGATGTAATAGTGGCTTCTCCATATCCATTTGCAGAAGTGGATGTAAACTTAGCAAGATTGCCTGCGGTACTTTCGTCTTCATCCTCGAAGAAATCAGAGTTCCTTGTAATATCGCCCTCAGCGACTGTCACATTCGTTCCTGTGAAATCTGTATGGGTAACCATATCATTCAAGGATTTACTGTTAACGTCTGCTACGACAGGCCTCCACTCCTCCCATGTACCATCAGTACTATTATTTGAAGCTCCTGTTCTGGTTTGAATCTGAACATCCCCATACCCGTTATCATTAAAGTTCCATGAAATATTTCCCAAACCTGTTGCCTGTGGAGTTGCAATCTCATCAGAAACAAGAACTCCATAGGTATACCCAGGGATTGTTGCAACATAGGCAGCAGGAGATAGAGGCGAACCTGTTATAGACGTTGAGTAGTAAACTGCAATTCTACCACTTCCACCAGTTCCTCCATTATAAATACCTCCGCCACCTGCTCCACCTACAGCATATGTTTGCGAAGAGTTGATAGCAACATCATTACCGATGAGTTTAATTGAGCCGCCAGCCCCACCACCGCCTCCTGAGCCTCCCCAACCGCCGTTGGTACTACCGCTTCCACCAGGAGCTCCTGTAGAGCGAATGCCTCCTGTCACTGATATTGTTGAAGCCTCGATATATACTATGCCTCCACCGTCTCCCGCGGCCCCTCCTGGATAGGAATTGCCTGATTGTGCACCACCACCTCCAGCTCCTCCAGCAGATCCAAAGAATAACTTTGATAATGATTCGTCTCCGTAAGTACCTCCACCACCACCTCCTCCTCCGTATCCATAAGTAGAAAGTAAACCCGCACCACCGGCTCCACTCTGATTAGTGGTCCCTGCAACACCATTTCCTCCGGGGCCAATCCCTCCTGCTCCACCAGTACCATATCCACCACCGGCTCCACTTCCTCCATCACCATTATTGCTAACTATAGCTCCACCACCGGCTCCACCTGCTCCTCCAGTTAAACTTCCAGCAGCTCCACTACCAGCACTTCCCGCCGTGTTAACACCACCTCCTCCTCCACCACCGCAGAGATTGTTTGCTCCCCCATTTATAGACCCATTAAATCCACCAGATCCACCTCCTGCACCGTTAGGAGATGCAGCACTACCCGCGCAGAAGGATTCTCCACCTAATGCAGCTGTGCTGTGAGTTGCGTTCGTGGTAGATCCGGTATAGCCTTTAGAGAAAGCTGTAATTCCACCATCACCAGTAACGGAACCTGTAGCCCTGAAAAAGACAACTCCTCCCTCACCAGCCCCATTATGAACCCCTCCCGTAGGTGGAATCCAATCGTCGGGATTTAGCAAGGACCCTGAGGTTACGTGGACGTTAGTATAGTTCGGAACGCGTTGTAACATAACAGCCTGACTACTGGAAGAAAGACCAATATTAGTATCGTCAGACATCCCATCTCCATAATATTTAGTCTTGCTTGTCGCAAAAGTTACTGTACTACCCGCTATGCTTTGAATCCGCAGGGTTTCGTAGTTGCCTACATTTACATAGTTAGTTCCGGTACCTCGAAGGTTAATCAACAGTACTTCGTCGTTAGGGTTTAAACATCCAATTGAAGGAGAGCTTTCCAAAGTAGCTGTCGTGTTTGTCAGCGAGGTAACACTATAGTTAACAGCGTCCCCCCCATCGATACAACTCCTTCCGCTTATGCTATTTGTGACATTAATGTTGATAGTGCCAGAAATAGTAACTGCCCCATCAGCTCCATTCCCTAAGACAATCGACCCAGAAGAAACCACCTGGTTAGGGCCTACAAAGGTTTTTATTTTTTTATAATCAGACAGGTTATACTCAGAAAGAGTTAACCTAGTTGAGTCGTAAAAGTCTTTATCTACGGAAGTTCTTACCCTATTTGCGTCTATAGTGTATGTACCTACTGAATTTGTATATCCAAGTCGGATATTGGAGACCGTAGGGGTATTAGCTGTATCCGAAGTACTTAAGATAACTCGGTACTGAATATACTCGTTTGCAGTAGATGCTATAGCCGAACCACCTGGAGAAGTCCTATAACTCTCCGATTTTATATCATCTAAATAAGCAGTTACCCCATTTTGAGTAATTGTCATCCTTAGCTTCGTAACAGCATCTCTTGCGGTGCCTGTTATTGAACCTATGTCCCAATATACTTTCTGCCAGGTATTTATCTGATCTATTGAAAAAATTATTTCTTGTTCTGTAGCAAGAGATTCTCCAAATCCCATTTTTATAACATTACCTGCAACTGACGATCTGACCCAAGCCGTAATATACCGTCTTGAAGACAGATCCGTAGAAGCAATGGTAGCTTCAGCATATCCGTTTGCTGCTGTAGAAGTTATCTTAGTTAGATTTCCAACAGTAAACTCATCCTCATCCTCAAAGTAGTCAATGTTTCTAGTAACGTCCCCCTCCGCTACCGTAGCATTTGTACCTGTGAAATCAGTATGCGTGTCTGCACTTTGAAGAGTCACAGAAGAGACATTTGGGACCCATCCTTCCCATGAACCATCTTTTGAATTAGAAGTTGCCCCAGATCGGGTCTGGAATTGAACTTCAGTACCGGATGGCAAGTTTTCCGTCCAATATAGGCTGCCGTATGAGGTAGCACCTGGGGTATGAACCTCCTTAGAAGTAAATACAGCGTAATTATGATATGAGAGAGAGCTTCCCAGGTACGCCGGATTTGTGGTACCTGAAACCGAGGTTGAATAGTAAACTGCAATTCTTCCACTACCCCCTGCACCCCCGTTAAAAGTACCGCTTCCTGCACTACCTCCCGTAGCACTAGTAGCCCCTGTATTCAGAGAAATACTATTTCCAACGACCTTAATTGACCCACCTGCCCCAGCGCCTCCACCGGCTCCCCCCCAACCACCAGAGGTGCTACCATTAGATCCGTTATTCCCACCTGATCTCAAAGTTCCAGTAACAGTGACAGATCCACCTGCAATATACACAATACCACCACCATCACCTCCCGCACCTCCTGGATAGGAAGTGCCTGTTTGGGCACCACCACCTCCTCCTCCACCAGCGGAGCCAAAAAACAGCTTGGATAAATAAGCATCTCCGTAAGTACCACCACCACCTCCTCCTCCTCCGTATCCATAAGTAGAAAATACACCAGTAGCACCAGAGCCGCTTTGATTTGTAGTCCCTGATGCACCATTCGCTCCCCCAGCACCGGCTCCCCCAGCACCTCCAGTACCATATCCACCTCCCGCACCTCCTCCTCCATCTCCATGATTATTAGTTATGGCACCACCACCTCCTCCTCCAGCTCCTCCAGTAGCCGAACCAACCCTTCCCGAACCAACCGAACCACCAGTATTTACACCACCACCTCCACCTCCTCCACATAGATTGTTTGTACCGGGAGTAATTCCTGCACTGTGGCCTCCCGAACCTCCGCCCGCGTCAGTAGGGGCCGCAACACTACCAGCACAAAATGACTCTCCCCCTCTTGCCGCCGCGTTGTATGGAGCAGAGTAGACTGCGGCAGTATATCCCCTCCCCGTGGCATGAACGTTGCCACCAATACTAACAATCCCCGTGGCCCTGAAGAACATGACCCCACCTTCTCCAGCCCCATTATTTACAACCCCTGTCGGGGAAACCCATTCATCGGGATAGAAATTAATACCTGAGTTTACTGTTAAGTTAGTATAATTAGGAACGCGCTGCAACATTACGGCCTGATTTCCCGCCGCTAAACCAATATTGGTATCATCACTTACTCCGTTACCGTAATACTTAGTTTTACTAGTGGTGAACGTTACCGTACTACCTGCGATACTTTGAACCCTTAAAGTTTCATAGTTACCTACATTAGAATAGTTGGTACCTGTTCCTCGAAGATTAATCAAAAGAACTTCATCGTCAATACTCAAACATCCTGCAGAAGGTGAGCTCTCCAAAGTGGCGGTTGTACTTGTCAAAGCAGTTACGCTATAGTTCACGGCGTCTCCTCCATCTACACAACTACGACCTGTAATACTATTAGTTGTGTTGATACTTACGCTTGCCGCAATAGTTACAGCACCATCACTTCCCGTCCCTAAATCGTTCTCGTTGTAGTTAAGAGCCACCGAGCTAACCTTCTTTTTTTCCTTGAAATACGCATTAAATTCATTATCAAAATCGTGAATTACCGAATTTGAATTATCAACCGCAGGCTTCCACTGACTCCCAACTTTAACCCAGGCATTACTTATCAAATCGAATGAGTTCTCATTATGTACAAGCTCCAAATATGAGCCATCAGAAACAACTCCTGTAGCAGAATGAAGCTGACTTGTAGAAATTGCCTTCCAATCAGTTCCATCATATACAAATAGGCTTCCTAGCGTTGTATCGTAAACCAAAGATCCACTTCCAACTCCAGTAGGCTTACTAGCATAATTTCCAACCTGTAGTTGTCCGCTAACAGCAATATTAGTGCCATCGTTTGTCAGAACACTACTTGCTGTCCAATCTGTTCCGTCATGCCTTAACATCTGGCCAGTAGTTCCTGTATATACCTTACCTACCTCTGACCACCCAGTATCTTTATAGTAATAAATCTTTTTATCTACACTGTTATAAACCATTGATCCTTCACCAACTGACGTAGGGTTGGCGGCGTGATTACCCAACTGCAGCTGCCCCCCATTTAGCACTACATTACCAGAAAAAGTTCCGTTTAATGCATTTGTAATACTATCTCCAGCAAAAGATATATTCCCAGAGGCAGAATCAAAAGTAATATCGCCAGTTGTATTTGAGATAATTGAAGAGGCTCCTGCAACTTCTAACTTGCCTCCAGGAGTTGACGTACCGATACCAACATTACCATCGGCATCAATCACAAAAGGAGTAGTATCACTAGCCTCATCATTAACTACGAAACTAAGACCGGAGGTAGTATTTGTCAGAGTAAGTACTTGATTGCTAGCATTAAAATAAAATGGACTACTGGCACCAGTTCCTCCTAATGCAAGACTATCGGTAATGGAAGTAAGGTAGGTAATTGATCCTCCATCTGTAAATAAACTACTACCTCCACCTCCTCCCCCAGAGAGCAGATCAACAGAACTGGAGCCATCAAAAAAGTACAAGTTAGTACCATTCCACCAAAGATCCCCCGAAACAGGACTGGTAGGATCAATTCCAACAGAGCTAACTAGGTTTAACTGCGCCCTTGATGCCGTAGCAGCCTTTATAGCTAAGAAAGCACTAGGATTCGACACTCCAATACTAACTCTGCCAGTTTCGAAATTCGTAATCTGATTATCCCAATCAAACTTAACAAAATTGTATGCTGTGGTACCGTTATACCCCGAGATTGTCATATCCTTGTTGTTAGCAGCATTGGTAAGCCTCCAATCAATGTGCGTAGCATCAACAGTCGCCTTTCGAAGACTAATCGAAATATCGCTGTCATTAGCACCAATCTGAACTACCCCCCCGTCGTCGGAAATTCTAAACCTCTCTGTCCCAGCATTATTCAAAAAGCTTAAGGCAGGAGTACTTGAAGCGTTAACACCTAACCAATACATCCCCGCACCATCGGTACGACCTATACCCAAAGTTTGACTCTCCCCTAGAGACTCTAGAATAGTTCTGCCACCCGTTACTTCAAGCTTAGCCCCTGGAGCATCAGTACCTATACCAACATTTCCGTTCGCATCAATAGCAAATGGGGTTGTATCCCCAGCCTGGTCATTAACACGGAAACTAAGTCCGGAAGTAGTATTTGTCAGAGTCAAAAGTTGACCGCTAACATCATAGAAAAACGGTGAAGAACTATCACTCCCCCCAAACGCCACATCCAGACCTGTATAGCTATAAATAATATCTGGATCTGTAGCCTCATTAAGAAGCCAGTACGAAGGAAGATTTCCAATGGAAGCTTGGATAGCCAACCAATTACTACCGTCATATAACCTTAAAACGTTATCGTTACCGTCATAAAAGACCTGACCCGCGGCGATATTACTATATCCAGTGGCATCGTTTGCACTATCAAACTGAAACTGCTTACTCGCACCTTGTGCGCTAATTGCATATGCAACGGCCCTTACAGCCATACGCTTGCCTGCATCATCAAGGAAGGTTTCAGTATAGCTAGTTCCATCAGGAGCAAAATCAACCTCCATGTATACAGCAGTATTATTCAAAAACATATTTCTGAAGTTGGCTTCACTACCGGCAGTAAAAGATCCTGTTCCAAGTGTAAGGTTGAAAATACCGTTATATTCACCTATCTCTTTATTACTGAAAACTTCAGTTGCAAGCAAAGTCCCAGCTGTATCCGCACTATAGTACTTAACGCGAAAATCACAAGTGTCGTTACTTGGTCCGAGAAATACACAAGCAGGAGAACCAGCCGTAACATTCAGACCTTCATTTCCAGCATCATTACGTACAATCTTTCCTTGAAAGTTGATAGTTTCGGAGGTTGCAAAAACTTGAGTGGAGAAATATATAGCAAACATTAATCCTATTACAGGAATAAAAGCGAGGATTAGAGCCGTTTTATTTAATTTTAGGCAGTACTCTACCAGCTTACTCATTTAGACAGTTTTAAACCCATTCACAGATTGTGATCAAAGACACCCTCTGTCCTTTCATAGTAAAGGAAAACGGGTTAACTGTCAAAATTTACTCACCCTATTTTTGCGACAAGACTGACTACACTATAATGTTAGCAATCTTTCCTTTTACATAGATGATTTTACGAATATTTGCACCGTCCAAGGAAGCCTTCAACTGATCGTTTGCAAATACAGTAATTTTAACATCCTCTTCAGTAGCATCGGTAGAGACCTCAACTTTACCTTTTAACTTGCCATTAATTTGCACTGGAATCTCGACAACATCAGATTGCAACCACTTCTCATCATACTCAGGCCAACTCTGCTGATGAACTGAGAATTCATATCCCATAAAATTCCAGAGATCCTCTGCAATATATGGCATGATAGGTGAAATCATCTTAGTAAAGGCTTCAAAGGTGCCTTTAGATATATTTGAAGCATCTTGTTTCTCTAAAAAGTTCAGTAACTCCATCCACTTTGCAACAACGGTATTGTTCTGAAAAGAAGCTAATCCATCAGTAGCAAACTTGATGGTTTTATGAAGAATTCTGCTCACATCTTCACTATCTTGACCGGCTTCGGGATACTTTGTAATGAACATCCTATAAAGGCGATCGACAAATCTCTTTACCCCCATTAAAGCATTATCATTCCATGCCATGGTTCCATCAAATGGCCCTATGAACATTAAGTAGGCTCTTGTAGCGTCTACTCCGACCTTAACAGTTACATCCTCAGGAACAATTACATTCCCCTTTGACTTACTCATCCTTCTATTATCTGGGCCTAAAATTACACCATGTGATATACGCTGGTAATAAGGTTCAGACGTAGGAACGTGACCTAGATCATATAAGAACTGGTATATAAACCTTGAGTACAACAAATGTAAGGTATTATGCTCGTCACCTCCTATATATACATCAACCGGCAACCAGGCCTTCATCTTATCCATCGAAGCTATTTCCGAATTATTTCCATTATCCAAATACCTTATGAAATACCAATCACTACCTGCCCAGTTAGGCATAGTATCAGTCTCCCTCCTAGCCACTCCTCCACATTTCGGACATACGGTCTTAACCCACTCTTCAACCTTTGCTAACGGACTCTCTCCAGTATCAGTAGGTTCGTAATGATCTAGTTCAGGAAGTTTGATCGGCAAATCTGACTCAGGAACAGGGTTCCATCCACACGAATCACAATGAATCATTGGAATAGGTTCTCCCCAATAGTGCTGCCTGCTAAATATCCAATCTCTCAAGTGGTACCTAATAGATCGCTTTCCCCAACCTTTATCTTCAATATAGTCCATAACTTTTCTAGTAGCCTCCTTAATATCCAAGCCATCTAGGAAACCAGAATTAATCATAGTCCCCTCCTCTTCTTGCACTTGCTCTTTCTTCGTTATTTCGGACATATCGCCATCCTTGCCTACAACAACTCTAACTATCGGTAATTCAAACTGCTGTGCAAACTCAAAGTCTCTAACATCATGTCCAGGTACTCCTACTACTGCCCCTGTTCCAACAGAACTTAATACAAAATCGGTAATCCAAATAGGCATCTTTCTTCCAGTAAGATGATTAACTGCATACATCCCTGTAAAAACTCCCGTCTTCTCTCTACCTATAACTTCTTTCTGCCTATCTAACTCAGACTTATTTCTAGCCTTCTTAACGTATTCTCGAATACTATCTATATTCTGATCGGTTATAATATCACCCTTTAATAATAGATCTACCAACCTATGTTCAGGAGCCAAAACGATAAAAGTAGCTCCAAAGTTAGTATCTGGGCGAGTGGTAGCAACTGTAACACTCTCACTGCTACCATCAATTGGATAGGTTATATCAATCCACTCTTTCCTATCTATCCAGTTAATCTGAGCCGCCTTAACCTTATCAATAAAGGCAGTGTCTTTAAGACCTTCAATAAGTCTATCTGCGTAATCGGTAATCTTCACAATCCACTGACTTATATTTCTTTTCTCCGTTGGAGTGCCACATCTTTCACAATTACCATCAACAACCTCTTCATTTGCCAAACCGATCTTGCATGAAGGACACCAGTTTATAGGCATCTCATCTTTATACGCTAATCCCTTCTCAAATAACTTAATGAATATCCATTGAGTCCATTTATAGTAGTCAGGGTCAGTAGTATTAACCTCTCGATCCCAGTCAAATGAGAATCCAAGGTCTTTCATCTGCTGTTTGAACATCTCGGTATTTTCCTTGGTAACCTCTTGAGGTTTGCGCTTAGTTTTGATTGCATAGTTTTCAGTAGGGAGACCAAAAGCGTCCCATCCCATTGGAAAAAGGACGTTATATCCTCTCATCCTCATATATCTGGAATACACGTCTCCTGCAGTAAAAGAGAAGGCATGGCCGACATGTAAACCACTTCCGCTTGGGTATGGAAACTCTACCAACACATACTTCTTCTCTCCTTTAGCATCGTCATTCGTTGCATAGATATTCTCGTCATACCACCTATTTTTCCACTTCTTCTCTACTTCTTTAAAATCGTATTGCATTTAAAATTAGAATAATAATTTAAGGATTATAGTATTGATCTAAGAAAGAAAATATACTCCCCTAAGGGAGGAGAAGCTTGTTTATGTTTAACAAAGTCGCAAATTTCATAGTCGTATTATATATAGATTATTAAAAGAATGGAATAACTATCCTAAAGGTCACAATTTACCTGACCATAAGCGAGCCTAGTTGCAAGCAATGAAGAGGTATACCGATTCATTTCATATTCATCTATTACTGGAACAGCTCCTGCTCTTAAAGTTTGAGCCACCCTTTCTGAAAGTTTTGGATCACTATCAGACATAAACACTCTGTTAATTCCCAATATTTCGTAAAGTTTAATATAGTCGTGGGGATTTGGTTGTCGCATAGGCATAACAAGGATATCATCAACTATATGTGGAAAGGCTTTAAACACCCCTACCCGTTTGTGAATTGGATAGTAAATACGATCAGGCACACGAGAAGCCCCTTTCAGATTCCTTACCAATTCGTCATTATCAACCCCAACGATAAGGAGGTCACAAAATTGTCTGTACTCCCTAATCAAAGACAGATGCTTCCATACAGGAGCATCGAATGACCCATGAAACATCCCTATTACAGCACTAGGATTAGCCTCCCTGAATCGCCGGACTCGTCCTATTACAGAGCTGATTTCACAGAATGAAACATCTTCATTAATAGGCGCAGGAACAAACCTCGCGACCTCAAATTCCTCTCCAGTTTTTGCACTAACAATAAGATCAGTAACCTCATCTATGGAAAGCACTCCAGTATGACAGGCAAAAGCAGCATTCCATTGAATCATCATAATTCGATCATCATCGGTAGCCCCCGGATTATTATGTAAAAATTCCTCCTTAAGAGAATCTTCGTATATCATTCTGGCAACAAGAAAACGGGTAAAGCGTAAGTCATCAGTAATATGATAAGGGGCAAGAGCTTCAAATCGGTTTTCCTCAAACCACTTTAATTCAGAAGGAATCCCTTCTTCAAATCTATCAAAAGGAAAAGCGTAGCCTAAACTAGGACGTGAAATTTTATCTATACTATCGATTTGTAATACTTCTGAGCCTATATTCACCACAAAAGACTATCTTGGCAACTTTTCAATTGATTCAAAGATAATATTTTTGAAGTCACTAAAACTGATTCCTTCGTGATCTGTCGCAAATTGCTCTAGCATTTGAAGATGAGCGACTACCGCTGAAAATATATTTGGACTCTCAGAAGCATCTTTTAGTGGGTTATAAGTCGTCATAGCGTTATCAACCCTTTGACTCCAAACACCCTCTTGATACATAAATCCCTTAGAAGTTGTTCCGAAGTCACCTTCTAAGGTGTACCCAATTGGACGATTTCCTTCATCTACAATCCAATTTTCAACGGTTGGCGAATATTTAATACCATCAATATTACCATTATACAGCCGCCTCATTCTATCTAACATACTTTCTACACCTGCCATGAAAAAATATTTAAAGTTTATTGGTGGACCTGATGGGACTTGAACCCATGACCCCTTCTATGCCATAGAAGTGCTCTAGCCAACTGAGCTACAGGCCCGTATTCTGGACTCAGCCGGAGTCGAACCGGCGATCTTCGCAATGCGAATGCGACGTTCTACCAACTGAACTATGAGCCCATTATATCAGAAATTATACAATTCTAAACAGAGTAATACTAGTGGATTAATATCCACAAATAGAAGTTTTAAAGTATGGAGCAGGATTTACATGACTCCACCCCCCACTACTTCTAATCAACATGAAGTGAACGTGAACACCATACGCAGTACCCGTTTGTCCCATCTGTCCAAGTACCTGTCCAGTTGTAACAGATTGCCCGTTCCTTACATATATCGCATTCATGTGACCATATACGCTGGACAAACCATTTCCGTGATCAATAATAACCGTCCAGGCAAGACCATAACCACCAACAAGAGATCCAGGGGCAGGACACGCTCCAGACTGACAACCGGCAAAAGTAACTCGACCTGGAGCTGTAGCTACCAATCGAGGATAAGACCTATCTGCAATATCCAAACCGTTATGCCATCGGCTATAACATTGCGTAACAGTACCACCACCTGCAACCGGCCAACTCAAGAAACGCCCAACTCCTGGCACCGTTTGGGAAGTTGGAGCGGGAGTATAAGGTCTTGAAGCTACAACACCAGAGTACACAGGTCTCGTAGGAGCAACAGGCTGTGGAGGTCTACCATCAGGAATGAACAAACTCTCACCTGCTCTAA
This sequence comes from Candidatus Dojkabacteria bacterium UBA2022, assembly GCA_002335495.1. Lineage (GTDB taxonomy): Bacteria > Patescibacteriota > Dojkabacteria > SC72 > SC72 > UBA2022. The sequence continues at coordinate 14,677 of DDBW01000005.1, read as the reverse complement.
TATCATAACTTGGAGGTATTAGCTGATATTTATTAGCCTCTAATATCAGCTGAGGGTTTGAATTATATGTTTTTGCAAGACTCTCTACGCTATCACCCTTTTTGGTTTTAACCATAACTCCATCCCCGGGAGGGATAATAAGCTCGTCCCCAGGCCTGATAAAACTAGAGGCTGTTAAGTTATTTGCCCACATAATTGTGTCTGTGCTAATACCATGCAATGAGCCGATTCGGCTTAATGTATCTCCGCTCTTAACAACATATGTCGTGGAATCATAGCTCTTACGATCATCAGGAATTGGAGTTGCAACAGAGGTCCCCTGTTTTAAGAGGTCTTGCTGTGCAAATACAGGATTTTGGGCACCGGAGAGAGAATTTAATGATATAGGCTGTAATTTATATGGATACGAAAGGAGCACAATTACCATTACAATAGCAGCAACAAACTGGAGCGAGAACTTAAATAAATTCCCTCTACCCCAGAAAAGATTTTTAACCATTATCGACTTAAGCTCATCAAACGAAGAAGATAGTACTTCGAAGAAAACGGCAGTAATAACAGTAAAGACTCTGAATCTAGCAGCAAAGTAGATTAAAAAATCGAATAGGAATTTAAAAGGATTGGTACTTCCAGACAACCTATTGTCTAAACCATCAACCCACTTCTGACTTCGTTTAAGATATTTGTGAAAAACAGATCTATCATCATCAGTGAATACATCGGTATCCTGATATAGATTTTCATCCTCTACTTCAAGGGTTTTTGCTAAACTTCGGAAACTAATTCCCGATACACTTTGTAACGATTCATCATCGTTCTTTCTCATAATCGTATATTATAGCAGATTACGCCTCGTGAAGTTTGGCTAGAAATTCCTCGTTATTTTTAGTCTTCTTCATCTGACTTACAAGGATTTCAGTTGGATTCTCATTAGTATCAAGAACTTCAAGCATTCTTCTAATTCTCCAAGACTGATTAAGCACCTCTTTGGAAAGAAGATTCTCTTCATTTCTAGTACCTGAGTTAACAACATCAATAGCAGGATATATTCTTCTATTTGCAAGTTTTCTATCTAAGTGAAGTTCCATGTTACCGGTTCCTTTGAATTCCTCGTAAACGAGATCATCCATTCGGCTTCCAGTATCTACCAATGCAGTCGCAATAATGGTAAGACTTCCTCCCTCTTCAAAGTTTCTAGCAGCACCAAAGAATTTCTTTGGAGGATACAATGCAACAGGATCAAACCCACCAGAAAGAGTCTTTCCAGAAGTTGGCATCGTGATGTTATATGCACGAGCAAGACGGGTAATACTATCCATAAGGATAACTACGTCCTCACCCCACTCTACCATTCTCTTAGCTTTCTCAAGAGCCATCTCTGCAACTCTACAGTTATGCTCTGGGAGTTCATCGAAGTTTGAAGCATATACTTCACCCTTAACACTTCTTTGCATATCGGTAACCTCTTCAGGTCTTTCACCAACAAGAACAACAATGATCTTTGCTTCTTTATGATTTTTAGCAATTCCATCAGCAATAGCCTTCATCAACCAAGTTTTACCTGCTTTAGGGGGAGATACAATCATAGATCTCTGTCCAAAACCAATTGGAGAAAGAAGGTCTATAATTCTAGTAGAGATAACATCAGCTTCAGTTTCGAGCTTAATCTGTTTCTTTGGGAAAATAGGGGTAAGTTTCTGGAAGTACGGTCTGGAAGCAGCCTCTGCTGCAGGCTTACCGTAAACGGTATCAACCCTTAACAAACTCAAGTACTTCTCTTTATCCTTAGGTAATCTGGCAGGTCCAGTAACAACATCTCCAGTTCTAAGACTAAATTTCTTAATCTGAGACCCAGAAATATATACATCATTCTCTCCAGGAAGCATTCCATCAGTACGAAGAACTCCATGAGAGCCATCGTTCATAACCTCTAGAATTCCTTCAACAAAAATAAAACCTTCTTTTTCAGAAGATCTTTTTAAAATTTCAATCATAAGATCGCGCTTTGGCAATTCCATAAAATCTTTCATTTCTAGGTTTTTAGCCTGAACGCGTAAATCAGCAATTGTCTTGCTTTCTAAATCTTTTAGTGTAAGTTCCATATTAAAAAAGGGAAATTAATGAATAAACAAAATGAATAATAATCTAGTATATGAGAGTCATATAAAGATGTCAAATATAGAAGGGATGGGATCGGTACTGCCCCGACCGACCCCGATCTTTTAGCACCTAAATACGAAAAAATCGAAGCACTATTTCATAATAATGCTCCCAATCCCCTTTTCCGAGGGCCCAGTAGATGGGGATACCATAACCAAACCCTGGGAAAAAGGGACTACACCGAAGATTTATCCTTTTGCCCAGCAATGTTTCTCATCCCAGGCAAAGGGAAAAACCTTCGATATCCACAACTAAATTCTTAAACAACAGTAGATTATACCCCACCAAGTAATAACGTGTCAACCTATAAGAGTTATACACATACGAAGCAGCTACGCCTACACTTCAATATAAACCCTGCCAACGAGCATGTCAACAGGATAAGTACGGGTATCAATCTACGTGAATAGCAGGGTAAAACAGAATAGATGTTACGAAACCGTTTTACATGGAACCGTGTTACGGTAATTATGGATAAAGATATGCAAAATAAAACTACAATTCAGAAAGCGCCTTTAAAAACTTCGCAGCGGAAGCAGATTTTAAAGATCCTTTAGGTACGATTATATTTTTATATTTCAACCGCCTAGCTTCCTTCACAACCATTTCAGCTGCAAAACCCCCTCTAATTTCTCCCGTAAGACCTACCTCTCCCCAAAAAACAGAATCTCTACCTATTACCGACTCTTTAACAGCAGACTTAATAGCCGCACATACTGCCAAATCAAGCGTAGGATTATCAATAGATATCCCTCCAACTACATTTACAAATACATCTTTATCACCTAAAAATACCCCACCTCTTCTAGACAACACCGCACATAACATATCCAAACGATTCTTCTTAATACCATTAGCCACCCTTCGAAGAGGACCCGACTCCATTCCCCTCTCATTGACTAAAGCCTGCACTTCAACAAAAACGATCCTAGACCCCTGCAGAGCAGCGCCAACTGCACTACCAGCAAAGCTACCACTCCCTTCCATAAATAGCTGCGACGGATTTTCTACCTCCCCTAACCCATTTCCATGCATTTCAAACACCCCTATCTCGTTAGTAGAACCAAAACGATTCTTAACAGACCGAAGCACTCGAAATACATTAAATTCACCACCTTCAAAATGAAGCACGGTATCAACCACATGCTCCAAAACCTTAGGACCAGCGATACTACCCTCCTTATTAATCTGACCAACTACAAAAATTGGGACCCCAGTACTTTTCGCCAGCCTTGTTAAAACAGTTCCACAGACTCTAACTTGCCCTATACTTCCTGCAGAACTTTTTACCGTATCTGACTCCAGCGCCTGAATTGAATCAACGATAACTAAACCAGGAAGCTCACTTTCCACCAATTCAGAGATTGCTTCAACACTTATCTCATCCGAAAGGAGAAGGCTCTCACTATAGGAGGTAGTATTATTTATACGCAATACCCTAGAGTATATCTGTGAGATTGACTCCTCACCAGATATGTACAAAACCTTATTATTACTAGCAACATTGAGTGCAATTTGAAGCAAGATAGTAGACTTACCTATTCCAGGCTCACCTGCAACAAGAGTAATACTTCCAGGAACGACGCCTCCTCCCATCACACGATCAACCTCCGTAAAACCAGTGGATAAACGAACTTTGGTATCAAAATTCTTCTTTAAATCGCTAGCCTCTTTTAAAGAAACAAGCTTGGATACATGCTGATTACTACCTTTTGGAACTTTACTACTCTTTGGAATATCAGGAGCTTCTGCAATAGAGTCCCACTGACCACAAGCAGGACACTTACCGGCCCACTTTGGGAATTCACTTCCACAATTTGTACAGTAGTATGACATCTATTTTGAGACTACAACTTGATTATTGTTCATAGCCAAGGATAAGGTTCGAAGCTTAGACTTACCTTCTTTTATATGATCATTTGAAAGCAGGTATGTAGCAATCGCATTCTCAACCGTATCTTGAAGCATCCTTCGCAAAGGTCTTGCCCCATACTCCTCACTAAACCCTTCCCTTACTATGTACTCCTTAACTTCCTGATTAATGTTAACCCTAACGTCTTGATTCTTCAATCGAACATTTAAATCGTTAATTAACAGATCAACAATCTCATAGGCATCATCCTTTGAAAGAGATCTAAATATCACAATATCATCAAGCCTATTTAGAAGTTCTGGGCGTAGAGTATTTCTAAGTTCCTTCATCAAAGAATCTTTCATAGATTCATAGGCATTTTCAACATCTTTACTATTAACCTCTTCCTCCTGAGCGACAAAACCTAACACCCTATCCTTTCTAATCTCTTCAGCACCAATATTAGAGGTAAGGATAACAACGGTATTCTTAAAGTTAACCTTACGTCCCTTTCCGTCGGTTAGATGACCATACTCCAAAATTTGTAGCAAAATATTTAGGACATCAGGATGAGCCTTCTCTATTTCATCAAAAAGGATTACGCTATGCGGCTGTTGCCTTATTTTTTCAGTTAACTGTCCCCCTTCTCTATACCCAACATAACCAGGAGGAGAGCCGATAAGTTTTGAAACACTATGCATTTCCATCATCTCGCTCATATCAATCTGAATCAACCTATCATCATCTCCAAACAGCTCTTCGGTTAGAACTTTTGCCAATTCTGTTTTACCTACCCCTGTAGGCCCAAGGAAAAGGAAAGATGCCCAAGGACGGTCTTCAGAAGATATTCCAGTTCTAGCCCTTTTAATAGCATTTGCAACTGCTTCAACAGCATCTTTCTGCCCAACAACCTTCCTCGCCAGAGTATTATTCAGAATAAGTAAGGAAGATTTTTCATTTGCACCAAGGGTAGAAACTGGTATTCCAGTCCATTTAGAAACAACCCGTCTGATGGTTTCAAGATCAACTTCATATTCAGGACTCTTTTGACTCTTGGACCTTCTCCTTTCCAAAGCCTTTATCTCTTTCTTTATCTTCTCCTCTTCTTCTTTAAGTGCAAGTGCCTCATTCATCAAACCTTTCTTAATATTATCCTCTTTCTCAATTTGCACAGCCCTTAAATCCGCCATAAGGGTGGAGATATGTGAGTACTCTCTCTCTACATCTAGCTTACGAGTGGCCGCGGCCTCATCCAAGAGATCAATTGCTTTATCAGGCAGAAACCTATCGCTAACATATCTATCAGCCAACTTAACAGCCCCTTCTAAAGCATCCTTGCTTATACGAACACCATGGTGAGTTTCAAGAATCGGACGAATTCTTCGTAAAATCTTTGTAGTATCTAGAACAGACGTTTCTTCGACATAGACAACTTGGAATCTTCTAACAAGCGCGTTGTCCTCCTCCATATACTTAGAGTACTCGGAGTAGGTTGTAGCTCCAATACATCTGAAATCTCCTCTAGTCAAAGCCGGTTTAAGAATTCCGACCAAATCAGAAGGCATTCCAGGAATACCTGAGTTCAGCACATTATGTATTTCATCTATAAACAGGATAGTATTTGGACTTGAGGTAACCTCCCTAATAATTGCGGTCATCTTCTCCTCTACATCCCCTCTCATCTTGCTACCTGCAATAATACTTGGAACGTCCAAAAGAATAAGTTTAGAATCTCTAAGAGAGTTTGGAACATTACCATCTGCGATTCTTTGAGCAAGAGCTTCAATCAAAGCACTCTTACCCACTCCAGCCTCCCCAACCACCAAAGGATTGTTTTTCTTTCTTCGAGAAAGAATGTTAATCACCTTATCGAGTTCTTCCTCCCTGCCAATAATAGGATCAAGCATATTCTGTTTAGCCTCATTTACGAGATCACGACCATAAGCAGAAAGTAACGACTGTTCAACCTGTAAATTACCGCCTTCAGGATTCGAGAGAATCCCTGCAGGATACGTAGCAAAGTTTAGAAGCCCTTCTTCAACAGATGGGTAATCGAGTCCTTCGCGATATAATACTTTAGCATCGGGAGATTTGTCATTCTTCAAAATAGCAAGCAAAAGATGCTCTGTCCCAACATAAACATGGGACATCCTACTGGCAATATCAAAAGCACTTCTCAATACTTCCTGAGATTCCTGCGAAAGGGTGATATTTATATGGGTAAACTTCTCAATGCTTATTCCTGCAACCGGACCTCCGACAATAGCCTCTACCATCTTTCCGGTATCAAAACCCATTGACTTCAAGGTTCGCGATGCAAGAGATTTAGAGTTGAGGACGAGACCTACAAAAAGGTGTAATGGTTTAACATCACTACTTCCCATAGAGCTAGAAACCTCGAGAGCAATTCTCATCGAGGTTCTAGCATTTTCGCTCAATTTTGACAGTACTGAAACATCCTTCTTTTGCATAGAAAAACCACTAGGTTAACTAGTAAATTATATCACGGATGTAAACACGAATTACTCCGCTGGTACTTCCTGTGCAATAGCGTCGTCAACAGCTTTCTCTAGCTCCTGCTTTGAAAGTTTCTTAGACTTCTTTGGAGAATCTCCTTCAGCAACCGCCTTGAGACTCAATCCTAAGTGTCTTTCTGTTGAAGAGATTGAAAGGATCTTTACCTTTACCTTATCTCCAACCTTAACAATATCTGCAGGATCTTTTACTAACTTATCTGACATTTCAGAGATGTGAACGAGACCGTTCAATCCACCTCCAATTCTTACAAATGCACCGTAAGGAACAACCTTCTGAATCTCACCATCAACAACATCTCCAATTTTATGACTGGAAATAGCTTCTGACCAAGGATCTTTCTGAAGTCTCTTTACGCTATATGCGACTCTCTTTCCTCCATCATAAATACCAATTACCATTACGTCTACGGTTGAACCTGGTTGATACAAAGCACCAACATCTTCAACTTTATCCCATGATAACTCTGACAAGTGAACAAGTCCTTCTAAGCCAGCAGCGTTAACAAAGATTCCGAATGGAGCAATTCCGCTAACAGTTCCGTGAAGAACATCTCCTTCTTTAACTTTTCGAAGAGTCTCATCTCTCTGCTCAATATCTCGAGCCTGAGTAACCATCTTCTCAGAAAGAATAACTCTATTCTTCTCTCTATCTAGTTCGATAATCTTAGCTTTGATTGATTGACCAATAAGACCGGTAAGTTTCTTCTGAACTTTAGCTGCAATATCTTTACCAACAGTTCTTACACCGCTAGCATAAACTCTTGAAGCATCAAGCTGTGAAGTAGGAATGAATCCTCTTACATCTTTTCCAAGTTCAACAATAAGACCTCCGTTATTTGACTCTACAACAGTAGCTTCAACAACGTCATTTTTAAGTTTGGCTTCTTCAAGCTTCAACCACAATCCTGCCTGCTTTGTTCTTCTAACAGAAAGAACTAACTGACCGCTATCGTCTTCTGGTTTAACAACATAAACCAATAGATTTTCTCCTACGTTTACTGACATAGGGTCAAATCCATCAACCTTCAATTCTCTTCCTGCAACGATACCTTCAGATTTGTATCCGACATCAACAACCAGCATTCCTGGTCTAACATCAACAACAACACCCTCTACAATATCTCCTTTAGAAAGATTTCTGAGCTGATTCTTAGAATCTGTGATAAATGATTCTAATTGAGAATATAATTCACTATTCTCAGGAGCAATTACCTTTTTCTCTACTTTTTTCATGATATTAATTAACACCTATCACCCCACGGAAAGAGTTACGATGTAAATATTGTTCAAAATATTATTTATCCGTGACTCAGGATTATAACAGTAGAAAACAAAAAAATCTACAGTTTTAAAGCAATTTTACTTTACAAACTCCAAGCTTTCTATTATCTTCTTCGCATTCTCCAAGTCAACACTAGGAACCCTAAACTCTGACTCAGCTGTAAAACACTCCTCCTTACCATCAATCTCCGCACACATAGGAGTTTCTTCAGAGAAAGGAGACACTATATATGCAAAGAAGTCGGAACGTATAGAATACCTAACAGCTGAAGCCCCTCCAACATGATTGTAGAAACCTTCTCCCATAGCGTAAGCTTCTCCCTTATAATTTTTACCCCCAACTACAATAGAAACAGGAGCCCAATCAGGTATTTTTCCAGGTTTATTGTCGTAGGTATATAAAATCATTTGATTCGTAGTGAAATTTACAATTTCATACAATTTTGCAGGATTTTTCCCCTTAAGATCATAAACCAAAGTAGAAACAGTAAGGGAGTACGAGTACGGATTATTCTCATCTTCCTGAATTTCCTCATACGATATTACATAATTCGATGGAAGTTTAAATTTCAAACCGAGAGACTTATTCTCATAAGTAACCCACTTAACCTCATCCTTTATATCACCTTCAGAGCCCTGATTATTATCTTCACTACCATTATCACCCTCCTCGTCAACATTTGAATCAGAAGCAATCAAACCCAGATTGGAATAGAAGTCAGGGAAACTCTTCAAAGTATACGCAATACCCCCTCCTACTACTAAAACAGTCAATATTACTGATAACAAAACTGCCGGGAGATACGATTTAGGCTTAGAATGTGGGACCACGAGTGGGTTAGTTCCTACATTATCAACCGAATCAACAATAGGAGTAGGACTATTATTTGGACTCATAAACTACCAAAGCATAAGTTATTACTTCAGTATATTCCTCTCAAAACGAAGAATCAAATATATCCATTAACCATAAAATATCTCATAAGAACGCCAACACTTCGATCCTCCGCAAACTCACCATTCTTTATTAATTCTAGAACCCTTGAAATATCAACCCACTCAACATCAATAACCTCTCCTAGCTCATGATTTATAGAGCCGATTTCTCGATATGAATCTGCGACAAAGTAATACAGATTCCATTCAACTGTAGCTCCGTTTTTGGAGGTAGCAAAATGAGTAAGGGTATCAACTTCCAAACCAACCTCTTCCCTAGCCTCCTTTTTAACAGCATCCAGTGCGGCAGAAAGAACATCTCCTCCATCTCTTAGAAAAGCAGTATATTCTATGAGTTTATCGAACACCTTTCCTCCAGGTAGTCGATAATCCCACTTACCCTGCTCTCTTCTATACTCACGATTAAGAAGAATTTTACGGCCCTTAGATACAATAATTCTTGTACCAGGAGATCTCCTTGCCCACTCGAAAGTAACAACCTTCCCATCTATATCCATATCCTGAGTCACCACCTGAAGAATTTTTCCCTCATAAACAACTTTTTCTTCTGCCTTTGGAGTAGGTATTCCCATTTTATTTTATTATTAATTTAATGCATTATATACCCCTTTGGGTATATAATCATAGACCTGTACAGTATGTACAGATACCTTTAAACACACAGTCGCTCTTTTTCATTTTAGCCCTACAAATATATCTACCATAAAGAACAAAATAACGGTTAATCTTCCACCAATCCTCCTTTAAATACAGTTTCTCCAGATCCTTTGCAATTTTATTTGGGTCAGTATGCTTAGTAAGTCCCAGTCTTTTAGCAACTCTTGCAACGTGAGTATCTACAGCAATTCCCTCATTCTTCTTATACAGATCATTTAAATATACATTGGCCGTTTTATAACCTACACCAGGAAGCTTAATTAAGTCTTCAACTGTACTAGGAACCACTCCAGAAAACTCCTGCTCTATAATCTGTGCGGCTTTAATAATGTGCTTAGCCTTAGTTCGGTAGTAGTTAACACTTTTAATAAATCTCTCTACCTCCTCTATTTTTGCCATAGCAAAGGATTTTGAGTCAGGATACTTCTTAAAAAGAGATTTAGTAACAGAATTAACCCCTTTATCAGTTGTTTGGGCAGAAAGAAGAATACATACTAGAAATTGAAATGGCGTACCCCAGTTAATAAGCTCACTCTGAGCATCAGGGAATAGTTCTTCCATTTTATTGAGTATTTGTTTAGGAGACATGGTTAGCGTTTAAAAAGTCTATTAACATATTAATATATCCATTTCCTAAACCTGCATTTCTAGAAACCGTTTGTAAATATGGCAGCAACATACCTTTAGTATATGGCCCTGCCAATCTCCTCATACCACGAATAATATTAGGGTCAACATCCTTTAAAAATCTAGGGTCAACACGAAACTTTTCAAGATATCCATCTAGCTCAAAAGAGATTATTCTCTCCATTACTTTTAATATTGACTTTTTATCCTTATTTTTAAGGGTAGAAAATTCAGGAAGGTCTGAATATCGAGCAATTACAGAAGGCTCATCTAACATATAAGCCACTTCCCACTCAAACATACGATCTTTAATCCATTGAACATGATGACCTGACAAACTCTTGAAAATAGGAAATATTGTTTCAAGATGTACTTTGGGACCAAGAAGTTTAAAACCCCTATCATACTGTGAATGCAACCAATGATCAATCAAATGCTGTTCTGAAATATCAATTGACCCACCATTAGCGATAATTCCTAACATGCCTAACATTTTATCGACCTGAGTCGCCCCATCTAACCATTTTCCATCGACATCCTGCGTTTCAAGCAGGTGAACTCGAGGGAAATTCTCCACCGCAAATTGGTAGCCCTTTATTGCGAATTCTTGAGCATTCTCAGCCTCATATGGATCACCAGCCTCCACACTTCTTTGTCCTTTAAACTGAGCTAAGTTACTAGCGCTTTTTGGCAAACACATGATAGTAATAGGAGAAAGCATCCTATCAAGTTCAATATCAGCATCTAGAACCTGACTATTATATGCAGCCAGGCCATTGAAGGATCCATGTCTATGCCCCATAAAACCATGCGTGTTAAACTGAGCAAGGTGAAAACGATCGTTTATCCAAAGAGTATTTTTGATTTCAGGATTTTCAATGGCGAGTTGATGAGCGACAGCCGTAGTAATAAATCTTTCTAATGCAAAAGGCGCCTTTCGGAGATTGAGTTCTTCCTCGAAGCTGAGGTGATTAACTTCTATGAAATCATCTCCAGCTCCTTCTATACATTTTCGGGTTAGTTGTCCTAAAAATGCATATCCGGGAAATGTTGAAGAGAGGAGAAATAGCTCAGATGGGTTAATAGGCTCATCTCCATTTATAGTTAGTGTATCACAAGTCAGAACTTTTGAAACCATGCCTTTAGTTAGAAACAACTTTCCCCCTCCGTCTGGACCATCATTGGCAGCAACCGTTAAACTACCCATAAAATACTCTGCTAAATAATTACAATTATAGGGTAGATTTTAAAAACTAACAAACAAAAACCCACTATTTCTAGTGGGTTAGTTTGAATTCTAAAAGTCCTGGCAATGACCTATCTTCCCAAGACCTTTCGGTCTAAGTATTTTCGGCGCTGGAGCGTTTTACTTCTGAGTTCGGGATGGGGTCAGGTAGTTCCACTCCGCTACAATTGCCAGGCATAAATAATAATCTAATTACTTATGCCTGACAACCTCTATTGCTAGAGATATCAGGACTTTAAATTCATAAAGAGCTAAGAGCGTTTACACACTCAAAACTGAATAGAAAATGAATATTTCAAAAAGCTTTTGATCCATTAGTACACCTCGGCTCAATGCATCACTGCACTTACACCTGGTGCCTATCAACGTAGTAGTCTACTACGGATCTTCCGTTGTGCGAACACAACAAGTAAATCTAATCTTGGGACAGGCTTCGCACTTATATGCTTTCAGTGCTTATCCCTAAATAACTTAGCTACCCAGCAATGCTCTTGGTAGAACAGCTGGTACACCAGAGGTTTACCTCGCTCCGATCCTTTCGTACTAGGAGCCACTTCCCTCAAATTTACAACGCCCATACCGGATAGAGACCGACCTGGCTCACGACGGTCTGAACCCAGCTCACGTGCCGCTTTAATGGACGAACAGTCCAACCCTTGGGAGCTTATACACTCCCAGGATGCGACGAGCCGACATCGAGGTGCCGAACGGTGCCGTCAATATGAACTATCGGGCACCACCAGCCTGTTATCCCCGGGGTAACTTATATCCGTTAAACAATGGCGATTCCACATTCTGCCAAAGGGTCACTTAGACCTACTTTCGTAACTGCTCGGGATGTCTCCCTCACAGTAAAGCCTCCTTATGCCTATGTACTCTTCATCCGATTTCCATCCGGATTGAGGAGACCTTTGTACGCTTGCGTTACTCTTTTGCAAGCAACCGCCCCAGTCAAACTGCCCGCCGTGCACTGTCTCCTTGCTGGGTAACAGCAAAGGTGAGAAATAAAACACTAATAGGGTGGTATTACACTGGTGACTCCGCACAACCTGACGATCATGCTTCATAGTCTCCCACCTATGCTCTACAATTAGAGCATTATCTCAATGCAAAGCTGCAGTAAAGCTCCACGGGGTCTTTTTGTCCTGGTACGGGTAGGCCGCATCTTCACAGCCATTTCAATTTCGCCGAGCGCGCTGTCGAGACAGCGAGAGAGTCGTTACGCCTTTCATGCAAGCCACTAATTAAGTGGCGAGGTATTACGCTACCTTAGGACCGTTATAGTTACAGCCGCCATTGACCAGGGCTTCGGTCGCAAGCTTTTCAACTGTTAAAGCACCGAAGTGCAGTAAAAGTCGATAACACGCTTCCTTAACCTTCTGGCATTGGGCAGGCGTCAGCACTTATACATCTTCTTACGAATTTGCAAGCGCCTGTAGTTTTGGTAACTAGTCGCTCTCTCCTATTCTGTGCCACTATGATCGCCGCCTGAAAAAATCTGACGACGCATAGCCCCCCTTATCGCTAACTTACGGGGTGAATTTGCCGAATTCCTTAACAACGCATCACTCGTACACCTTGGTGCATTTACACCAATCCACCAGTGTCGGATTGCGGTACGATTACCATAGTTCGTTTTATACAACCGAAGTTGTAGATCTAGAAGCTTTTCCTGGAGAGTTAATCTGACGGATCGGATCACTTGCGATCACCTTTCCATAATAGCTTGCGTTCATCCTGTAAACAGGAAACGTTATCGTGGATTTACCTGCGATAACTAACTCGCTATTTAGACTCCAATCCTTAAGGAGCCCGCCTTTTCAACTCACTCACTCCATCGAAAATTATAGTAGTACAGGAATATTAACCTGTTATCCATCGCCTACGCCTTTCGGCCTCGACTTAGGATCGACTAACCCATGGTTGACTGACATAGCCATGGAAACCTTAGATATTCGGTGAGCAGGGTTTTCACCTGCTTTACGCTACTCATCCATGCATTCTCACTTCCATACGCTCCAGCAACTCCTTACGGGTCACCTTCACAGCAATGTTTGACCTGCTAAGGTCAACATGTATGGAACGCTCCTCTACCACACCCACATACCGAAGTATGTGTATATTCGCAGCTTCGGAATTTACCTTTAGCCCCGTTACATCTTAAGCGCAGAATCTCTAGACTAGTAAGCTTTTACGCACTTTTTAAAGGATGGCTGCCTCTAAGCCAACCTCCTAGCTGTCTGAGAAACTCCACTTCCTTTGCCACTCAGGTAAATTTAGGGTCCTTATCTGACGATCTGGGCTGTTGCCCTCTCGAACATATGAGCTTAGCCCCATAGTTCTAACTGCTACAATGTGCTTTCCGGTATTCGGAGTTTTACAGGACATGGTACCCTTTCGAGCCCAAGATCCTATAAGTGCTCTACCCCCAGAAATTAAATTGCAACGCTAGCCCAAAAGCTATTTCGAGGAGAACCAGCTATTACCAAGTTCGTTTGGCATATTACCGCTAACCACGACTCATCTCATAATTTTGTAACATTAAAGAGTTCGAGCCTCCATTCCACTTTCGTGGAACTTCACTCTGGTCGAGGTTAGATCACTTGGATTCGGGTCCAGTGCATGCGACTGAAATCGCCCTATTCAGACTCGCTTTCGCTTCGGCTCCACTGTTTCCAGTTTAACCTTGCCGCACACAACTGACTCGCATGGTCATTCTTCAATAGGCACGCCGTTATCCCTTGCGGGACTTCGACTGTTTGTAAGCATATGGTTTCAGTAACTATTTCACTCCCCTAACAGGGGTACTTTTCACCTTTCCCTC
>DDBW01000005.1:0-180 GCA_002335495.1 Candidatus Dojkabacteria bacterium UBA2022 | reverse complement strand
AGAAATCTAAAAGAGAGTTGAATATCTTTAATGTACGCAACTGTCATGCTCTATGGTCGACCTTTCCAGATCTATTCCATTAGATAAACAATTTTTGACTCTCCGACTAACTTGCTGATTAGTCAATTAGCTCTTACAACACTAATATTGCACGGACAGCAATCTACGAGTCCGCGTCAT
>DDBW01000016.1 GCA_002335495.1 Candidatus Dojkabacteria bacterium UBA2022 | reverse complement strand
AAATATATTATTATCACGACTGGTTTCGTTTATAGTAACTTTTCTCTCAAACAGAAATACATTATCTTTCTTTGTAATCCTTACTTCTATTTTTTCGTCTGAGTACAAAATATGTCTCTCATAAACGACCTTTTTACACTTTGAAATGTCAGGCAGACTTTTTACCAACCATTTTCTTTCTATTTCCATATTCAATTATACATCAAAAAGGTTATTTATTCTGAAAGTTTCAATTTCAAAGTTGAACTTCACGTTAAGGAATATGTCATATACGCGGAGCCATCTGAACCTCAAATATGACCCTAATATCACATTTCCTTCTTCCTACGAATAAATCCTCCTAATTACCTTTCTAATATCAAATGGTACAATACCTATGATAATGAATTTAATAATTTCAAATTATGCAAAACATTCTAAACAAACTACTAGGAAGATGGTTTGCATGTAGAGTGACATCGGGAAGACAAAGCGCTCTATATGGTATGAGATTTAGCTATCCTCTATACATACTAATCGTAGTTATTGGAGTCCTTACAACAAATGTCTACATAATAATCGTAACCTCCATCATAGCGTTAATGGGAGTCCTTCTACCTATGCATCCGTTTGATTATATATACAATGCAATTGCTAAATATATACCTAAACTGGATCGAATCAATGGTCGAGGTACTGAAATGCAGGTAACCTCTGTTTTTGCCTTGCTATTCAACATAATAGTTATTGCAATGCTCCTTAGTGAAATAAAAATAAACTATACAGTTCTCGCCTCTATATATACCCTTGCAAGTTTCTCTTCTATTGTCATTCAAATAAAAACAAATGATTAACAAATGGTAAAGCTTATGGAGGTGGAATAATAAGCTTTTTGTTTTTAAATCTTCAAGCAAGTATAATTCTATTATTAATATGATTGATACCCTTAATGAAGATTGTAGCGAAGTCCCTCGTATATGATGCTAACAATAAAATACTCATTCTAAGGAGATCACTAACTCACCCCAACAACCCTCATCACTCTGACCTTCCTGGAGGAGAAGTGGATGGGAACGAGAATGAAATAGAGGCCGTAGCAAGAGAAATAAAAGAAGAAGCAGGCCTTGATATCTCAGTTTCTTCTCTAAAACTCGTATACGAAAAAACAATCAGTGAAGAAGTCAAACATGTTCTATATACGACTAAAATAGATGACAGTGAACCATTAGTTACGATTAGTTGGGAACACGATGCATATACCTGGAAAAGCCTTAAAGATTTAAAAGATGATCCCCTACCACAAAATGTAGATATCTATTACTTAACAGTATTGGAATATCTTAATTCAACAAAACAAATTTAGAAGTATATAATATTTAAATTAACCACTATCATTTTATGAGTAAACTAATTACATGTCTCTGGTTTGTAAAAAACGATGGAGAAGAAGCTGTAAACTACTATATTGATACTTTTAAATCTGCCCCAGGTAACCACGATGCGAAACTTGGAGATATAACAAAATCACCTAAGGCATCCGAAGAAGTATCAGGTAGGCCAGAAGGATCCGTCCTTACAGCTGAATGTGAACTAGATGGAATTAGCTTTATGTTTCTTAATGGAGGACCATATGACTCATTCAAGCTAAACGGAGGGACTTCATTTATAATCGAATGCGAAACCCAAGAAGAAATAGACTACTTCTGGGAGAAACTCTCAGCAGTTCCTGAAGCAGAACAATGTGGATGGTGCACAGACAAATTTGGAGTAACCTGGCAGGTAGTACCAAGAATATTGGATGAGATGATGAGAGACCCTAGCAAAGCTGATGCCGTTACAGAAGCATTCATGCCAATGAAGAAGATTGACCTTGAAACAATTAGAAAGGCAGGAGAATAGTATAAGCCTCAAATGAATTTGGTATAATAAAAGCAATAAAGTAACCCTTTAATAAATATGCCAACTACCCTCCTCTATATGTGGGACACAACCACATCTTTCACCGGCTCCAAAGTTTTAGAAAAGTTTTCATCTGAAGATTCACGTACAGTATTAATACTAGATAAAACAATCTTCTATCCACAAGGGGGAGGACAACAGTATGATCAGGGAACAATAGAAAATCAAAATGGTAAATTTGATGTACAAGAAGTTAGATTTGTAGAAGGCAGAGTATTCCATATAGGTAGTTTCATAAACGGGAATATTGATATAAATGAAGAAGTATCCCTAAACGTTAACCCCCAAAGAAGAGAGTTAAACAGCAAATTACAAAGCGCTGGACACTTAATAGATATGGCACTTAGAAATATAGGTAAAACAGATATTACTCCTCTTAAAGGATATCACTTCCCAGATGGACCATATGTTGAATATATAGGCGAGATTTCAGGAGATAACCTCGTGACAGAGGTTCAAAAAGAAATAGATCGAATGACTCAAACAGGGTACGAAGTGATCGTAAAGGAGTCAAATATTGAAGAAGCTAAACAGCTCTGTTACTTCTTCCCACAACATATTCCAGAAGGTAAACCAATTAGAATTGTTTCAGTATGGGACAACCAATATATTCCATGCGGTGGTACACATGTAAAGAATGTATCTGATCTAAAAGGACTACACATAAGAGAGATTAAGAGCAAGAAGGGAAATACAAGAGTATCGTATAAGGTTGGTGCTTAATTATTTATATTCATGTAAAGGTCCCACTATTTCTGGCAATTTCCCTCCGTATTTTGGGATATCACGAACAGGCTCACTAAAAGTTCCCATCAATTCGGCAACGACATCATCATATGGAGTCCGTCCTTTTACTACCCACGTAGCTTCAAGCAGTTGCTTCTGGAGTCCACTCGAGAGCCTCTCAGTTTGATAAACACTTACAATGTGATATTTTTGACTATGTCTATCAGTACAACTAAGCCTAGCATATACCCTTGCAGAGGCTATATCTTGTTCTAAAGCTGATGCTACAAATGCCTGAACAAGCTCTGGTAGCCTTTCGGTATCTCCAATATATACATGCTCAACTCCATCGAGTTTTCCATCAGCTGCATGCCTTTGCATTGCATCTACTACATTTCTTCAATCCACCAATTATGGTAGAGTCTCGCATCATGTTTGAAGGTCATGTGCGATTATATCTTATAGTAAATGCACAGACAATAGAACATTATTACTAAAGCTTTTTAATCAAAAAAACTGCACTCCCATTTCCATAGTATCCTTTTAATGTGCCCATTTCTGTATAACCTAAGTTTTTGTAGAACCTTTGAGTGCTACTCATCAATTCATGAGTATTCAGAATTATAGATTCAGCACCATTAACCTTAGAAATCTCTTCAACCTTTTTCATAATCATCGCCCCTACTCCCTTCGAACGATACTCTGGAAGAACACCTAGAATAAACAGCTCGTATTTCTTTCCATCCGGCCATGACAAAGGATTCTGCATCCCTACAATAGCTCCCCCGACTATCTCCTCCCCTTCTCTAACTACAATAATTTCACAAAATTTTAGGCAATCATTTAAATAATCAATACCAAACCAATCTCTAAATTCCTGATCGTTACTTTCATCAAAATTATCTCCATCACTATCTTTTAACTGATTAAAACACTTGGTGAAAAGAGCTTCTAAAATATCTTTACGTATATTTTTATCTAATACTATTTCCATTAATTCTAAAATATTAATATCCTAAATTATCTATACCTTTGAATACTTAACTCTCATTCTATATATCCCCCAGATTATCAACACAAATATCAAAACGGTAATACTCATAACAATGTTAACTTGAGGAAAAGCTAACTCTGCAGAAGCTAAACCAATAATGAAAACATAAGGTGAATTGAAAAGACGGGAAAGAAGGTTTCTAAACGAAATAATCGAAGCTCTCGCCCTACTATCTACATTCTCGTTTATAGCTACATCGGATTGCGTAATTATATATGCAGAGAAACCATAAACTAATGCAAGTCCCAAAAGCGAGATGTAAGGGAATGATATAAGTACAGAAGAAAGTAACATCAGTGTAATCAGAATCCAATAGTTAACATCCTTAAACTTTTTATATAATCCACTTGCCTGCCCACGAGATATCGTTACAACAGCAGTTACAATACCAAAGAATGCCAGTGGGATATTTGACTGCTCAAAAATCGCAGGAAGAACCCACTTCTCAGAAAGTAGGAACATTGTGAATACTGCGGAGAAAAACACAGGAATAAATATTTTAAGGTTAAAGAAAGCCTCCCTCATACCCAATTTCGCTATTGTAAATACATTATCACCATCTTCGTTACTATGCTTAACTTTCACCTTTGAAATCAAAATAGCCGAAATGAACATTGCAATACCAGAAAGCAGAAAAGGAATTCTCAGATCAATTGTAGCTACCAACCCACCCACTATTAAACCAAAAGTCGTAAACCAACCTGAGGTTTTCCCCAAGTTTGCCATATCGGCTTTGAAGTCTTTAGATATCGTATGCAACATAGCAACATCGCTACCTGAAATAAGTGTACCTCCAACCGCGAACAAGAAGAGATAGAAGTAAATCATTGGAAGTGGAATCGATAAGCTACTACCAAGAAGAATGGTTGCTGTACCGGCAAATAAATACCCTAAAACAACTGATACTTTGTGCCCATACGTATCACCAATTACTCCTGTTGGATACTCAAGAAGCACAAGCATTAATTGCAATGCACCTATAACCGTAAAAGCCTGTTCGTCAGTTAAACCCTGAGCTCGATAGTATAACAAAGCAATAGGAACCCAGAAACCAAGTGCTTGTAGCGATCTCCCTATAATTAGTCTCTGAACATCTGTAAGTTTTAATTTCATATTTGGATATTATACACCTTTGTTAATGTTGAGCGATTATTATAAAATAGAGTAGATAATATTTGAAAGTATATAGATGAAAACAATATTAGTAGATGCAGCTGGAACATTCACCGTAGATGGAGTAATTGATGAGAAACTACACTCACTCTTAGAACAGTATCCTAATAAAAAGATTATAGTTACTAACGCAAATGATGAACAGATGCCTAAGTATGGATTGGTAAGTCTTCCATATGAGCTATTCACTCTTAAACATAACCCAGATAAAGTAGATCCGAAGTATTTTGAAACTCTCCTAACTCAATACAACCTTAAAGCTGAAGACGTCATATACTTTGAGCATAGTCCAGAGGCTGTAGAAAGTGCGAAGTCAGTAGGAATCACATCATACCACTTTGACGAAACGATGAGAGATTACGATACCCTTAAGGCTTGGCTAGATGCCAATCTCTAACTCAGAGCTTTCGTAACCATACATATGTAGAAAGGCTTCTTCAGCATGTTTGAACTGAGCCAAAACTTCGGGATCATCCTCGTCAAGCAAGACTCTTTGTCCATAGGTCTCATCACCAATTGGATGAGCAGTAAAGCCTTTGGGAGCCCAATACTCAACAAATGTAAGTTTAGCTCCTTTGGGAACTATTAATTGCATTCTCCATAATGGTTCTATAACACATCCTCTTGGTCCACCATCTGTAGCAGGATTATATGTATGCAAAAACATCTCTCCCTTTGGACTCATTCTAGCAACCCCTACGGACATATAAACAGGATGTATATATGTATCACCCGAATATTGAGCGGTTCCTTCAAGAACACAATCAAACATAACCTCTTTGATTCTACCTGCTCCTAGATAATGCTGAACAGGCGTATTAACTGTTGTATAAATTAAGGCCGCATCTGGACTTAATCTTCCATTGACTCTCATCTCTGTAATATTTATTTTCCCATCCTTCATTGTACTCTCTTTCCCTAAAGGATGAACTCTTGTAGTAGTAGCCAATACCTTTCCTTTACCAAGTTTTATTTGAGGTAGTGTATCTATAATCATTAACGATAATTATACCCCATCTTCCCTAAATCACGAAGCTTATAGTATAGTTGAACAATGTGAGAAACCAAGAGGAGTAACTATGAACGAAACCGTTGAAGAGGAATTAACTTGCCCGCACGGCCTTGAGAAAGCACCCTTCGCGATGAAGAAAGGAGAATCGAAAGACTAGCATGCACGATATGCTCTAGAAGCACACGAACAGTTCTGCGAGGCAATTGGCTTCACCGCCTAACAACCTTTAATCACTAACCAATCCCCTTTATAAGCCCTCACTTCCAATACTCAGGAACATCCTTAGTAATAGATTCTTTCTCTATTTCAAAATACTTTGATATTAGAGCGTGCCCCCTCCAGAACTCTCTCCCACTATCATCACACCTTGCATCATAAGGTTCCGGAGGAGTTATAGAACCCCAAAAGGCAGTTATTAGAACATAACCATCAATATCATCCATACGTTTCAAAACTACCGCAACAGTACTAACAACCTCTCTTTAGAATCTATCTTTGAAATCACATCCGAAAGAATATCAGCAACAGAGTCTGAGACATGGAAGAAGATCTATCATAAACAACCTGCCCTGATTTTAAATTTCCAAGCCTTTTCATTGTATGTTACTCTCCACCTTAGGCATATTCTTTATCAACATATATGCTAAAGGAAGAACAGTGAGAAGTGAAAATACACCTAGTAAGGTATACATCGTTTTAATACCAAACTCCGGAATTATATATGCAGACACACCCGTTAAAGTTACATACACAAACCCAATCATCAAACTAAGGAAAGATAGTGCCGTCGCCCTATACTTGCTACTAAACACCTTATTCACAACGGGAGAAAGAATAATGAAACGAGAAGTTGTAGCTAACATAGCAAGCTGAATAAACAGAGGAGCAACCGTTGAATTTAAGAAGACTCCCGGAAGGTACGCAATCAACATAATAATTGGGAACATAAGGATAGTTCCCCTCTGTGAAAAATACTTCCCTCTAGCAAGGACATAAGTTATTAGAAGAATATTTAGAAGTCTTAGTACACCACCAATGATCCCTCTAACCGTATCTGAGTACCCCAAATCAACAAGCAAACTCTCGTTGAAGAATAAAGTACTTGACCATGCAATACCCCCTACAAATATATAAAATAACGACATGAGGGAGGAGTACTTCCCAGAACTAAAGGCCTCCTTAGAACCATTAACAATCTGCAACCAGTAGTTCTTCAGAGTGAACCTCTCGCTATCAATCTTAGGCTCAATGTATAACAAAGACGAGATAGCGCCCAACAGCAAAACAATACCGTAAGTAACCGATGGGAGGACCGGATTAAAAGAGTACAAAATTCCTCCTGCAATAGCACCAAAAATCAACCCTCCCTGATATATAGCACTCGCATTCGCAAACACCTTTGAAATCCCCTCTTCCTTCCCATCCTGCTTGAAAGAATCGTATATCAAAGCCTCCTCAGAACCAGATCGGAATGAATCCCCTATACTCATAATCAAGTTCAATACCAAAAACCATATAAACCCCTCTGCATAAAAGAAAGAGATATAACTAAGTGATGAGATTATAAAGGATATAACAAGAATAGTTCTCCGTCCAATCAAGTCAGCCAAAGCTCCACTAGGCAACTCCCAAACCATCTGCATGATATATGCAAACGTCATTATCAATGAAATCTCCGCCTCACTAACCCCTCTAAGAGTATAGAAAACAATCCATATAGGAGCAGTGAACACCATGGAATGAAATAGCTGAGAGAGATAGTATATTTTGATATTCCTTTGCGAAATTTGCATAAACTGCGTGCATTATACACCCGTAAAATGATATAAATCTACCATGAAAACCTTTACCCAAAGAGTATATGAAATAGCAACGCAGATTCCTAAAGGGAAGGTGTCTACATATAAACAGCTAGCCCTCCTCGCAGGTTCTCCCAAAGCTGTAAGAGCGGTCGGAGCAGCGATGCGTAACAATCCTGACACCACGGTTGTCCCTTGTCATAGAGTACTGGCAAGCGATGGTACCATGCATGGATACTCTGCGGGAGAAGGAATCCCTACCAAAATCCATAAACTAGAAGAAGAAGGGGTTAAGGTTGTAAATGGAAAGGTAGATTTAAATATATTTCTTTGGAAGCAAAGCCCACAGAAATAGCTTCATACCCTTCATTGCATATATCAGCATTATCGTAACGAAAGTTACTAGCACGAAATCAAAAACCGGATTCACTCTTATGCCGTCAAAAATCACGTACAGAACTAATAGGTGGTAGAAAAAGATCTCATAGGAATGATGTGCAAGCCAACGGGTAGCACTATGCCACACCTTATTCATTCTAATTCTCCTAAACCATAGCCATAACCATGAGACAACAGCTACATTAAATAGTACAAAGAAAGGAGTTGGCGGATACTCGTTGTGGAAAATACTCAAACTAAGACCAGACAACCATAGAAAACCTGCTAGAACCGCTGTACCCACCGTTGAAATAATAGCTAACCATCTCAAATTTAAAGAGGTGTAATCCTTAGCAAGAAAGAAACCGGAAATAAAGATTAAGTACCAACCAAATAGCATATTAAATTTCTTCGCAATCTCAACATCTATAAACAGGGTAACTGAGGAGAAAAAGATTGAGATAATAAGGAGGGCGACATGCGCATGGTAGTTTCTTTTTGAAATCCAATTTAATACTAGGACGGTGAACATTAGCATAAGAAATAGTCTAGGAATCCAAGTGTAGCCAACTCCCCCTAAAAGGAATACGGTATTTAAGAAATACGCCCAATCCATTTTTTCTAAAAGGACTCCACCCTGTCCGACAAGAATCATAAATACAACGTAAAGAAAGGCGTATGACCAGTATGGGATTACAATTCTTCTAACCTTCTTCCATAATTGAAGAAAGAAATCCTTTACCCCATTAACCGCAGGATCCGCAGTTCCAAACAGAAAACCTGAAGCGAATACAAAAGCGCCAACGCTGAAATGAATAACCTCCCATATAAAATTGTATATAGAAGAATCCCCCTTATAGTTGGCTAAAATATGAGTAAGGATAACAAGAAGAGCCGCAAAAGCCTTCATCTTATCTACTTCCGGGTAATAGGATCTATCCAACCCCATACTTAGTGATGATGCTCAGCTTCCGCCGCCATCGCATCAGCTCTTGTAACATGTTTAGTTCCTACAGGATGATTAGCAGGTGAGTAGATTGTATATAATTTCAAATCTTCAGTCGCTGAAGTGTTAATCAAGTTATGCTTCGTTCCAGCAGGCACAACAATTGCGCTACCATCTTTAACTTCAGTTTCCTCTCCGTTCATAACTATCTTTCCAACTCCGGCTTCCACTCTAAAGAACTGATCCACATTATTATGAACCTCTTCTCCAATATCTTCTCCTGGTTTTAGACACATAACAACTAATTGAGAATGGGATCCGGTGAACATAACCTCTCTAAAGTTTGTATTTTTTAGGGTTAGCTCCTCAATGTTATCTACATATCCAACCATATGAGTGTGGTTATTTAATTTAGTATATTTCTAGTATAATACTTTCATGAAGATTTTAAAAACATGGAAAGATGAGCGATATGGAGCGCAAAATACCATATATAAGCTACCAAACGGGACTAAACTATTCCACTCAATCGACCCTAAAACAGTAGACAGCACCTTTACCATATATACCAAAGGTGGCGGACTATACGAGAACAGCATAGGAACCACAAATGGTACCGCCCATTTTCTGGAACATGTCCTAGCCACCAATCCGAACAGACATTTTAAAACTCGAAAACAGATAGAAGCCTACGAGTTTGGCACACGAGCATATCCCAAAATCCACTCCAATGCATGGACTAGTAGGTTTGGAATAGCTTTCCATGCCTCCACTCATTACAAAGGTGAGTACCGAGCTATAAAAAGGGTATTTTCAATGTTGGATAGTGACCCTGATACCTTTGGTAAATATATTGAAAAAGAGAGGAAAATAATCCTTGCAGAGCTGGGTCAGAAGGATAAACCTGAAAAGAACGCCTTCCTAAACTACCTAGATTTTGTATTTGGACACCTCACCGAAGACTATAGAAAATACGTATTGGGAACAGAAGAAGATATAAAAAAGATATCAGAAGAAGATTTAAAAACTCACTATGAGAGGATCATGTCGCAAGACTCCGTCATCCTTGCGCTACAATCTCCTTCTGAGATATCTCCTAAAAGCAGAAAGATAATTGATAACATAGACAAATTCTTCGCGGCTCGCAAAAACCCTCCCCTTCAACCAATACCTAATGAAGACATGCAAAACCAGTTTAAATATAAACACTTTAGAGACGAGAAAGCAGCCAATATAAGCATAGAGATTGATACTTTTAGCCCAAACACTCTAAAACAAGATTATCGAGGCAGGGCCCTAAGAGTTTTCAGCTTTGAGATGATTCACTACATTCTTTTCCAAGAACTTAGAGAGAAGAAAGGTTACATATATTCGTCAAATCCATTCTATGTAAACTCTCTCTTGAATGCCTACAGCCTAAAGGGCACATACTTCTCAACCAACATTGAAAACTTTAAAAAAGCAGTCGATGAGTATCAGAAAATTGTATCAAAGAGAGTCCATACCTTTGCTAAATCTAAGTTAGGGATTAAATGGCTTGAGAGCCAAATAAGCGGGGTGATATACCCTAGCACCTCTGAGTATAACGATGACTATGCATCAACCCATGCGTCAAAATATCTTGACGGGTATGAGCTATCTGACTTTGAGAAATTTAAGAAAGCTGTAATGAGTATTAAGGTTGAAGATATTCTGTCCTACATCCAGGATGAGATCTTGAATAAACCAAGTGTAATATGGATAACCTCAGACAGGGAAGACCAAGAAATAGAAAGAATTTTCAAACAGACATTACTATATAAGCATCAATCTAGTCTCTAGCGTTTTTCAAGAGATTAAGAAGAAGTTCTCTCTCCTCTCCAGTGGTGACATACGGCTGCATATCATTACCATACAAAGTCGTAGATACTCGAGTCTGCAGAACTCTTCCTTGATACAGATAGTTAGAAAGCACTAAACCTTGCCTGGTACCAATCCAATATATTTGATCAAAGAAAAGGTTACCAAGTCCATAGAATATTATTTTATCCTTGTATATTTCATAAGTTTGAGGTTGGTGAGCTTGTGCACCTACGACAATATCCGCCCCGTACTCAACCGCCCTTCTAAAGACCTCTTTCTGATCTGGGTAAGCTAGAGGCTTGTAACAGATTGGATAGATACCTCCGTTTGGTGGATACGAGTAACATTCCTGGAATTGAAAATCTACGATAACAACATCGGCAGATTGCTTTGCATTGGCAATGTCTTTTTTCATTTTATCGTAAGAAAAAGAATTAGCCCCTGCCCTATCAGGGCCAGCAAGAGCTCCTGTGCCAAGCATAGTATCGTAGTAATTGTAACCAAGGAAAGCAACCTTACTCCCTTTAACTTCTTTAACGAGAGCTTTAGAAGCGTCCTTATCGTTTAAACCACCCCCGAAGTAATCCATACCCAGTTTTT
This sequence comes from Candidatus Dojkabacteria bacterium UBA2022, assembly GCA_002335495.1. Classification (GTDB taxonomy): domain Bacteria; phylum Patescibacteriota; class Dojkabacteria; order SC72; family SC72; genus UBA2022. The sequence goes on along the minus strand of DDBW01000016.1, from coordinate 1,114 downwards.
TATATGTTTCGATTGTGCTTACACTATACTTAACTCCAAAATCGTTGTTGTGATTACCCGTTAGCTCAACAATATCTACCCCACTATCCTGCAAGGCTTTAATGTACTCAGGTTTGGAGCAGAATCTCATTCCAGCCGCATTAGCGCACCCTGGTACAAAAGAGACCTCATTGGAAGTATGGGTTAGGTCAGCATCTTTAAGAAAGTCAGCAATTTTCTTAGCAGGGTATCCGTAATCACCACTGGCATCGACCTTTCCACCCAAAGCTCTCGTTATAGCAGTAACCCCCGTCATATTAATCTTTGATACTGAGTCCGGGGCAAACTCTCTGGATTTGAGATACTGAGTGTTTTTTGATACCGCCTTCATCACATTACTTGGAAGTCCTGAAGACATTGAGATTCCATAAGCGATCCCCCCCTCCATCTCTCCATCAAGGAAATACTTGCTATCAAGTGTTAGAAGCTGAAGTTGAGGATTTAGCTCATTAACAGAAATAAACCCAATATACTTTTTCTCATCCTTACCTTTTAACTCCTCTGCAATATTATCAACTTCATTAACCATTACCTCTGCGCCTAGAAACTTCGTGAGCATATCATCAACCAACGATCCGTTTCCCTTGCTTGTTAGCACCGTAAGATTTGAAATTTCTGACTTTTTCACATCAGACCTGATCCAGTACAGATGACCAACGGGAACGAGATAGGATGTGAAAATAGAATCACTCTTGGCTTCCGTAGAGAAATCAAAACGAAGTTCTGAATCTCTCGTATATTTAAAACGAGGAGTATCCTCTAATTTCATCTCGTTTAATGAAGCTTTTATTTGAGTTACTAAGTCAGAGGGTATGTTATCGTCGAAAGTTATTTCATACGTTTTATACTCCTTAACGGCACTTAAACTAACAGGAAGCAGCACTTTATTTATATTTATACGAGGGAATTGGAAGTATACAACCGTCCCAAAGAAGCCAACTGAGAATGCAACAAGGGTAAGCATAAACAGAAAGGGAATAGATAGCTTAAAGGATCCTTTCTTATGAGAACCTTTTTTTACCTTATCTTTCTGCTTCTTTTCTTTCAGGGAGATTACTACTGCCACTTTAGCGGA
>DDBW01000002.1 GCA_002335495.1 Candidatus Dojkabacteria bacterium UBA2022 | reverse complement strand
ACTGTTGAAATTTTTAACACCCCAGCAATGGGGTGTTAAAAATTTCAACAGTTTTTAGATTACCATCTGAAGTGTGCAAATGCTTTGTTCGCTTCTGCCATCTTCTCAACATCAGCCTTCTTCTTCATTGCATCACCTTCACCGTTATAAGCGGCAACAAGCTCTGCTTCAAGAATCTTATCGAATGACTGACCACCCTTTTTTCGGGAATAATCAACAATCCATCTAATCGCTAAAGCTTCCTGTCTTGCAGCTGGGACTGGAACTGGGACTGCATAGTTAGCACCACCTACTCTTCTACTTCGAATCTCCAAAGCTGGTCTTAGCTTATTGATAACTTCCTCAATGAAAGCATCTGGTTCAAGCTTAAACTTCTTTGCAGCTCCTTCAAGAGCGGAATATACTAAACCTTCTGCAGTACTTTTCTTCCCATCCAACATTACTTTGTTGATTAATCTTGCAATAACAGGACTTCCATATCTTGGATCTTTCTGTTGGTCTCTTCTTTTGGCCTTTCGTCCTCTCATATCTTAGACAATAAAATTATTACTCTGCTCGAGCTTTCTCGACTTTAGCACCATACTTGGATCGAGCTTTCTTTCTGCCCTGAACTCCTTGAGTATCGTACTTTCCTCTTACAACAATATACTTAACACCTGGCAAGTCTCTCTTTCTTCCTGCTCTAACCAAAACCACTGAGTGCTCCTGCAAGTTGTGTCCTTCTCCTGGAATGTATGCGACAACTTCCATTCCATTAGATAATCTGACCTTTGCAACTTTTCGAAGCGCTGAGTTAGGCTTCTTTGGTGTCATAGTTTTTACCTGCAAACATACCCCTCTTTTGAAAGGATTGTTAGCCTTCGTATACCTCTTTTGGAGAGTATTGAAGTTTGTACCCAAAGCTTTGAATCTTGTCTTCTTAGCTTTTGAGACCCTAGGTTTTCTTATTAACTGATTTATCGTCGGCATGTTACGTATTATACTACAATATTAACTAATTTTTAACCTCCTCCAACTGAGTTAAGTCTTCAATCTCTGCAGACTCACCAGATGGTATTGGTTTACCAATGATTACACTCTCCTTCATACCTCGAATGTAGTCAACCTTGCCTAAGATACTTGCATCGGTAAGTACTTTAACCTGCTGTTCGAATGACATAGCAGATAGGAAGCTTTCAGTGTACAAAGCAGAAGCTTTAATACCCATAAGCTTTGGAAGGATCAAAGCCATATTCTTTCCTTCCTTTAGGAGCATTCCATTCTTGATATCACCTACAAATCTATTTATAAGTGATCCAACTAGGTAACTAGAATCACCAGACTCTCTGACTCTTCCGAGTCTTGCCATCTGTCTAAGAATAATTTCAATATGAACATCTGATATAGATACACCCTGTTCATTGAACACGGTTTGTACTCCATCAAGAATATATTTCTGTGCAGTCATAATATCAGTGAAGGTAGCTAACTTCTTAGGATCTAGTGCTCCATCGGTTAACTGGTGACCAGCTACTACTTCATCTCCATCAGATACGGTTAGAACTTGACCTGGGAGAATGTTAATATTCTCTTCAGCCTTCTTCTGACCTTCCAATCTTAAAATTCCACCCTCAAGATATGCAGTCCCATCAAATGGTGCCTGCTTCTCTACTCCTTCATGATCAAGGTACATGATTTCACCAATCTTAACCTTTGATTCATGACTAATATTTATTTTCTTAGCATCAGACACAACGAAGTATCTAGTTAGTGGTCTTACACCCTTGATTGTAACAACGGCGGATCCGTCTTCCTGAGTCTCAACAGAAACCTTACCACTTACAGTTGCCATTTCAGCCTCAACTTTTGGAGTTCTAGCTTCAAATAACTCTTCAACCCTTGGCAAACCTTGGGTGATGTCAGTTCTCTGTACTCCTCCCTTATGGAAGGTCTGCATGGTCATCTGTGTTCCTGGTTCTCCTAGTGACTGTGCTGCAATAACACCAACTGCCTTACCCATTTCAATAACCTTATTCTGCTCAAGGTCGTATCCGTAACACTTTCTACATACTCCTAGTGGAGTCTTACAAGTGATAGGAGTTCTTACAAATACCTCATTAATGCCAGCTTTATCTATTGATGTAGCAAGTTCGCTTGTAATGACCTCACCCTTTGCAACAAGTACATTACCCTTCGCATCCTTAAGATCCTCGGAAACAAATCTTCCAAAGATTCTATCTGCAAATGAGAGTCTTCTGTTATCGTCCCTAGAAACTCTAAGACCAACGCCATCATATCCACAATCTTCAGCTCTTACAATTACCTCGTGAGCAACATCAACCAATTTTCTGGTTAAGTATCCTGAAGATGAAGTTCTCAATGATCGGTCCGCGATACCCTTTCTTCCAGAGTTTGCAGCAACGAAGTATTCGAAACCATCAAGACCGTCTCTGAAGTTACCCTTAATAGGTAGAGGTACCCAGTTACCTGAGGAGTCTCTAACCATACCCTTAAGTGTCAAAATCTGTCTTGCCTGAATCTTACCACCGTTTGCTCCAGACTGAATCATTTCATAAACAGAGTTGTTCTTATCAAGAAGCTTCCATGCCTCTTCTCCTGACTCGTCTGCGAAGTCGTTCCACATATCAGTAGAAAGCTTGTTCTTTTCTTCTTCAGTAATAAGACCTTGGAGGTAATTTTCCTGAAGTTGCTTATCCTTCTCTTCCATTTCAGCGATCTTCGTCTTTAGGTCATAATCAACATAACAATCCTCCATTGCGAAACTGAAACCAAGATCTGTAGCATACTTGAATCCCAATTCTTTGAGGTCATCAAGAAGTTTAACAACAACTGGAAGTTCATAATGAGCTTTTACTTTATCAACAATCTTTCCTACTATTCCTGATTCAATCCTTTCGTTTACAAACTCATATTCAGCAGGAAGGACAGAGTTAAAGAGTATTCTACCTACGGTAGTTTTCCATGTTTGTCCCTTACCTCTAACTATAATCTGTTCAGTTATTGGAAGAGTTCCTCTTTGATATGCTCTTACTGCATCTTCAAAAGTTCCAACTACTCTTGGCTTTTCTACCTCAACCATATCGGTTAAGAGGAAGAATCCTAGAAGCATATCTTTAGCAGGGTTAGCCAACATCTTACCGTTGGAAATAGAAACAATGTTTCTCTCTGCGAGCATTACGCTTCTTCCTTCACTCATTGCATCTTCAGTAAGTAGAACGTGTACTGGCATCTGATCTCCGTCGAAGTCTGCGTTGAAAGCCTTACACACCAATGGGTGGATTCTGATTGCTTCGCCTTCTACCAATTTTGGATAGAATGCTTGAATACTATATTTGTGTAGGGTTGGTGCACGGTTTAGAAGTACAGGTCTATTCTGAATTACATCCTCCAAGATATCCCAGATAACATCTTCGTTTGCATCAATAATATCTTTTGCAACTCTAATGTTTGGTGCATGTTCTCTTTCAAGAAGCTGGTTAATTACAAATGGTTTGAAAATCTCTAATGCAATAGACTTTGGTAAACCACACTGGTTTAGGTTCAAAGTTGCATCTCCAATGATTACTGCACGACCGGAGTAATCGACTCTCTTTCCAAGAAGATTTCTTCTGAAAATACCTTTCTTTCCTCTAAGCTCATCAGTTAGTGACTGATATGGAAGCTTCTTATTATTCATCATTGGCTTACTTGGCCTATGCGAGTTATCAATAAGAGCGTCAACAGCTTCCTGCAACATTCTCTTCTCGTTTCTGAGAATTACCTCTGGAGCTCCAATTTCAATCAATCTCTTTAGACGATTATTTCTGTTTATAATTCTTCTGTACAAGTCGTTAAGATCTGATGTTGCGAATTTACCTCCTGGTAGAGGGATAATAGGTCTGAGATCTGGAGGAACAACTGGCAATATGTTCATTACCATCCACTCAGGTTCAGTACCGTTCTTTTTAAATCCTTCCAAGTATTGAAGTCTTCTAATTGCGTTAGATTTCTTCTCTAACTTTTCAGATTTGATTAATTTCTGTAGCTTAGAAATTTCTGCATCCAAATCAAGGTTCTTAAGAAGGGTTTCAATTGCTTCTGCACCCATCTTTGCATCAAAGAAAAGAAGTTCTCTATCCTGAAGATCAATATACTCGTCTTCTCCAAGAATACTTCCAACAACAACTTTCTCCAAAATAGTCTGAAGCTTTGTATAGAAAGCCTGCAATACTTCTTCCTCTTCTGCATACTCTCTTCGAATCTTAGCAAGAGCCTGGTTCTTCCTATGATCCAACTGGCTAAGCTTGAACTCGAGAGCTTTTTTATCCTTCTCCTTCTTCTCAACGGCTTTCTTCTCAGCAGCAAATCCATCCTCTTCAACTTTGAGAGATTCGTTAAGTCTAGATTGAAGGGAGTTGAATTCCTCTTTTCTCAATTCCTCAAGTTTTGCAAGGGTAGAAGCTCTGCTATTCTCGTCCAAAGCAACAACCATATACCTTGTGTAGTATATGACAGACAGAAGTTGCTTGTGTGACATATCCAATACAATGGACATTTTGTTAGGAACTCCGTATGCAAACCATACGTGAGCAACAGGAACGGATAGCTTGATGTGTCCCATTCTCTCTCTTCTTACATCATGTGTAGTTACTTCAACTCCACACTTATCACATACTATTCCTCTATATCTAATCTTCTTATACTTACCACAGTAACACTCGAAGTTCTTACTTGGTCCGAAGATTTTTTCACAGAACAAACCTTCTGGTTCAGGTCTTAAGGTTCGATAGTTAATAGTCTCGGCCTTGGTGACCTCACCATATGACCAGTTAAGGATATCTTCCGGAGAAGATAGCGTGATCTTAAGGGCATCAAAGTCCTTAAAATTTTCTTTTTTATTCTGTCTGTTCATCATTGTTTTCAACTACCTCTTCTACCTGAGGTTTATTAGAAATTAAATCAATCTTAAGTGCCAAAGCATTTAGTTCCTTGATAAGAACCTTGAATGACTCTGGTACGTTAACGTTTTCAATCTTCTCTCCCTGGATGATTGCTTTGTAAGCTGAAGACCTTCCTTTTACGTCATCAGACTTAATTGTAAGCATCTCCTGAAGAGTAGCTGGAGCTCCGTGAGCCTCAAGTGCCCACACTTCCATTTCTCCAAATCTCTGTCCACCCATTTGAGCTTTTCCTCCCAATGGCTGCTGAGTAACAACTGTGTATGGTCCAGTAGATCTAGCGTGTACCTTCTCGTCAGCAATATGGTGAAGCTTAAGAATATACTTCATTCCAACGGTAACTTTTCTTGGGAACTTATCACCTGTTCTTCCATCGTAAAGATCTACCTTCTGTTCCATCTTAAATCCGTTCTTCTTCATTTCAGCCTCCAACCATTCCATATTTACATCCTCGAATAGTGGGAAGGAGAACTTCTCACCAAGCATTGCAGCATATTGACCGAAGTGTACCTCTGCAGCCTGTCCCATGTTCATTCTCTTGATGAAGGTTGGGGTTAGAACGATATCAACTGGCTTTCCGTCTGCAGTAAATGGCATATCTTCAACTGGCTTGATTGCAGCAACGGTGTTCTTATCTCCGTGTCTTCCAGAGATCTTATCTCCATAAGAGATCTTCTTTGTCTTAGCAACCCATACTTTAACCTCATGTAATACACCAGGTGAAAGCTTGTCATCTTTATCAGCAGATAAGACTTGAGTATGGATAACAATTCCGGATTCTCCGTGTGGCAATCTCAAAGAGTTATCTCTAACATCGCTTGATGCCTCTCCGAAGATAGCTCTTAGAAGTCTCTCTTCAGCGGTAAGCTCCTGTTCTCCTCTTGGAGCAACAACACCTACTAAAATATCTCCTGATTTAACTCTGACTCCTGTTCTTACAATTCCTCTATCATCTAGTTTCTGTAGAATTCTCTCGTTTACGTGAGGAATATCTGCAGTGATAGTTTCAGCACCTAGTTCAGTATCTCGAACTTCAACAGTATGCTCTCTGATATGAATAGAGGTAAGAAGATCTTCTTTAACAACTCTTTCAGAAATGATTACTGAGTCTTCATAGTTATAACCATCGTAGAACATCAAAGCAGCTCGAAGGTTGGTTCCAAGTGCCAACTCTCCATCGATAGTAGTTGGTCCATCTACAAGTACATCACCTCTACTGAATTTCTGTCCTGGTTCTACAACAACCTTCTGTGAGAAGGAAGTATTATCGTTAGATCTATAGAACTTTCTTAAAACGTAATCTCTTCTACCTGCGTCCTTATATTTAACTGTAAGACGGGTAGCATCTGCAGATTCAACAACTCCATCATCCTCTGCAAATACAGACCAGATAGACTGCCTTGCAACAACTTCCTCAAGACCAGTTCCAATCAATGGAGCTTCCTGTTTTAGAAGAGGAACTGCCTGCCTCTGCATGTTTGAACCTGCCAAAGCACGCATTGAGTCATCATGTGCTACAAATGGAATCAAAGCCATACCAAGACCTGCCTGCTGTGCAGCCATCAGATCCATATGAGTTACTTGAGAAGCATCTGCAAGAATGAATGAACCTTTATTTCGAGCTGGTACCAATGCATCAAGAATGTTTCCATCCTTATCTACATTTACGGTAGAAGCTGTAACTGTAAGTTCTTCTTCATCTCGAGCATCAAAATACTCAATCTCATCAGTCATATAAGAAACAACTTTAATCTCATCAAGCTGAGGAACATCTTTTAATGCCTTTGCCATTTCAGAGGTAATAGTTTGCCCTGCTTTAACAACAACTTTATTTCCAGATTTAATATCTTCTGTTGAGATTCTATTAACAGGTGCCTTTCCATCGTTCTTTGCACTCTGGAAAATTCTTCTATATGGAGCTTCAATGAATCCATAGTCATTAACTCTAGCTAAAATAGCTAATTGAGTAACAACACCTATAGCCTGACTTTCAGGACTGGTTACAGGGTCGAATCTTGAGTAGTGTGAGTTATGGACTTCACGAACGGAGAAGGTAGCTCTTTCTTTTACAAGACCTCCTGGTCCGGAAGCAGTTACTTTTCTCTTATTTTCCAATTCTGAAAGAATGTTTGACTGTTCCATGAATGTTGAAAGCTGGTTGGAACCGAAGAAGGACTGCATTGCTGCAGAAACAGGTTTGGTACTAATCAACATTGAAGGAGTAAGCTTGGCATCCTGACCGTACATGCTCATCTTATCCTTAATATTCTTTTCAAGCCTTCTTACACCAACAGCTAACTGCTTGAGAAGAACTTCGCCCACACTTCTAATTCTTCTATTTGATAGGTGATCAATATCATCTGGTTCAACAACACCGTTGTTAACCTCAATAAGTCTTCTTATTAAAGCAATCAAATCCTCAATATGAAGTCTTGAATCTGAACCATCTACTGGATAGTTAAGACCCAATTTTCTATTTATCTGATATCTTCCAACTCTACCAAGATCAAACTTTCTAACATTAAAGAAGTGACCCTTGATATACTTCTCAGCACTATCCAAGGTAACAGATTCATCTGGTCTTAATTTGTTATATACGCTAACAATTGCCTCTTCTTTAGTCTTAGTAAAGTCTCTAGCGAGGGTAGCTTCTATATACTTATACTCTTCATGGTTATCTACCTGTGAGAATAAAGCTCGAATCTCTTCGTCAGTTTCAAATCCAAACACTCTGAAGAGCTCGGTGATCAATACGCGAGGCCTCTTAGGGATAAGTCGGATTGAAATAACGTTATGCTTGCTTACTTCAAATTCATACCATGGTCCGCCACCAGGCATTAACCTAGCTTTATAAAGGACTCTATTTGGAAGAACTTCATTTGCTTCAAACAAAACACCCTCAGCTCTTACAATCTGATGGGTAACAACTCTTCTAACTCCGTTTACAACGAAGAAACCGTCGTTAGTCATAAGAGGAAGATCAGCAACAAAAATCTCTTGCTCTTTGATCTCACCAGTCTTATTGTTTAAAAGTTGAACGGTAGAGTAAATAGGAGCCTCATATGACAACCCCTTATCTGTGGCATCATCAATAGATCTATAAGGCTCACCAATTCGATAATCCTTAAATTCTAATGTCCACATTCGCTCCATGGTATCTTTAACAGGATTGATCTCATTGAAGAGAGTCTTTACGCCAGTTTCGACAAAATACCTGAATGAATTAAGTTGGGCATCTATGAGATTGGGAAAGTTAATATCCCTTGTAGAACCGAGACCGAGATTCAATCTGCCGGCTCTATTTCGAGTAGGTTCTTTTGACATGAATGTTTAAAAAGGCCTTAAATTAAACAAAATCGCTTCAATTATTAAACTTCTAATTATAGTGTAATTGATTCAGTGAACCTAGCAAAAACGTCTTTTTCACCGCATAAATCGGAAATTATCGGAGCAATCCTATCATATTTGAATAGCTTTGTCAAAACACCTTTTGTTGGAACTTTAGTACTCAATAATATATGATGACATTGGTATTGTCAAAGCAAGACTATAATAATATAAATATATGTATATATGGGAAGAAAAAAGAAGTCATCAAAATCGAAAGAAATCAATATAAACAGCGATGAGACAAAGATTTTCACCGGAATCCTCCTGCTGATTTTAAGTCTGGCGTTAATCATATCGCCGTTCTTTGATTCACAGCTTTTAAGAAAAGTTGTTGAAACCTTTGGATACAGTTCTGTAACATTTGGAATCGCCACCTTATATCTATCAATGAGATTTCTAAGTTCCAAATCTTTCTTTAAATCCTGGAAGCTTCAGTTCGGATTACTCCTATTTTCATTCACTCTTGCAGCGTTTTTAACTTTCTGGGTACCAAACAGCCAACTCCAGAATACTTTGGAGTATGAACTACCAGCTGGACAGCTTGGATATTCACTCCATGTATTCCTTCTTTCATATCTTGGAAAGTTCTTGGAGTTCATAGTCCTTATAATTCTATTCATAATATCAATATCGCTCGTGACGAGTATAAAGTTAACGCAACTAAGAGACTATGTTGAGAAAGCCTTTGATAGCACAGAAGGATTACAAATAAAGGGAGCCTTAGAAGAACAGGTAAAACCAGATAATACAAAGAAAGATGAAGACCATCATGGAATGGAAGGGCTACTCGGAGGTATTTTCAGCAAAAAACCCGAAGAGGAGATTGTATTTAAGAATGAAAACCAAAAACCTGAGATAGAAGAAGCCAAGCCGATATCCTCAGAACCAAATATCACTTTTAAGAACGAAGAGGATGGACTGAATTTAGAAGGTGACGCACCTAAATATGCAGATTGGAGATTCCCTTCAATAGACCTGCTTCAAGATCCAGTAGTACAGCCACAGAATAAAGAGATTTTCAAGAAGAACGCTCTCATAATTGAGCAGACCCTTAAGAGTTTTGGAGTATTAGCTAAGGTAGCCGAAATATCAGTAGGACCAACCGTTGTTCAATACGCCCTGAGTATAAGTGTCGGAATAAAGGTTGCGAAAGTTAGAAACTTAACTAATGACATTGCATTAGCATTGGCAGCTCCTGCTTCCAGCGTAAGAATTGAAGCCCCAATTCCAGGAACTTCACTAATTGGAATAGAAGCACCAAACCCGACTCCTAACTATGTATACGCCAAAGAGATGGCAGCACAACTTATTAAAGATAAAGAGAAATATCAGTTGCCAATAATATTAGGTAAAGATGTATCCGGAAAACTAATAATAAAAGACCTTGTAGACCTACCTCATGTATTGGTAGCTGGTGCGACTGGAACAGGTAAGTCTGTAGGGATCAACTCAATCTTGCTTGGCCTTCTCCTTACTAAGTCCCCAGATGAACTTCGATTCATACTTGTAGACCCTAAAATGGTTGAAATGGCACCTTATAACGGAATCCCTCACTTACTAACCCCAGTAATAACCGACATGGAGCTAGTAGTTAACGCACTGCAGTGGGCAATCGAGGAAATGTTGAAGAGATATAGATTGCTAAAGCAGGTTGGAGTAAAGAAAATCACTGAATATAATCAGAAAATGGGCTTCAATGCGATGCCATATATTGTAATTGTAATCGATGAAATGGCCGATTTAATGCTTTCAACAGGAGTTGACGTCGAGACCAAGATTGTAAGACTAGCACAAATGGCCCGAGCAGTAGGAATGCACCTGATTCTTGCAACCCAAAGACCTTCTGTTAATGTTATAACAGGACTAATTAAAGCGAACATGCCAGGCAGGATCGCCTTCAGCGTAACCACAGCAATAGATTCGAGAGTTGTTATAGATCAGATAGGAGCAGAAACCCTACTTGGAAAAGGAGATATGCTGTTCAAATCCCCTTCATATCCAAGACCAATAAGAATACAGGGATCTTTAACAGATAACCGAGATCTTGAGAATGTAATCAATTTCATCAAAGATCAAACAGATATAGTAGACTACAGTGACGAGGTAACAAGAGCGAAAGAGGCGGAGAAAAAGCCTGATAGCGAAGGTTCTACTTTTGAGGACCCTATATTTAGAGAGGCACTTGATGTAATAACCAATGCACAAAAGGCATCTGCATCCCTGTTACAAAGAAAGCTGAGAATTGGATACAACCGTGCTGCAAGACTAATGGATGAACTAGAAGAGGCAGGAGCAATTGGACCACAGGATGGTAGCAATCCAAGAAAAGTGCTAATATCTAGCCCACAGCAAATTCTTGGTAGCAGCTCAGACGACCAAATGCCCCAATAAGTCATTAGAAAATAAAACGATGTTAACTCCCGGACAAATACTGCAAAAAAGAAGAATGGAGTTACGCAAAAGTGTAACTCAGGTATCACAAGAAACTAAGATACAGGAGAAGTATATTAAACTTCTAGAATCAGAAGAGTACGAGGCTTTTGACTCCAATGTATTCATCAGTGGTTTCATAAAAATATACTCAGAGTACCTAGGGTTGGACGTTGATAAAATGCTCGCATTATATAGAAGGTCGGCAAAAGAAACCCCAGATAACAAACCCCAGGTAAAGCTTAGAAATGGAGTCGCCAAAAAGGCACTTATAGACTGGAAAAAGGTAGTAACTCCTCTAAACCTTATCATCATAGTTGCTGTAATCGCAATCGGAGCAACGGTATTCTCAAGCATTAAAAGATACAACGAGCTTCAAACTAAACCTAAATTAGAAATAACAACTCCAGAAAACAACACTACAACAGAAAGCGATAAAATTGAGATCATGGGAGCTACAGATAACCTTGCAGAAGTAAAAATAAACGAACAGAGAGTTGAAACTAATAATAAAGGGAATTTCACATACACACTAGCTCTCAACGAGGGGGAAAATATTATAACCGTAGAGGCTTTAAACAAAGAGACTGAGCTCAAAAATGTAAAAACTATTAGAATTGAGAGGGTCAAAGCAAGTCAGGAACCAACAAAGGAGCCAGTTGTTGAAGCGCCAAAATCATTTAAAGCGTATATCGAAGTAGTCGGAGAAGCTGCATGGATCCAGTTCTCAATCGATGAACAGCAGAAACTAGCTCAAGTAGTAGCCCCAGGCAAAAGCGAGATATATGACATTAAGAAATCTCTGACCCTCTTAACCGGAAAGCCTACCACTACAAAGCTTTTTATCAATGATAAAGAGGTGAAGTTAAGCATTAATACAACTACAGGAACCGCATCGATTACATGTACGATAGAAAATAATCAGTTAAACTGCCCACAATAAAAGTATATAATGTATACATGAGCAGAGACGGAAAAGTTGAGCTGATAAAAGAGAGGGCAGATATAGTAACCATTGCAGAGAGATATATTAAACTCAAGCAGAGTGGTCGAAACTTCATGGGACTATGTCCTTTCCATAATGAAAAGACTCCATCTTTCAACGTTAGCCCTGATTTACAAATCTTCAAATGCTTTGGATGCGGTAAGTCCGGTGATGTAATCACTTTTGTGCAAGAGATTGAAAAACTCGATTTTAGAGAGGCGCTTGAGAAGCTAGCGAAGGAAACGGGAATTCAGCTTGATGACAACGAAGATAAAGATCCTAACCTACCACTTTACACACTAAATAACCTTGCCTCAGAAATATTTAACAGGCTACTAAAAGTTAATGATGAAGCTCTAAAATACTTAACAGAAAGAGGGATAACCGAAAACGATATCGATAAATTTAAAATTGGATTCGCCCCTGGAAATAATATAGTCTTAAATAAGGCGCGAGAGAAATTTAAGTTACCCAACTCAACCCTAGTAAAATCGGGGCTTTTTGTAGAACGCAACGGAGCGTTAAGAGACAAGTTCATAAACAGGATTATGTTCCCAGTAACCTCCTCGACAGGAAAAATCATAGCTTTTACCGGAAGAGTACTACCCGGTAACGATTACGGCCCTAAATATCTACACACCCCTGAAACCCCTATCTTTCACAAATCAAACAATGTGTACGGCCTATACAACGCCAAGCAGGCCATTAGAAAGGAAGATCTCTGTATCGTATGTGAGGGAACAACCGACGTTATAGCCGCGCACAGAGTTGGGATATCAAATATAGTAGCCCCACTCGGGACTAGCATAACCGAAGGGCAACTTGCTTTAATGGGACAATTCTCTAGAAACATTCTATTTATATTTGACAGTGATTTGGCAGGACAAAGAGCTTTAGAAAGAGCCTTTTTAATATCTGAGAAGCTAAATTTAAGTAGCTACGCAATTAATACAACGCCGTTCAAAGATATCGATGAGCTTGTTCACAACAACTCAGCCGAGCTAGAGAGAAAGATTAAGGAAGAGAAAATCGATGCCTATACCTATCTTTTAAGCTCTTATATGCAAACTCTCGACTTAAGCCGAATGGACGATAAAATGAAGCTTAAACGCTACATCAAATCTTTGCTAGATGGCGTATCAGATAAAACAAGATTACAGTTCTATATAGAAAGGACTAGGAATATAACAGGGCGGCTAAACTCTTCAAACGAAAAGCTTGATAGTCCTTCAATCTATTCAACACCACAGATATCAAATAGGAAACTAAGCTTTGAAGAGTTATACCTTAAGGCGCTACTTAGCGAGGATAGCATTACCTTCAACATCGAACATAGTTTAGAATACTTTAGAGATCCGGATATAATAGAAATAATATCAATAATAAAGGAGAATTCCCCAATAGTAACAAAATGGTTACACAAGAAACTGAATGAGCAACAAAAAGTTACAATTGAAAACCTGATACTTCAAAAAACCATTGTTTCATATGAAGATAGCACAGATATATACAACAGGGTAAGAGAAGCCTACCTAAAAGAGAAGATATCCGAAATTGGCGCAAGACTTGCTATAGCTGAGAATATCAAAGATAATGATGAGATAGACAAACTCTTTAAAGAAAAGAACGATTTAATGACTAAATTAAGGTCTCTAAGAAAGTGAAAATATCTAATTACGATGAATATGGATACGACTATAAAACATACTGGAACAACAGAGATTATGAAGACCACGCTGAAAAAGTATTTCTCAAAAAAGAACTAAAAAACAGAAAGGGTAACTGGTTTATCGACATCGGAGGATCTTTTGGCAGAAATCTACCAGTCTACTACTCACAATTCGACAACCCAGTCATCATAGACTACTCTCTTGAAACCCTTCAGAAGAATAATGATGGTATAAAAAAAGATTACCCCAACACCCATCTAATAGCCGCAAACGCATACAACCTACCTTTTAAGGATAAAACTTTTGACGGAGGCGTTATGATAAGAGTACTACACCACATAGAATCTCCAGATCAATACTTCAAAGAGATTAGCCGAGCCATGAACGGGAAAGCTACTTATATACAAGAGATTGCAAACAAAGTGCATTTCAAGGCAAATATAAGAAATATGCTAATAGGAAATCGCTCCTTTTTCACAGAGGAACCATATCAACAACCCTCTCAAGGAAACTTCGAAGGAACGGAAGGCGAATCTACAATATTCTTAAACTTCCACCCTAATCATATAAAGAAACTCTTGAATGAAAATGGGTTTAAAATAATCAGATTACAAGGCGTATCATTCTTCAGGATACCTTTTATTAAAAAATTCTTCCCTATATCCGTTCTCACAGCGGCAGAAACCCTTACGCAGAAGCTTTTCAGGGGGAAGTATTTTGCTCCAAGCATTTTTATCTCAACAACCAAAGATGATGCCCAGGACAAATCTCCAAATAAACTTGAAGATATACTCGTATGCCCTATCTGCAAAGGCGACTTAAAGTTCTCAAAGGAAACGGCAACATGCACTAGTTGCAACAAAACGTTTGAAAAGAAGAAAAATATTTGGGACTTCAGAGTATAATGAGATTAAATAAGGCTCTAGGACAAAATTTCTTCAATAACCCAAACCTAGCCGATTGGATAGTATCATTAGCAACGGCACACCAACCACAGACTGTAGTAGAAATTGGCCCCGGTGACGGTTATTTTAGTAAAAGACTCTACGAGAAAACCTCAAGACTGATTTTAATTGAGAAAGACCCCGAGCTTGCCGGCCTTCTTAAGCTTAAACTTCCTAACGCAACTATAGTCAACGAAGATGTATTAGACTGGAGGTTTGAGAGTAAAGATTTGGATACCCCAATAGTTATCTACGGATCCCTTCCTTACAATATTTCAAAGCTTATAATATCAAAATTCATTCGCCACCCAGAAATAACAAAAATGTACTTTATTATCCAAAAAGAAGTTGCAGAGAAATATACATCAAAAGACGGACAATCATCTCTGCTTTCCTTAACCGCAAACCTGTTCGCCGACTTCAAAATCTTAAAAATAATTAAGCCAGGAAACTTTATCCCAAAGCCAAAAGTTGATAGCGCACTCATAGAAGTAACACCTCATCAAAAACCAAAATATACTGATATTCCCAAGTTTGAGAGAGTTGCAAAAGCCGCATTTTCCAGCCCGAGAAAAACTCTTAGAAACAACCTAAAAGGCTTTAATACCAGTAATATTAAAGAGGAGATTCTCAATAAAAGACCCGAAATGCTAACTCTTAATGAATTCATAGGTTTGACAGACCAAATAGTGCTATAATTCGATATTGTGAAAAAGAAAAAAGAGGAAGCAAAACAACTAAGCCTGGGACTTAAATCCCCTTTCAGCAATTATCTTACATCTGTAAATGCCAAAATATCAGATTCTTTCAAGGTATTTGAGCTGATGAAGTACGCAAAAGATGCAACGGTTTGGATAATTAATACTTTGACAATATCCATGCTTGCCTTACAAACATGGATACTGATGGGCAAGGTACCAGAACTTCCTACAAAAATCCCGCTTGTTGAGTACTACAATATTGATGCAATGAAGCTTATTGATAGACAGTTTTTATTTGTAGTCCCAGGGTTAACCGCATTACTAGTACTGTCCTCCATACTTTTAAGCTATAAATGGTTTAATAAGGAGAAAATTCTAGTAAAATTTCTACTTTATATAACACTACTTAGTACCATACTTCTCACATATCATCTTATTAAAATTGTTCAAAGTTACTAATGGGAGAACTTCTTATTAATGCTACAAACCTACTACAAAATATTCTGTTAAAAGCAGAGCAATACCCTAATATTCCAGAAAATTACATGAAGTATCTTCAATTTGCCCCAGTATTTCTAATATTTTTTATTCTCGTTCTACTTTTAAAACCAATCATTGCCAGAATTGCTCAGAAGGTAAACGCAATAGATCTACCCGCCCAAATGAGAGTAGAGAAGCTGAATCCATATGACCAAACGCAAGGAATTAAGGCTATCCATAAAACTCCCACTCCACTACTAGGGGGGGTTGCAGTCCTGCTTCCATTACTACTAAGTATCCCGTTGCTTATTACGAACAATGAGTTAGTAATACCGTTTTTAACCGCCGGAGTAATCCTACTAATAATCGGAATATTGGATGACGTATACAACCTCCCAGCCCCTATTCAGCTTGCAGGACAACTAGTAGCTTCAACAGTTATTGCAATATCTGCTATTGATATACCATTTATAAACAACCCTTTAGGCGGCACTTTCAACCTTAATTGGTGGCAAATTGATGGAAATATACTAGATATAACTCTCCGCCTCATCTTACCAGGAGATCTACTATTAATTTTCTGGATTATGCTTTGTACAAATGCAGTTAAATGGGTGGGAGGAATAGGAGGATTACTTGAAAGTAACATGATTGTGGCATACCTGATGATGTTTGTATTAGGAATAAGAGCCGAAAGCCTACTTGTAACCTACACTTCTATAGCATTGGCAGGGGGAATTGCCGGGGGATGGATATTCGATTTCCCTCCAGCGAAGATATTTACAGGATCGACTGGAAAAACAATGTACGGATTTATAATAGCGGTACTCGCACTAGTGAATGGAGCGAAAGTAGCGGCTACAATAATCATTTTAGCAATCCCACTTATAGATGCCCTTTATGTAATTATCCACCGATACAGAACATATAAACCAAAGAACTTCATAGAATTGATGAGAATAAACGGTCCTATGCATCTTCACCACCAACTCTACAACATGAACTTAACTCCTCCCCAAATTCTACTGGTAGAAACCACTATTGCAGTTTTCTTTGGAGTTGTCGCCGTTCTAACTACCGGCGCATATAAATTCTTCTTCCTCCTATTTATCCTTTTCGTAACTCTACTTGGAATAGTAATTCTAAATAAGAAAGCTCAAAAGAAAAAAGAGGAGGAGGCTAAACGAGTTAGCCAAGAGAGTCCTGAGTCCAAATATTCCTATTAAATCAAGCTAGACAAGGTCTATTCCGTAGCATATAATCAAATTATGCCAAATCTTAAAACTGCCATAATTATCATATTAGCGGTATTTGTTATCTCCATAGGAGTATTTTTTATACCCTTTGATGATATCCTAGCCCGTCTTCCATACATCAGTGAATTCTACAACAACACAACAATTACGATTACTAGCAGAAATGCAAAGTCAGAAGTTTTTCTTGACTCTAAAAGCTATGGAGAAACTCCTGTTACAATTTCAGATTTAAAACCTGGAAGATACACCTTCAAACTAACCAGAATAACCGATGTTTCGGGAGCATATGAAGATAGATACATTGATATTGATCTCGAGAGAAATACAGAAGCAGTTATTGACCTTGAGATTGGACCAAACAATTTATCATCTGGTTACATACTATACTATACGAAATCTCCTGTATCGAACGGAAAGGGATATCTTAGCGTTAATACAGATCCCGCTGACGCAACTGTCTATATTGATGGAGAGTATGCTGACAAGGCCCCTATAAACGCCTACATGGCCAACCCAAAGTCGTATAGCGTGAAGGTGAGTAAAACGGGGTACGAAAATGTAGAATTTCCTGTTATTGTAAGAGAGGGATACAATTTGAATGTAAAGGTAAATCTCTTTCCTATTCCTATAAATATTGAAGAACAAAGTAATGGCGAGTAAATATTCTGAAATAAAAGTTAGTACGACAGTATCAGTAGTCGTCCACGGTGGTAACCCCCTTGGCTTTAAGCTAGCAAAAACCCTTTTAGAGCAAGGAGGACAAGTCATAATAGTAGATAACTTCAACAGCCGATCTAAGGGTTTTGTTAGTGAACTTAAGAAAATTGGCAATGCCGATTTTATAGATTTCACGGGAATTGAAGCTCTCTATAAAACCTTGGGAAGAATTGACTATATCTACTATCTACTATCAGAAAAACTTTTAGAACACGATACTTTTTCAAGCAAAGACTTCTTGGAAGAATCAAACTACCTAAATCAAACCCTGAAAGTTGCACAGAAGAACGACTCTAAAGTAGCTCTCGTAACTTCAATCAAACTTAACGAGAAGCTCTCAGCACACATTTTAAATTCAAATCTTTCTGCTCCAGCCCCATATTCTGCAATCGAGCTTCAAAAATACTGCGAAACTCTAACCGCCGAATATCGTGATAAATCAAAGATGAACGCCAGAATAATTAGACTAGGAACCCTCCTTGGAAGTGAGATAGCAGAGATAACAGATCCAATTATAGAAGACCTTCTAAATGACAGCTCAAATAAAGGGTTTATAACTATATATGGAGAAGGCCTTCAGTTGCACTACCTAATAAACATTGAGGATGCAATTTACGGGATTTTGAAGTTAACCTTTCAAAATAAAACGGAGGGAGAGGTTATATCCCTAACCAACCAAAATGATTACACAACGCTATCTCTTGCATACAAGTTATTAGAAATTAACGACGACATATCTGATATTAAATTCGGCCCCACAAAGACCGATTCGAAGTATATAAGTTATGAGCACTACATTCCAGCTCCTAACGCATCCAATTTTGGATGGAAACAAACCGTAACTCTTGAACAAACAATTGTTGACACTATCAACAAGTTATATCCAAAGACAGGCCAGATTATAAAAAGAAAAAGGGAAGAACCTAAAAAAGTTGAAGAGGAAGTAGTAGTAAAAGTAAAAAATGTAAAAACTCCACTTGGAGAGCTACTTGATACAATAGCCCGTCCATTTAAAAGAATCAGTCGAAGCGGATCTAATAAAGTACAAAAATTCAAATCAAGTCTCACCCCATTAAAGATAGGATATCTAAGCATCGGCGTAGTTCTAACAACCCTTCTATTTATATTCCTTCTCTACCCACTCTTCTCGTTAGGTTTAGGGGGATACCTTACTTACAAGTCTCTGGATAAAGCAAAAGATTATGCCCTAGAGTTCAAGTTAGATGATGCCAACTCTCAGTTGGTAAAATCTGAGAACTATCTAACTAAGATAAGTTCGTCGTTGGGACAACTTAAATGGGCCTTCCAGGCAACTGGGACAGAAGAGACATACGACAATTTCACTCAACTCGTATTTGCAAGCCAATATGGCATTCAAGGAGCGAGAGATATTATGACAGCCATAGAACCACTTTCATTATATGTGCAGAATTTTGAGCCGGCATTAAACTTTCAAACAGACTTACCTTCTTCCAGTCGCGAGTACCGGGAATATCTAACCCAGCTCAAACAGAACCGTTCCCTGCTGCAAAAAGGAGTATACAATGTAAATATTGCCTCAGACTTGATCGAGAATGTAAAAGTGTCTGTATTCCCAACTCCGGTACAGAATTACATCATTGTACTAAAAGAATATAACGACCAGCTTAAATCCCAGATAGACCCAGTTGAAAAAGTAATAACATTCCTGCCTGATGTCCTTGGAAACGAAAAGCGAGTTAGATACCTTATACTCCTGCAAAACCCTGCCGAATTGCGCAGCACAGGAGGCTGGCTATCAAGCTACGCGTTGATCTCCTTTGAAGGAGGCCAGATTAGAGAATTAAAAGTTGACGACATCTACAACCTAGACGGTCGCCTAATTAATAACGACATAAAAGTGTTACCTCCTCAATCAATGCGCAAGGCGCTTGAGGTTGAAAACTTCACCTTCTCACTTTCAAACTGGGAGCCTGATTTACAGAATGTAACTGCGATAAATGAATCCCTTATGGATAAAGTAGACCCAGGGACCGAACTCGATGGAACAATTGCGATAGACACTGAAGTATTAAAAGCCCTCTTAACCGTTTGGGATGAAGTTATTATCCCTGGGGAAACTCAGCCAGTGACGGCAGATAATCTTGACGAAAGAATTACCAATTTACATAAACAGTTTACCCCCGGCGAAAGTTTGAAAGCACCTTTCCTAGCCAACTTAGCTAACACTCTTTTGCAGCGTGTGCTATCTGCCAAGGTAGAGGATTATCCAAAGATTGGAACAGCTATGATTGATTCTTTGAACTCAAAACATATAAATGTATATCTTAAAAACTTAGAAGCATACGATTACTTAGAACAGAACGGATGGGCAGGAACTTTAGGAGAAAAATATAAATCAGCCCCTCTTACAATTGAATGGAACTGGGGAGCGAATAAAGTGAATACGAAAGTTGAGAGGAGTAAAACCCTTAATATAGACATTTTAGATATAGACAAGGTTGATTATACCTACCAGCTGGTACTAAGAAACTCTGCAACAAGCAAAGTATACCCATTAGGAGATTATACTAACTATGTAAGAGCATACCTTCCTGAAAGTGCACAGATAAAATCTATTAAAGGATTTACAGATACTGATTACCAGATCTATCTGGAAAATGGCTATAAAGTGGTTGGTGGATGGTTAAATGTCCCAATACAAACATCAAAGACGCTAGAAATTAAGTATAGCCTAACTCCTGAAAGCACTTACAAACCTCTCTCTGTAAGCAACCAGGATATTGAATTTGTGTTATCAACTTTCAAACAACCCGGAACCGGTTCAGAGGATACTCTGTCTGTAAACATAACTTACCCTGATACATGGGCAGTTATTGATCCTTCAGGCATGGATAATGTTCTCAACCAACTTCTAACTCAAATAAAGGAGAAGTCTGATAATAATTTTAAACTCGTGTGGAATAGGAAATAATTGTTATATTTTTATAACAGGATCCTTGGAAAGCATACTATAAACAGTGAGAATATCATCAACAGGAATCGCGGAACCTTTAGAAAACTTAGCAATTTCATCCACACTCAAGTCACTATTAACAGGCATTCGACTGCTTACACCCATAGGTTTAACAAAAGTTGCAATATGACGGGATTTACAATTATTACAGGAGAAGTGTATAATGCTCGAGAAATCATTATCTTTAATAATTTGCAAATTATCAACGGTATAAGGAGAGCCACACTTATCACAAAACTTAGCGATGGCTTCAATAAAAAAGTTAAGATTATCCGATGAAACTTTCTCTTTTGTTCTCCTAGTTCGTTTATTTATCATATTTAAATTATACCACACAAAAATATGACAACAGACTCGAATCAAGCTTCCATTAAAAAGCTAATTGAGAAAGGTCTTGAGCAAGGATTCCTAACCCAAGACGATATCCTTTCACAACTTCCAACCTTGGAAGAAGATATTGAGTTAGTTGACCAGGTATTCCAAAAACTTCAGCAGGAAGGGATTGAAGTAATCGAAGCGGATGAAACAACTGGCAAGGGAGCTTCAGAAGAAGAGTTAACCCTTGAGAAAAAAATCCGGATCCTTAAAACCATACAATCAAATCTTTCAACCGATGCAATCAGATCATACCTGTACGAAATTGGAAAAATTCCTCTTTTAACAGGAGAAGAAGAAGTCATCTTAGCAAAAAGACTCGAGGCAGGAGATAAAGAAGCATCACAGCTTTTGATAACTGCAAACCTTAGACTCGTAGTTAGCATCGCAAAGAAGTATGCAAAAAGCGGCCTTGAACTTCTCGACCTTATTCAGGAAGGAAATATGGGATTGATGCGCGCTGTTGAAAAGTTCGACTACTTACGAGGTTTTAAGTTCTCAACCTATGCAACTTGGTGGATAAGACAAGCAATTACAAGAGCAATCGCAGACCAGGCTAGAACTATCCGTATTCCAGTGCACATGATTGAAACTATTAATAAGTTCAACAAAGTGAACTCGACCTTAACTACCAAACTTGGAAGAAAACCAACCGATCAGGAAATTGCAAAAGAAATGGATATTGAGCTCGAGAAGGTTGTTGAAATTAGAAAAATATCTCAAAATCCATCTTCCCTACAAACTCCGATTGGAGATGAAAAGGACAGCCAGTTACTGGATATAATCCCTGACGATTGGTCTCAATCACCAGAGGAGTATGCCACATTAGAATATCTAAAGAACCAAATTCATGAGATTTTGGATACCCTCCAGGAGAGAGAGAGAAGAGTGCTATCCTTAAGGTTTGGATTAGAAGATGGAGTAACCAGAACTTTGGAAGAGGTTGGAAAAGAGTTTGGAGTAACAAGAGAGCGTATCAGACAGATTGAAGCCAAGGCTCTCAAAAAACTAAAGGAAAAATCATCCGCAAAGAAACTCAATAACTACATAAGCAGCTAGTACCTACTCTGAATCGGTAGGATTAACAGCATTCAAAAACTCATCAGGAGATATTGGGAGATTTTCTTCACTTCTTTCCATTAAATCATCCAACCCTCTTACATCGAAAACAGGATTTATATTCTGCATGTAGCTGGTAGCATTAGGGTCAATATCAAGCTCGGTACTATTAAAATATATACTAAAACCAACCCATGCAACAGTCACAATCAAAAGGAGAATTAAGACAGGTATGGCATTAAGTTTCATAGTATTTAGTTATAAAAGTTAGGATCATCTATTCTAAAGATAACAAGGTCGACACTAAATTGAGCAAGTCCCCCTGCAGAAGCGTTTCTAGCAAATGAGAGCTTATTTACAATCGGATACATAGGCATACTCTCATATGCACTTAGTAGCTTTACGATATTTGATCGGTTACCTGTGACTGTAATACGAGCAATCCATGGTTTGAGAACTGTATATTTATAATCAAGATCATTCGGACTACCAAAAGTTATAGAATTTAAGGTATATCCATTTGATTTTGCTATGGTTTCAATATTAGACATAAAAAGACTAAAGTTACCTTGAGTTGGGAACATAAGTGGAAGCACTTCAATATCCTCGTTTCGTTCACTGTACTGACTATTCAATCTCGCAAGATTATCAAGCTTAGAATCCAATTGTTCATTAATCAAAGTTTTTTCCTCTATATCCTTGTTAATCTTCGTAATAGTTAGAAGGGTAGGGCGAATAGCTCCTACAAGGAGAACAATTACAACAATAACGGTAAAGACAGCAAAACTATATGTTTTATTTTGAACCGAACCGTTTATAATTTTTAGATATCCAACTCCTTTTGACTCTGCCATTATTTATCCTCCTGTAACTTAACCGTTAGAGAAATCACAACATCATAATCGGCTTTACTGACCCCAGACCTTGATACTGTAAATGTAACATTTTCATAGTTGGTATTCTGTCTTAGTGAGAATTCATAATCTCTAATTGTTGAGATGTCGCTTCCTACAACAGTAAGCGAAACTCTTCCATTATTGTATGCAAACTTATCAAGAGTCAGACCACTTGGTACTGAGCTGAGAAGTAAAGCTATATCTTCAGAGTTTAGAGGCTGCCCATTCGATAATCGATATATATCGTTTAAAACTAAGTGTGTGTTCTTATATCGAACCTCTTCAAGTCTGAAATTTTGGTTAGACAATAGAAAAGCCTTATCATTGATCTCCTCGGTGAGATCATGATTCTGTCGATCCAATACAAATCGGGAGAAGAATACAACCAAAACGATGATTTCAATTGCCAACATAAGATATCTACCAACATTGAACACCCATGCATATATCGCACTCCAAGTGTCGGCAGGGGCACCAATAGGTTCTAAGAGGTTTATTGTTCTTCGTTTAATTTTCGCTGGCATTGGGCAGTAGTAAAGTATAGATTATAACTACTATTACAGAATATATTGTATAATACAATTATGCAAGTCAAAAATGGCAAGCCTGAAAAAATATTTATTGGAGTCTCCTGGCCATACGCCAATGGAAATATTCACCTTGGACATTTGGCAGGACAGAATATTGTCACAGATGTATTTGCTCGTTACCATAGATTAAAAGGAAACCAGGTTTTAATGGTATCAGGAAGCGATAGCCACGGAGCACCAATACTGGCTAAAGCAGAAGACCTTGGAATAACCCCTAACAAGCTTGCCGAAGATTCTCATGAAAAGATTGTAGAAACATTTAAAAAACTCGGGCTTCTTTATGAGAACTACACTAAGACCACAACCGATAATCACCGAGAGGTAGTTCAGAATATCTTTATGGTTCTAAATGAGTTAGGTTTTTTGGATATAAAAGAATCAGAACAGTACTACGACGCCAAAGTAAAAAGATTTTTGCCAGACAGATATGTAAAAGGCACATGTCCTAAATGTGGAGCAACAAATGCAAGAGGGGATGAATGCCCAGAATGTGGAGCATATTTAAACCCAACAGATTTAATAGATCCATACAGTACCCTTTCTGATGCAAAACCAAAGTTGAAAAAGACAAAGCATTTCTACCTTAACCTTTCCAAATTACAGCCAGATATAGAGAAGTGGATAAAGAAGAGCGACAAACCATGGAGGAAATGGGTGAGGGAGTTTACAAGAGGGTGGCTGAAGCAAGGACTAGAACCAAGAGCAGTAACCAGAGATCTCTCATTTGGGATAAAAGTTCCGATAGAGGGATGGGATGATAAGGTAATATATGTTTGGATTGAGGCTGTGGTAGGATACCTGTCAGCAGCAATAGAGTGGGCACAGAAGCAGGAATCACCTTCTCTTTGGGAAACCTTCTGGAAAGATCCAGAGTGTAAACACTACTATTTCGTAGCAGGGGGAAACGTACCTTTTCATACCGTTATGTGGCCAGCTGAAATAGTTGCATATAATCAGAAATACAGTAAACCAGAGCTTTTAGATAAATACAAACTGCCTGGAGAGTCCAATAACGACCCACTACAACTTCCATTTGATGTCCCTGCGAACAAGATGCTCATGTATCAGGGAAAGAAAATGTCTAAAGGAGATGGAACAGGTATTACGTTAGACGCAGTAATTGATAAGTATAACCCAGACCTGCTTAGATACTTCTTTGTAAGGTATGCCCCTGAAAATCATGATAGAGAATATACCTGGAAGGATTTAATTGACGCCAACAATAATGAGCTTGTTGCGAATATTGGTAACTTCATAAATCGCACCCTCACATTCACGGAAAATAAATTTGATGGAGTCGTACCAGAAGGCGAGGTAGATGAAGAGGTAAGAGAGAAAATTGATCTGACTTTTAAGAAGGTTGGCAAGAGTATCGAGGAGTGTAAGTTTGTACAATCAATTGAACATATTCTAGAGCTGGGTAAATTTGCAAATAAATATTTTAACGACCAAGCTCCTTGGGAAAAAATAAAAACAGATCGCAACTTAGCTGGGCATATTATTTATAACAATATACAGATTGTAAATGCTTTGAGAATACTATTGAAACCATACCTACCATTCTCAATGAAAAAAGTTAACCAATTTCTAAACATTGAGAATGAGTATGACCAAAATAATGATTTAGAAGAGAACGGTTTTGTAAGAGAGCATGTAAATAATTGGAACTTTACAGAAATCCGCCCTGGAGTAAAACTCAACAAGGCGGAAATACTATTTGAGAAGTTGGAGAATCCAGAGATATCCTAATTTATAATTCGAATTTATCCCTTCCCTCTTTTGCTTCATATACTTGGCAAAAAGCTTTTAATTCATCCAAGGTCTCTTTCTGCCCCTTAGTAATTACAACACTGGTTTCAAATTGAACCTCTGTTTCGTCTCCGGAAAAAAGACAAAATCCAATATCATTACGATGACAAAACTCTTCTACACGATTTCTTTGGGCTACACCGTCGCAAACTACACATGAAATTTCACCTTTCCTGTAGTGTTTTCAAACCTTCTTCAGAGCTCTCAGAGGTCATAACTATAAATCCTTGAAACTCTAAAATCTGCTTAAACGGCTTGAGAGTAGCGGAGTCATCGTCAATGTACAAAATAGCCATAATGTATAGTGATATATTAATTTATATTTGCTGAATCATTAATATTCCATCAGCAAGCTCAAGCTTCACTAGCTCCTGCCATACAGCTTCTGTAATATAAGGAATGAATGGATGCATAATTTTTAGATTCTCTTTAAGAAGGAATACTAGCTCAGAAAGAAGTTCTATCCTCTTCTCTGATCCAACCTGCTCATCTTTGATAGCAGCCTTTACTTCCTCAATCCATTTATCACAGTACTCATGCCAGAAGAACTCTCTAATCTGCTCTGTTCCAAGATTGTACTGATGCTTGCTCAAATACTCTACAACCTTTCCTACATGCTCTTTATTTGCATTAACTCTCTCTCCATCAAACCCAGCTTTTTCTAGTCTATCCCTAATGCTATCTAACTCACTATCATCAATATTCATTAAAACAAACCTACTCGCATTCCATATTTTATTTACAAAATTTCGATTACCTTTAATCTTTTCCTCCCTCAACGGAGCATTAGCACCAGGCAGGGCATCGGAGTAGTACCATAGACGGAGTGAATCCACTCCATATTTATCAAACAGTTCAACGGGCGAGACGGTGTTACCTCTAGATTTCGACATTTTCGTTCCATCAGGAGCATTTATAATTCCATGCAAGAAGACTGTATGGAAAGGGGTTTTACCAGTTCTATACAAGCTCAACATCATCATTCTTGCGCTCCACCAGAAAAGAATATCCCTAGCGTGTACCATCACATCAGTTGGGAAATATTTATCAAATCCTCCAATAGAGGTTGTAGTTGAAAATGGCCACTGTCCTGAACTAAACCAGGTATCAAAAACATCCTGCTCAGCTTCAAACTCTAAGTTTTTCTCATTATCCCAATCTGGATCGACATTTGGTTTCTCAACAGAAGCAAAGACCTTACCACTTCCATGAGCCTCCTTACCTACCTCTTTCTCAAAATCCTGAGTAGTTTTACCAGGATTATCCATCAACCAATCATGTAACTCCTTACTTCCGCTATACCATACCGGAATTCTATGTCCCCACCATAACTGCCTTGAAATACACCATGGTTGAATATTTTCAAAGAAGTATGTAAGAGCTTTCTGTTGCCCTTCCGGAATAACTTTGGTAGCGCCTGTATTTAAAGCTTCTAGAGCTTTTTCTGCCAAAGGCTTGGTATTAACATACCACTGGAAAGAGATAATCGGTTGGATAGGAGTATCACATCTTTCACATACGGCAACCTCATGCTTGATTCTCTCTAAGTTTACAAATAGCCCTAACTCCTGAAGCTCTTTAACTAAAGCCTTAGAGCAATCAATCGTCTCCATTCCTAAAAATCTTTCAGGAACTTTACCCGACATCTTACCTTCTTCATTAATAACATTAATGATTTCAAGGTTGTGTCTTTGGGCAATTTCAAAATCGATTGGGGAATGAGCAGGAGTGACCTTGAGGGCACCTGTTCCGGTTTCGATATCAATTGCATCATCAGCGATAACCGGGATCTCACGATTTGCTATAGGGAGGAGGACTTTCTTTCCTATAAACTCTTTATACCTCTCATCGTTTGGATTGACCGCAACAGCAGTGTCTCCAAGCATAGTTTCAGGACGGGTTGTAGCAACAGTAATTCCTTCAGCTCCAAACTTCTTCTTCGCAAGCTCCTTATCCGCTTCGTCAACAAATGGATATACCATGTAAACAAATACTCCGGGAAGTTCCTTGTGGTAGGTATCAATATCAGCCAATGCAGTTCTACAGTGTGGACATTGATTAATTATCCTCTTATCTCTATAAACCAAACCATCTTCCAACATCTTAAAGAATGTTTCGTATATTACATCGGTTAATCTTGGGTCTAGGGTAAAGAACTCACTATCCCAATCGGCTGAAAGCCCAATTCTCTTTTCCTGACTTCTTGCATTGTCCGCAGCGTTCAAGCAGAATTCATAACACCTTTTATTAAATTCTTCTCTTCCCAAATCCCACTTATCGATTCCTTCAGCTCTGAGCCTTTTGGTGAAAACTGTCTCGGTCTGAATTCCAGCGTGATCCTTCCCTGCGATTAAGAGAGTTGGATGTCCAGTCATTCTATTAAATCGACCCATTGCATCATGGAAGGAGTATCCACATGTATGTCCCATGTGCAGATCTCCGTTTGCATTTGGAGGGGGTAGGGTCATAACAAAGGGTTTCTGAACCTCTTTATTACTATTTTCAAGATACTTCTGTACGTTATCCGGTTTAAAGTATCCGCTCTCTTCCCAGAGCTTATATAGACTTTCTTCCTGCGATTTAGAATCAAATGCTTTAGGTATTAGTTCGGCTTTTGTACTCTTCATAGTAATTATTAGTTATATAAAATAAAAAACGTCCTCGACTAAACATAAACATTGTTTATACTTAGCCAAGGACGGATATTCCGTGGTACCACCTTGTTTCTCTATATCATTACTAATATAGACTTAATCCATACATTTATATATGGGGATGAATTTGCAGTTCACCTTCTGCTGAGTTCTACCCTGTATATACAGTTCTTCTCAGACCTCCAGAGGGACAAGCTCTGTAATAACGGTTAAGGGATTATATCAAAATAGAGCTATACGAACAACTAAAACTAGTCAAACTGTGCCATTATAGAAATAAGAGTCCGATACTGTTCCATATCCAGACCCTCTATCTCAAGAAGACCAGCTGGGCGTAGATACTCACCCAATATATACATATGTATTAGATCCCCTCTAAGCACTCGATTAGCTTTTTTATAGAATGTAACGGAGTAAACAGAATCACCCTCTTCTTCGTGGATATCAGTGACAACCCCCCAGCTCCCAACTGGTACAAACCTCCCAGATCTAACAGAAATTTCTTGTGTGGAAATAACAAGTGAGCCTTTCGCTAAAATTTCTAGATTGGGAGGGTTCTCACTACTACTATAATTTTGCATAATATCCCTTTCCCTTATACGCCTGTATTACAAGGTTATTGATTTTTCCTTTTAACAATTTCTTTCTGACTCTTTCAACTAGTTTTGATATTGAATAGAGAGAAAATTTATCTACATTCTCTCCCCAAACTCCTTTGAAAATATCATCATAGCTAACAACCTTTCCCTTATTTGCGATAAGTAACGAAAGAATCTTTCCCTCTTTATCTCCCAATGTAAGAGTTTGTCCATTAATATTAACCTTGGTATCAACCACATTAATATCACTTACTATTCCAATCTCTTTAAGATAGTTTTGGGAATCTATAAAATACTTCCCTTGTTGAATGTTCTTTCTCAAACCTTTCAACATTGAAAAGTCTTTAATAAAGTATTTAGATAAAACAGAACTCTCCATCAACCAATCCCTTAAAGCAGTCATCTCTTCCCATGTAAAATTACTGTTGAACCCATTAATATTAAGAACCCCCATTAAGATTAATGAAAAGAGTTGGTTTAAAGGCATATCGCTACGTATGCGAAGACCCAATACTCCTTTGCCATAACTCTCTGTAAAACACCTTCCCCCTGATCCAACATTCGATACCTCAACTACGATGCTTCCAACCTTCAGTAAACTAGTTATAGGAATGATAGAAGAAAGATCACTCCAAAAGTTCTTAAAATTATCCTTAAAATAATTTTCGTATATACCGTTATCAACCTTATGTTTTTTAAGTCCTTCCATAATTTCGTTCTTAGAGAGCGAAAGGGAAGGGGATTTTTCTCCATATAACTTTGGTAAGTAAACTGTTTTCCCTGCTATATATTTTTGTTTAGATAGATAGGGGAGAATCAAATATAGTTTCTCTCTAAAAAAAACATCTTTAAGATCAGAAAGGTTATCAAAGTATGCTTGAGAATCGATATCTATTCCAGATACTATTTTTACCTTTGGATACGTCATTTTCATGTCAAGATTATACCACAAATAAGCCTATAATATTCATATTTATTTATACAAACTTATTAAATATGAGATACGCTAGATTTTTGGAGTTACCAGTGGAAGTGAAGAAAGAGATACTAGTAACCGATATTGCAGAAAATACATTGAGAGGACATGAAGTCCCTACGATGGACGATTTGGAATTGGTTAAAATGGTAAGGCATGGCGACCACTATATTATTGCTTCTACGGATAGTAGAACTCAAGTAACTCAACACGCATATATTGTAATAAAAAGGGAGGAACAGGGATATACATTCTCAGTATGTAGAATGTACTCAATAGAAATAATGAATGGGAATGAAGACGAGGAAGCAGTTATACGGATGGCGCAAAGAAACACTCTCGGAAGGCCAATGACAATTGAAAACGAGCGAAAATCATACGACTCTCAGCACCTTTTTCCTACATTGGGAGCAGCAATACAAAGCGATGATTTTATTAATATGACAGGAGATGATTACGAAGGAATACTTAATGCAATATTCCAACAGAAAGAGCATAGGAGTACTTTTGAGGAGTCGTTTACACCGCCAGAAAAGTTTTAATATTATAGAGTCTATATGATATGGCAATAAGTCAAAGAGAAAGAGTATTTACAGTAGCCGGATTCGATGACGAAAGAGTTGGAATGCAGTGTGCTGACATACTTGAAAGCGAAGAAAAGATACATGAACTATTTATAACCACCTTTGCAACAATTGGCTTTCAACTATTTTACGGAGAAAGATATGGCTACGAGCATAACGAAGATAGAAATGTTTTGTATGAAAGAGGAGTCTTCATTCGTGAGATGGGAGAGACAGTAGGGTTAGTTGAGATACTCGCTATGTATTCTTTAATTATTGGAAGAAATACATCAATTGAGTATAAGGAAGTATTAGATGCCATTCAAGAGAAATCGGCAATGACTATGGCCTTTAACTTTCCCGCGTTAACCCTAAATAGATATTTAGCATTTGAAGCTGTTCAAGAAAGAATAATATCTCTGATCTTACCTCCTGAAATTGCCAATGAAACAAATAGAGCAATAGTGCGTCTAACGTCACTGGTATTCGCAGAATTAATTACACAGGGGAAAAGTCGAACATTCCTGCATACATGGGTTTAACCCAACTCGTCCCGGAGAATATCACTCAAAAAGACTTGGAGAAGCTAATTCAATTGATAATAACTCACAAACTACTTAATAACTCAGAAAACCATAAACTGAATATGGGACTTTCATAATTCAAAATTTATTCTATTAATTACATAGAGGATATTAATGCTATAATACCTCATATGAAGTATTTTAATAGAAAAGAAAGAGAGGATAACCTCACTCTCTGTACCCTTTCTGGTACGAACGAAACAGGAGGTAGAAACTGTAACTATATCGAATATAAAGGAGATATACTGATTATAGACGCGGGATTTTCTTTCCCCGGGCAAGAGATGTATGGAATCGATTATTTGATTCCAAACATGAAGGAACTCAAAGCAAAGAAGAAACATATTAAAGGAATCCTCCTCACTCACGGCCACTTAGACCACATAGGAGCAATTCCCTATATAATTGAAGACCTAGGCTTCCCAACCATCTATGGAGGACCCTTTGGACTTGCAATACTAAAAGAGAAGTTAGAAGAGAAAGGATTGGATAAAAAAGTTAAATTTGTAGAAATAAATAAAACATCCAATTTCAAAATTTCAAACTTCAACATCCAATATATTACGACCACTCACAGCATTCCAGACTCATACTCAATATATGTAAGTACCCCCGCAGGTACTATATTCTTCTCTGGAGACTATAAAATTGATGAGGAGTTAATGGATGTAGAAGCAATGAAAGCCCTTAAAGGGAAAGTTGACGTTGCCCTATACGACAGTACCAATGTATATAGAGAAGGTAGAGCTCTTGCAGAATCAATTGCGGTACAGACAACTAGAGATATCATTAAAAACCATAAAGGAAGAGTTATTGTTGCCGCCTTTGCATCTCTAGTAACTAGACTCGCTTCTGTCATAAAGATTGCACAGGAGACAGGAAGAAAAGTCGTCCTTTCAGGAAGAAGCTTACACACAACAATAAGGGTCGCAAGACAATATAAATATATAGATGTTCCTGATGATATATTTGTTCCTGAATTTAGTATTGGGAAATATCCTGACGATAAAATTTTAATTCTTTCAACAGGGAGCCAGGGAGAAAGATATGCAGCTCTAAACAGGCTAGCAATGCGTGAACATAAGTATCTCAAAGCAAAACCGGGGGATTTGGTAATTATGTCGGCCTCAGAAGTTCCAGGAAACGGAGAGAAAATTGAAAAAATGACAGACGGATTAATAACCCAAGGAATAGAACTGATCAACAACTCTGAAGCAAGCGTACATTCCAGTGGGCATGGATTAAAAGAAGATATGAAAATCCTTAATGACATGATCCAACCTAAGTACATTATGCCAGTCCACGGATCCTTAACATATAGGTATCAGGGTAAAAAGAATTATGTAAAATGGGGACATGATCCTAACAAGGTAATGCTTACAGAAGATGGACAAACTTGGGTTATCAGTAAAGGGGAAGTGCGAAGAGGGGTTAAAGTAGAATCCAAACCAATCCTAATAGATGGACTCGGAGTGGGGGATACAGGAGATATTGTTCTAAAAGACAGAGCTCAACTTGCTGAATATGGGATGTTCATTATAGTGATGAACCTAAACCAGAGAGATAAGAGATTTATGTCACGACCACGATTTGTATCAAGAGGATTTGTATACATGAAAACCTCACAGAAACTTCTTAAAGAGATTGAAACTATCTGTATGGATACACATAGAGAATGGATGGATAAATGGAAGAAGCGAAAAGCGAGCGAGGACGATTTAATAGCAGAGATAGAGAGAAGAACTCGAAAATATATTTACAAGCTAACGGAACGTGAGCCAATAATATTACCCGTTATTGTTTAGTATGGATAAGGGAACAAAGGTAGCGGTTATTAAACCTCAACACCTAAGACCCATTGACCGTGAAAATGGGTATCCAATAGGAGTACCGCGATGGTACACCAAGGTATTTGAGGCCATTCCAGGAGTAATAACCTGGTTCTTCCTATTACTACCGTTTGCCGTAGGGTTTCTTGGGTATCCAGAAATTTTAGTGGGATATATTGCATTTTTAACGGTATATTGGGCGCTGAAAGGTTTCAAATTCGTAACAGCAATAATCATTGCATATCGAAGATATATTAAAGAAACTTCAATAGACTGGGTTGCAAAAATGGATCAGGAAAATCTTCCACGCAAAGAGGTTAAGTATGCATTTCTCTTCCCGGTTACATCAGAAGGTCTAGATGTATTAGAACCATCTCTTGATGCATGGGCGGCTCAAGATATTGGTGCAGATAAGATATCTCTAGTGTTTGCTCTAGAAGAGAGATTCTACGAAAGTATCAAAGATAATATTGAGCATTTGGAAAGGAAATATAAGGGAGTATTTAGGGAGATGATCAAATATATACACCCCCAGGATATAGAGGGGGAGGTGGTTGGTGTAAAAAATCCCAACATTAATTGGTCGGGCAGACACTTCAGTGAGCTAGTAAAAAGCAGAGGAGAGAAGCTTGAAGAATACCTATTGATTACATGTGACAGCGATTTGCGCCCTCACCCTAAATATATGTCATCCATAACATATAAATACCTGAATAATCCGAATAGACTTAGAAAGTTCTACGCAACCGCCGTTCATAATTTCAACAACAACCTATATAGGGTCCCTACATTAATAAGAACATTCTCTAGCTTCTTGACTTTAGCAGTCATGCACCAATGGGTATTTGCAAAGAAGATAAACGAGACCTGGTCGTCATATGTTGTAAATCTCAAAACCGTAGATGACGTTGGCTACTGGGATCCTCAGATTCCAAACGACGACACCGCCTTCTACTACAACGCCTTAATCAGATTCGACGGGGACTTTGGAGGAGAAGAAGTATACATCCCTACATATAACGATGCCGTGGAAAACGCGACCTTTATAAAAACCCATAAATCACTGTATAAACAGCAGTTAAGATGGGGGTGGGGAGGAATAGTATTCCCTATGACTTTTGCAGGATTGTATAAAAACAACAGAATTCCATTTTTGAGAAAGCTTAGAATAATCCTAACGATGTTTGACGATAGGATGATTCTAAAAACAGTTGTGTACCTACTGACACTAGGAATCCCAATATTGACTATAATAAGTCCAGAGTTTAAATACAGCTCAGCCTCATACAACCTTCCGAGAATTATGAGTGCAATACTAACCTCGGTAATGTTCCTAAACATACCTATATATATAATCCGTACCAAAATATCCCCAACACCTCATGAGTGGAGTATCTTTAGAAAGTTCCTCGATATGCTGGAAACCTTTGTAGTAACAGTCAATATGCTAACGTTTGCTTTCATACCATACGTACAAGCTCAAACAGAGATGATGGTAGGGAAGGGAGTCAAAAAGAATCACTATGCGACAGAGAAAGTTTCAATAAAAAAATGATATACTGAAACAGTATGATTAAACTGCCAAACCTCATAAAAAAATCTGAGAAGAAAGTTGAAAAGGACGAGCGAGTAGTTGCCCTTGATATTGGGACAGAAGTACTTAAAGCAATCCTTTTTAATATTAACGAGGAAGGCAAAATTGTTGTTGAAAAAGTTGCGCGTATCCAACAGCAGCAAAATGCAATGGATAAGGGAATGATTATGAACCTTAATACAGTTCTTGAGAATTGTAGGTTAGCTATGCGCGAAATTTCAGATGGGCTGGAAGAGGTTAAACTCCCAAAGCATATTGTGATGGGAATAGCAGGTGAATATATACAAGGAGTATCAATAATCGTTAACTACGAGAGAGAAGAGAAATTTAACGAAGAAGTAACCACTAAAGAGCAAGCTGATATTATCTCGAGAATACACAACAAAATACTGGAATCAGGCAAAGAAGATCTTGCAAGAAGAACTGGGTTGGTAAATGAAGATATCGATATTCTTCATGTAACAATAACTGGAATGGAGATAGGGGGAATGAGTGTAGATTCACTAGTAGGATTTAGAGGCAAGGATGTAAAACTATACTTCTACGCATCGTTTGCACCTAAAACATATACAAGTGCACTACAGAATGTAGCAAAATCTCTCTCCTTAAACCTTCTAGGAATAGTATCCCAACCGTTTGCTGTAGCCAGAGCATTCAGAGGAGCCCGCTCTAAGGATTTCTCCGGAATATTTGTTGATATTGGAGGAGGGACATCAGATGTGGCTGTAGTTCAAAGAGGGAGTGTAGTGGATACCCAGATGTACGCCTTCGGAGGGCGAGTATTCACAAAACAATTAGCAAAAGCTCTTAACCTTGATTACAGACATGCAGAACTGAGGAAGGTTAAATATGCAGAAGGCGAGCTTGACGATAAGCTCGGTAAACAGGTTAAAAAGGTTATGTATCCTACATCTCAGGTTTGGATGAAAGCCCTTAAATCATCCCTTGAGGTTGCCGATGAGCTGGAATCACTACCTAGTAAAATATACCTCTGCGGGGGAGGTGCATTGCTACCTGAAATTAAGGAAGTAATGATGGAATTCCCTTGGACCAAACTTCTTCCATTCGCATCGGTACCTAAGATTGAGATTATACATCCAGATAAACTAGACAATATTATTGACGAAAGTGGAGACTTAAACCACACATACGATATCACTCCCGCCTCCTTAACTTTGTTTGCCCTTGATAAAATTGCTAATTCAGGTAAATATAGTAGCTAATGAAAGACGAAAATATAAAACAGATCAAAAGCGAAATAGAGAAATTTGTCATCGATAAAGAGGATGATTTAATTGATGTGGTAAATAAAATTGCCCTATCCGATGCTGATAAAATAATCCTCACTTTTACTGAACCAACTGATATTCTCATAAGTCCCATTAACCTTAAAGTGCTTCTTGATACTGCAGACGAGAATAATAAAGCAATAATTGCACAGATAGTACAAAATCCCGTTGGGGTCAGAAATGCAAAAGAGGCAGGCATGACTGTAACAGAAGCAACAGGAACTATCCTAGAGGAATACTGGAATGAAGCAGAGAAAGGGCTAAGAAGAAGAACAAAAGGGAAACAAGATATGTTGCAAAAGAGCAATGTAAAATATGTACCAAGAGAAGATGAACTTGAGAGAACTGAGATAGAAATGGAGGTCGAGGACGACGAACTGGTTGTGGCAGAAGAACCTGCCAAAGAGAAATCTGAGTTCCAGAAAAAGATAGAAGAGGCGCTCGAAAGATCAAGACTCAACATTGAGAGAAAAGAGGCTAAAGTAGTGGAAGAGGGTGGACTACAATTAGCATTGGACCAGGATATCATTGATAACAATAAAGAGGCTTTTAAGAAGTCAAAGAATGAAAAAAGACCATCACTAATAGGAAAAGACATCGCCTTTTTAAAGAGTCTTCCAGACGAGGTGGATTCTACACTGGATAAACAAGAAGAGGAATCAGACTTTGGGCAGCCAGTACCAGTCAGAGTAGCGAATGTACCAACTACCATGTCACCACTCCAAAAAATAGTTAAGAATATTGGCGCAAAAATATCCTCTGCCCCAGCTAAAAAGTGGGCAATTAGAATAATCGCACCTTTAGTAGCGGTATTAGTAGTTGCATTATGGTTGGTATATGAATTAGCTCCTCTCGCAAAGGTTACCGTGTATATAACCAGTAAGGAGGTTGCGGTTGAAAAAGTATTCAACGGAGATCTAAAAGCAAATGAATTCAACTACGAGAATGGAATTGTCCCAGTAAAAAAAGAAGAGGGGACTAAAAGCGTCAGCGGGTCGGTAACTGCTTCAGGAAAAGCCTTTAGAGGTAATAAGGCAGAAGGAGTAATCACAATAAAAGCATGGCCAGATATAATTACCAAACTCCCCGTTACAATTCCTGCAGGAACAGTTGTAACGTCAAAGGAAAATTTGACGTACGAAATTGTAAGTACCGTAACAGTAGGGGCTACAGGGGGAGATATCTGGGAAGAAAACGTCGCGGTAAGAGCCACCCAAGTAGGGGAAGAATATAATATAGCCGCAGGAAATTTCTTCACGATTGCAGGGTACAATTCAGTAACGGAGTTGAATGCAGATAACCCATCAGCATTCGCCGGGGGATCGAAGGAACAGTATACAGTACTATCTCAAGCTGATGTAGATAAGTTAGTTAAGGAGATAAAGACGGGAGCTATAGACGAGGTTAAAAATGATCTAAGAAGTAGAACTGATAACGGATGGGAGATAATAGAGAGCACTCTTAAAGCCGATGTCGAAGGCAATACCAAATCTGACATCCCTGTAGGAGCAGAAGCTGATATTGCTAATGTGACTATTGAGGTGAAAGGGAGTGCAATGTATTTCAAGAAGGGCGAATTAGAAACAAAAATGGATGAAGTGTTAACCAAGTCAGCACAAGATCAAGACCTATTTGAAACCGAGGATAAGAATGTAAAATTGGTGCTTGATAATAGCATTGAAAGAGAAATAACTGTAGAAGAAGCCAAGGGAGATAAGATAAAAATTAAAGTAGTAGCCAAGGGAGAAGTAAAACCAGAGATAAGCAAGAACGAGATCATCAAGGAGCTTGCGGGTAGAGATTGGGAAGATGGAGTAAAAAGAGCACAGAAGATGAAGTATACTGATAAAAAAACTGAGACCTCTTTTGTTCCAGCGTATTTCCCAGAATGGTTAAGATACTTCCCAGATAGACAGGGGAGAATAATAGTAACCATTAAAGAGATTTCCAACTAACCCTCTTTAGAGTTATAATCACGGAATGTATATATCAGTGAAAGCGGTAGTTATTGATAACGACCATGTACTATCGATAAAAAAGACGTGGAAGAATGAGACTAAGTATATTCTTCCTGGCGGACACTGGGATTTTCCAGAGCTATTTTCAAAGGGAGCAGAACGTGAAGCCTATGAGGAGACTGGTGTAAAGGTAAGAGCATCAAAGTTAAAACATATCCATTTCGATATACAACATAGAAGAGTAGAACTATATTATATTTGTAGGCTAGAAGAGGGTAGGAGAGACAGAATGGAACCTACTCTTAAAGACGCTGAAGTAATGGTAGAGGAATGGATCCCACAATGGGTACACCTTAATGAAATATTATCTCTCCCTATTAAATCAGAGGGTTTTAAGTGTATAATACAGAAGATTTTAAGGAGAGATGCCTGAGTGGTCGAAAGGAAACGCTTGGAAGGCGTTCGTACAGGAAACTGTACCCAGGGTTCGAATCCCTGTCTCTCCGCCATTTCTATCAAAAGTAATATGCAACCTAAAACGATACTTTTCGATTTTGATGATACCCTCATAGATACACATCCCGTGTTTACGGAAGCAACATCCGAAGTGAAGAAGACCCTTTCAGACTTCCTAAATATTCCATACGAGGAAATATCTAAAGTATTTGAAGAATCTCTCGTAAAGGCATATCACGAAGTAAGCATTAACCCTGTGAAGGAGTGGCCAACTACAATCCAAAATATGCGAGACCACTTTGATATACCCAACGACCTTGCCGTTAAAATTATTGACCGAATGTATAAAGTATATACAACCCCTCCGAAACTATTAGAAGGAAGCATAGAGGTACTAGAACACTTTAAAAAGGATGGATACAAACTCGGACTAGTAACCCATGCAGTTGAAGACTGGACTCATCTGAAATTAAGTACTCACAACCTTAGACAATACTTCGATCACATTGAAATTGCAGATATGAACCGCCATAAGAGTAAAGAGGATTGGCTAAAAGCCATCAAGGCATTGGATACCCATCCAGAAAAAGTTGCTATCGTAGGGGATAATGTAAGTGGGGATATAAAAGCGGGATATGAAGTAGGGGTAAGAAAGCTTATATGGTTACAAAAAACAAAAGGATGGAGTGTATATACATCAGGAGATCTTCCCGAAGGAACAATCACCGTCCGTAATATAAAGGAAGTAATAGAGGTCTTAAAGTAGAAGAGCAAAAGCAAGAAGGATTAAACCCTGGGGAAGAGTGAGAAGAAAGTGATCAAACATTCCAAATATCAAAACAAAAAAGATAATCGAGAGATATAAAAATTTCGAATGTTTTGTAAAATTATAAAACAGTATTTTATATATAATCCCAATGGCGAATATAATTCCCCCAATTCCCATTTCGGCAACCAAGAGGAGAAAGATATTATGCACAGGTTGCAGCAACAACAATCCACTATTGGTATAAATAGGAAGCTCTTTCATAGCGGACACATACCTACCAATCCCTAATCCTGTTAACCAGTTTTTCTGTATAACCTCAATGGCATGCTCATTTAGCAATATTCTATCTCTAAAACTGGTATCTATGTTTAGAAAAAGATTGGAAATTCTCTCTCCAAAAATTCCAAGGGTGAATGAATTTAACCCTTTCTGTTGCCTGCTTCCAAATAATAGGTAGAACACCATTACAAGCAGAAGAAGTAGCCACCCTAAACGAGAGAAAGTTAGCAAAAGCCCAATAGCAGATATCCCTATCGTAGCCCAAACCAACTTTCCTTTATAACGTATACCCAAAAGGATAATGACAACTAAGGAAAGGTACCCGGCTAGAATATTAGGGTGGGGGAAAGTACCGTATCCACGAAGATAGGTAACTTCAGAAAGAGAGACAAAACTTGAACCAATTGTTCCGACAGTTAACTGGGATTCTCCCAAGAACTGTAATCCTAAATCCCTACCTAAATAAACTTGAAAGAAAGCAATAATTACCTGTATAAGGACAGTTATACTTATTACATATATAACGAGCCTCATGCTTAACTTCTCTTTCTCATTCTTCATATAATAAAACATAAGCTTCGTAGTTAGAAGATATAGAATAATTCTTCCGATACCGATCAAGGATATAATCGAAAAGTGTGAGAGTAAACTTAAAAGCAGAGCCCCAACAACAACCATATAAATCAAATTAGACTTTTTTGGGAATGATACTGTTACCAAGCTTGTAAATAATAAAGCCACAAAGATATCTATAATTGAGAGAGTGGGAGAGAGAAAGTTAGAATACACTCCCCGAACGTATACATCACCTAAGGTTGGAAAAGTAATTGTGATATTAAGAGGAATTACAAATAGGAGTAAATATAACGAGGCTTTTACATAAGATTTTGTTACATATGTAAATATTCCCCAGATGAACAGTAAGAACAGAATAGTAATACCTCTTAAAGGATTTTCCTCAATAAAGAAAATATTGGCAATGAAAACTGTTGCAGCAAGGGAGAGAGGCAGTAGCCTCCCTATAGCTTCAACAAGTTTAGTATTATTCTTGAGAATCTTCTTCATTCTCTAGATTATCCTCTGTTTCAGAGGTAATTCCAAGGTCCTTCTCGCTAACGGGAAGAATCCTTACAAATCGATCTCTACCTTCTCCGTGACTTTCGGTTTTGATATCATCAAACTTACCCAAAACGGTATGGACAACTCTTCTTTCAGCAGGATTCATAGGCATTAAATCAACTGGTTCTCCAAGAATTCTTGCATCATCAGCCTTCTGTAAAGCTGTTTGCTCAACCTTATTCATTCTTTGCTTTCTGTAGTCCCCAGCGTCAACTGTAATAACGAACTTGAAATTCTCATCCTCTTTCCAAACAATATTTCTAACAATTAGGTTAAGAACAGACTGAAAAGCCTGAAGATGTCTTCCGTGGTTTCCTATCATAAAGCCTAAATCCTCTCCCTTGATCGAAACGCCTATTACGACAAACTCATCGTTTGAGTTATCTGCGAGGTTATACTCAACCTCAGGATTTACACCGACCAAATCAAGAAGTTTTTCTGTTTCCTTCTGGGCAATTTCTAAAACTCTATTCTTATCCATAATTATTAATATAAAAATTATTTCCTTTTAAATTTGAATAGCTCCTTAGCCGCCTTCATACTTCTTTCTTTATCTATAATGAAGTATTGAACTATTAACATCACAGATTGTGCTAACCAATATAGACCTAAAACAGCAGGAGTGGTAAGGGTAATGAAGAAGGTCATGAATGGGAACATCAGATTCATAGAGTTCATCATCTGCGCCTGAAGTTCTTCTGGAGAAGGAGCCGCAGAAGGATCTTTTTTATTTGAAGCAGGCTTATTCTGTCCCTGCATATGTTGCATAAACTTGGTTGAAATGAACTGGGTGAATCCTACTAAAACAGCCAAAACCAAGAAGGTGAAAGTTTGCCAATTAATATAGCCAAGTTCCTTTGAGACAGCAGTAAAGTTTGAAGCAAGATCAATATTTAGGAATGAAGTATTGATGACAATTTTATCTACCCCGCTAAATATCCAATCCTTAATGAATGGATACAAGCCATCGAAATTACTTACAGTAACGACGTTAATAACTTGAATAATCGCAAAAAGCATTAGAAATTGGGGAAGAATAGAGGCTAAACAACCAAGAGGATTATAACCAACGTTTTTGTATAGCTTCATCTGTTCCTCTGCTAACTTCTGAGGGTTATTCGCATATTTTTTCTGAAGTTTATCTAGTTCTGGCCTTAGGGAAGCCATCTTACGAGTCATTTCAGTCTGGCTTTTGGTACTTGGAATAAGGAGAACTCTTACCAGAATAGCAATGAAAATAACGGCAAGACCAAGATTATCCCACAAGAGGTGGTAACCTACCATTAAAATATTTAAGAAGGGATGAAAGAGGAGAGTATCCCAAAGATTTGCAAACATATATATTTATCAATCAATCTGAACTGCTGAATTATACTAGAAAAGCGGTAAATGTAAAATCACTTGACTGGATCATAGGTTCCCATAGGAGTTCTCACGTTGCATCTTCCCAAACGACTAACTCCAAGCGATAATCCCTTAATTACTCCATATTTATTAACTGCATCATAGGTATATTGTGAGCAAGAAGGGGTAAATCTGCAAAACCGGGTATCTGGAAAGATCCTTCCCATAAAACCGTGATCGTAGGAGAGAGTCAATTGATATAGTTTTATTAAAAATAGAAAGAGATATTTCATTTAGTTGAAATGCTCATGAACTTTATCCATTTGAGATTTAAACTCATCCTCAAAAGCATTCAAATCAGAAATGGGAGTATATGCAATATATTCATAAAGAAGGGGAAGGTTATACTCACCAACAATCTTTCTAAAAACATTTCGAATATGCCTTGTGGTTTGATGCCTTACAACAGCGTTTCCAACCTTCTTATTAACAACAAATCCAACTCTGTATTTAGGATATGGAGAAACGGAAGATATAAGAACGCCAAACTGTCCCTTCACGCGAAAACCGTTAGCGTATAGCCTTGAAAATTCATCCGAAGACAGCTTGTTACTTTTAGGGAACATATTTATTCCTAATTATCTTGCGTAATGCTTTGGATTCTTGCGAAGCATTTTGAACTCTTCAGAAACGGTAAGTCTCTTTCGTCCTTTTCTTCTTCTTGCAGCAAGAACCTTTCGTCCACCAGCTGTTGCACTTCTAGAAAGGAATCCCAACTTCTTCAATCTTCTTCTCTTTTTTGGTTGCCAAGTTCTTTTCATAATCTGCTGGATTATATCCTATGATTTCTTTCGTGTAAATCCTAATCTTTTAAAAAGATTTTTATCTACCTTTTTCTTTGAATGAGTATCGGGTTGGTTGGCATACACAGGAAGAGAGATTGAGAAGGTAGATCCTTTACCGAGCGAGCTGGAGACGGAAATCTTTCCACCCATAAGCTTAATAAGATTAAATGAGACATATAATCCTAAACCAGTTCCTCCAGGTTTAACCAATGTAATTTGAGTGTCCTCAAGTTTCTTTCTTTTCACTCTGTCCTTTTGATTATCGCTATACTGACCGACTCGATAGAACTTTTCACCTAAATGCTTAATATCAGCTTTAGGAATACCTATTCCTGTGTCGGAAATTGAGGTGATTATAGTATCATCTTCCTTTGTAACAGAGATGGTAACTGCACCTTTCTCAGTATATTTAATAGCATTAAGAACAAGATTATCAACAACTTCCGCCAAACGGACAGGATCCGCATATACAAAAGGAGATGAGATATGAGGATTATATATTAGCTGAATATTTTTCTTCTGTGCTTTATTGCTCATTGCC
This sequence comes from Candidatus Dojkabacteria bacterium UBA2022, assembly GCA_002335495.1. Lineage (GTDB taxonomy): Bacteria > Patescibacteriota > Dojkabacteria > SC72 > SC72 > UBA2022. The sequence goes on along the minus strand of DDBW01000002.1, from coordinate 42,515 downwards.
AACATAGCATCTTTAACGAGATTATCCATGTTAACCTTTTCAAAGTGTAGCTCCATTTTTTCGGATTCCAGTTTAGTACTATTAAGCATAGCCTCAAGCAATCGAGCTTCTCTATCTAAGGCCTCTTTCATTCTCCCCATATAGGCATCGCAACTTGTATCTTTAAATCCGACCTTGCTATATTTTTCTTGTAGTAAGCCAAGCGAAATCCTAATAATAGATAGGGGAGTGCGTAGCTCATGTCCCATTATATCCATCATATCCTGTTCTCTTCGTCGAAGAGCCTGAAGCTCAATATTTTTAGATTTTAATTCCTCTACCTGTTTCTGTTCATTTTCATAAAGCTGAGCATTTACAAGGGCAATACCAACCTGATCAGCAAAGAGCTGAAAAATTGGAATATCGCGATTGAAGTTTTCGTTTACGGTTTTAGTTAAGTATATTGCTCCGAGAGCCTCTTTCTTATTTACAATAGGGATGGAGATACAGTAGTTTGAACGGGTAACCCTTTTAGCTGCGATAGCAAGATTTTCAGATATAACACCTCTTGTAAAGTCCGCAAGATTAGAACCCTGTACAACCTTCTTTATATTAATACTTTTAACAATGTAGTTATCCGAATCTTTAGCAATAGGAAGTTTCAAAGCGTCTATTGGTGCACCAATAATTTTTAAGAAGTTATTAGCAATGGGGCTAGAAGAGATGGTCTTAGCGACAAGGTAGTTTCCTTCCCGCAAGAGAATAATTCCTCCAAGTAGTTTATATTTTGCAACAAGGTTATTAATAGATTCTTGAATGAGGGCTTCGTTATCAAGAGTAGATAGTATTTTACTACTCAAATACGAAATAATTTCAAGTTCATCCAATGAGTATTTTTTTACCGAAACGGTCTTTTTCTTTCCAAATCCAAACATAATATACAGAATATCATTAGCTTCCTGTAATTTCTAGCTTAAGAAGAAGTTATCTCAAATGAAAAAAAACTAGCATTCGCATATACTCTGCCGGGAGCGAATACCACCTACCGGCGAGAAGGTTTTCCAGACTCAGAAAATTACCGAAGGAAAGTGGGGTGTCAGGAGACTTGGCAAAGACATATTTGAAGCCAAGCTCAAACTGCTTAACCTTCGTCAGGTAAACTCTTTGACTTGGGGGAGAAACCTTAAAGAGATGGCGAATAAGATCCCTAATCGTAGAAAAGTATTTTGAAAACCCTGAATTAATCTCGAAAGTATCTTTAATAGAAATGCCATCTGGCATATTCACATATTTAGATTCCTTAAGAGCGTTCATAAAGTATGCCATAGGACCCATTAGTGCGTCGAACATTTCGATAACAGCAAAGTCACCTCTCTCCATATTAGGATTAAACATAGGATAGAACATGTTCTGAATTCCAGAGGCATTGGATATAAGAACGGCATCGGGTATCTCAAGAAGACTTTTATAAAGATTTCCTGAAACAGCGTCTTCACTTGAAGAGTTCTGTATAGCATACCGAAGTCCTGACTTCAGGAGGTATCTATACTGCTGAGAGAAAAAAGGAGGAGGAGAAAAACCTTGGGAACAAGCGGGACTAATCCGAGAATCATGTAGGGAAACCATCGCAGAGTTTTGAACAAACCCTGAAACAATCATTTTCAGCAGAGAGTAGTTAAACGCGAACTCGTTAACCTCTCCGTATGATTTCAGCCGTTTAATATACGAATCATAAACTTCTAATAAGGTTTTACTCGAGCTCGAACGATAGGTCCATTCTCTACTAAACAAATCCATTACCATACCCGTTACTATTGGTATATTTTGTGGGTCACTAAGAGGTAAGGAGGTAATCAAGTCCCCAACTCTAAGCATGAGATTATGATAATCAGCCTTCGGAACGTCAGCAATATCATCTACCAAGTGACAAAATATACCTAATTCTGCATGCAAAATCCTCTCATCCTCCGAAAAGGCTTCTTCTAAAGGGCGCGTTCCAATAGAGGTAAACAGGTCCTGAACTTTAATATCATCCAACTCTTGGCGTAAAAGTTCAGGGTCAACCCCCAAGTTTTCACAAGCGGATACATATACTTCTTCACTATACTTTTCGAATTTTGGCACTCGAAAGCTTTAATATCTAATTATCGTTATTATATCAAAGAAATCTCTCGTTGGGAATACAAAATACAACAAAGAGAGAATACTATACAACCATAGTAGATACAGAAAGACCGTTATCACGAAAGTATTATTGAGGTCTACCTATAAACTTATCCACATTTCTGATAATACTATTTACGTAATCATTTTCACTGCCCAAGTATGATTTTAAGTTCAACCATTCAATAATGGCGAATGATTTCGAACTAGAAAAACCAATAATAAGAGGGGATAGGGACGTAAAAGAAGGTACTCCTGAGTTTGACCTTGAGGCCATATGGAAAATCGTATCGGAAAATATCCGTATGTATGTGTCTCCCAGGCAGTTTTCAACATGGTTTAAAGGGGTATATCTGGAGAAGATCGAGAATGGAATTGCACAGATAAGTTGTGACCAGGGATTTAAAAGAGAATGGATAGAGTCATACCATAGATCTCTGATAACAAGAAGCTTAACCCAGGCCACAGGACAGAGACTGGACTTTGTAATAACGGTACGATCATCACTTAAAGAGGTTCCTAAGGCTATAAAGGAAATTGAAATAACGGATAGTGACTCTCCAAATATATTTAGTGAGGTTCAGGAGAAAATAGTAAAAGATAAGAATGCAATTGTAAGAAGCGCGCAACTTAATCCCAAGTATCTATTTAATAACTTCATAGTAGGAAGTCATAATGCTCTAGCACATGCGGTAGCAGAATCTGTAACAAAAGAGCTGGGAACACTATACAATCCAGTATTCTTCTATGGACCAACAGGGGTGGGAAAAACTCACTTAATGCAGGCTATTGGTAATGAAGTATTAAATAAATTTCCCGACAAAAAGGTAATATACGTCCCAATTGAACAGTTCCTTAATGAACTAATAGATTCCATAAGAAATAGAACCAACGAGAAATTTAGAAAGAAGTATCGTGAAATAGACTTGCTAATAATCGACGATATTCAGTTTGTAGAAACATATCCGAAAACACAGGAGGAGCTATTCCATACCTTCAATACCCTTTATCAATCGAATAAACAGATGATAATGGCCGCGGATAGACCTCCGAAAGAGATTAAAAATATAACCGACCGCTTGAGATCAAGATTTGCAGGGGGAATGGTAGCTGATCTCCAATCTCCTGATTATGAAACAAGAATGGCAATTCTCCAACAGATAGCATCAGAACAAGGAACAACATTAGATAGAGATGTTTTAGAGCTCATTGCTAAAAATGTAGAAAACAATGTAAGAGAACTTGAAGGCGCAGCTATTAAAGTAATTTCACTACAAAGATTAGGAACGAATCCAACATTGGAGATGATAGCAAAGGCGTTACAAGTAGATATGGAGAGCAAGCGAAAGAGAATAAAGCCGGAGCGAATCATAGAAGTAGTATGCGAGACCTTTGATGTAACGGCAAAGGATCTCAAAGGGAAAAGAAGAACAGCATATTTAGCAACCGCAAGGCAGGTTGTAATGTATATGCTCAGAAATGAGTTAGGACTTCCTCTTGAGAAGGTAGCCAGAGAGGTAAACAGATCAGACCACACCACAGTATTACACGCATGTGAAAAAATTGAGGATATGATAAAGGATGATAGTAGGTTCAAGGATAAAATTGATCTATGCAAATCCAAACTAGGGTAGAGGATAACTGAGTGGATAACTTTACAAAACCTCAGGATAAAATAAGGAATTACCCACGATTAAAAATATTGAAATTTCGTAAAAAGCTCATTAAACAATCAAATCTACCTATTCAACTTTCCACATACATAACACAGAAAAGGATATACAATTCACATAAGATATCCACAAAAGATAGCTAAAAATAAGTGAGTACAATCAAAGGAAATTTCAACCTATCTTTTTGTAACAAGGAATAAAGTATCCACAAGAAGATAGATAATAAAAAGATAGTATTTAAAAGGAAGAGTAGGTAATAAGAGAGAGATTATAAACATATACATACTCCCTACTATTACAACGACTATATTTATATATATAGAAGAGAAGAGAGAGGGGATATGTTTAATGAAAGGATAAAGGAATACCTTTACCCACACCTGTACTCATTGTATACTAGGTAAAGCCCCAAATAATTTTTAGCAGATAAGGGATATGCAGTTCTCATGCAATCAGGATACATTTGCCAAGTACTTGAATATTGTTAGTAGAGTTGTGAACTCAAAACCAGGACTTCCTATTTTGAACAATATCCTATTTGAAGCTAAAGGAGGAAAGGTTCATCTAACTGCTACTGATTTAGAAATTGGAATTAATACTTGGATTGGAGCTGATGTCCAGACAGAGGGTAAGGTGACTGTCCCAGCTAAACAGCTCACTGAGTTTGTTAATAGTATTCCTTCTGAGAAAGTTGATGTTACTTTTGATAAGCATATGGTTGTTGTCTCAACCGTTAATAATAATGCTGAATTTCATACTATTCCTTCTGATGATTACCCTAATGTTGTAACTATTGATAAAGAGGCTCCAGTTCTTAAAATCTCTCAGGAAGATCTTCTTACTTCTGTTAAGCGAGTTGCCTTTGCTGCGGCTTCTGATGATGTTAAACCTGTTTTGACAGGAGTTCGAATCGAAATAGAAGGAAAGAATGTTTCTTTTGTTGCAGCTGATGGTTTAAGGCTTTCCAAGCAAACTATCAAAATAAAAGAAGAGTCTGTTAAAAATGTGAATCTTCTAGTTCCTGTTAAAGCTTTGCAAGAGCTTGCCTTTGTTGTTTCTGAGATGGGACTCGATGCTAAAGATCTTATAAATCTCTATATTATGGAGGATAGAAATCAAGTTATATTTAGGTTTGGAGATGTAGATATTGTTTCTAGACTTATTGACGGTCAATATCCTGAATATCGACAGATTATCCCTACTGGTTACAAAACTCAGGCTGTTGCTAGAAAGGATGAGTTTTCAAATGCCTTGAAGGTTACCAATATTATTGCGAGAAGTGTTTTAGGGAATAAAATTATTCTTGATTTGAATCCTACTGAAAATGAAGTAGCTTTGTCTGCTTCTCAGTCAGAGGTCGGTAGTAACAGAAGTGTTTTATCGGGAGTATTAGAGGGTGAGTCTCTTAAAATTGCCTTTAGTGCTAGATTTTTAGGTGATATGTTTAATAATCTCGATGGCGAAGAGATTCTTCTTGAATGTACTGAATCTGTTAAACCTGGGGTCTTCAAGATAAAAGGGGATGATAATTTCATCCACCTTATTATGCCTATGATGCTCTAATCTTTGGCTACATACCCAAACCCATGTACAGTTTGTATCGCGTCTTTGTCTGCTAGTTTATCTCGCAATCTTTTCACATGAACATCTACGGTATTCGATGTTGTCATTTTTCTATAATCCCATACTTTGTCGAGAAGTTCATTTCTACTTATTAATCTATTCTTGTTTTTTACTAAATATTCAAGGAGGGTGTACTCACGTCTTCTTAAAGGCACTTCCTGATTATCCTTTGTTACATATTTCATGTCTGTATCTATATTGAAATCTCTATATCTAAGATATTTATTTTCTTTCTGTTTAGGCCTTCTTTGTAACGAGTTTATTCGAGCAAGCAGCTCAGCGATTGCATATGGGTAATCGATAACATCATCGGCTCCCATATTTAAAACCTCTACTTTTTCCTTCCATGTCGCCTTACTTGAGAGCCCCATTACTAATGGGGCTCTTTCGCATTTGTTTACTATCTTTAGGTACTCAATCGTTCTTCCTTTGGGTAGATTCACGTCAACGATTATAATGTCGTATAGGTTCGTTTTAAGATCCAGATCACTTATTTCTTCAGATTTTTTAACAGTTGCATTGAAGTTATTAGTACTGAGTATATTTTTAGTTATCTGGGCAACTGTTGGGTAATCCTCTATAATTAAAATATTCATAGAATAGTTATAATAAATTATATTTATTAGATTATTCTTAGAGTTAAAGAGCTTAAAGACCTATATTTTGTTACATATGAAATTCTTATTTATACAAGGAGTTCTCTTTCTCTTCTCTGTTACCCTTCTGATATATTTGCTATCTCTTGATTATTTCCTTCCTCTTACAAATGGATCTATTAATCTCTATAACGTTTCTACCGTTTTAATTCTACTGTTTGTTTTAGTTCAATCTCTAATTTCTCTTGTTATTTTTCTCCTTCAGAAATTTCTAGCTTTTGGATGGAGTGATTTTCCTCATCATGGAATTGCCTTGAAGTGGGGGATTATAGTTGCTTCTAGTTTAGTAGTTGGGCTAATTCTCCATATATTAGGTATTTTAATCTTTCCATGGAGTTTTCTTGCCCTATTACTTGTTATTATCCTATTAACTGTTATATGATTAGTCATGGCTAAATCAAAGGTAAAGAAGAAAATTTCTCTTGCAGATGAGCTTAGTGATATTGCTAAAGTTCTTTCTGGGGAGCTTGAATTAAGAAAGAGAGAGGAAGAGGTTGAGAAACTTGCTAAAAAGGCAAAAGAAAAGCAGATTGAATTAAAGAGAAAGAGCGTTGTAAAGGGAGAGGCTAAGGTCGAGGCGGATGTAGAGAAGAAGGTTGTTCAGAAGATAAAGTTGTTTGAATGGGAAGCTCCTATGCGGTTTAATCAGCCCTTTAATCCTAAGATGTTCTTAATTATTACTGGGGTTATGCTTCTCTTTATTATGTATCTGGCTGTTCTTGGTCACTACGGTTTAATGGCTTCTATAATTGCGTTATTGTTCCTTTTCTATGTTTTAGGTACTACTCCTCCAGCTATTGTGACTCATCAGATTAACACCAAGGGTATTGAATCTATGGGAAGTCTTTATGAATGGTTGGTTTTAGATTCTTTCTGGTTCTCAAAGAGAGAAGGGCAGTATATGTTAGCGGTTGAAACTAAGCTTAGATTTCCTGGTCGTCTTCTTATGCTATTGGATGAGAAGGATGTAAAAGCATTGTTTGTATTACTAGCTGATAAGTTGGAGTATAAGGATATGAGAAAATGGAGTAGGTTGAATCAGATGAACTTTGGAGAATATATACCATTTGAAAAGTTGTAGGTTTCATATTCCGGAATATGCCTAATAGTGATACTATGTAAATAAATAGTTGTTATTTATATAGTAAATGAAATTATCCCTTCAAACTTTAAGAGATTCCTTTATTAGCGGTGTAAGAGCTTTATTTAGTAGGTTTCCCGTTACAACTGTTTTGATTATTATTGAGTTCATTGGCCTTTGTATTCTTATCGAACATCCTCATTTCAAATCTTATACGAATGAGAAAGATACTTATCTTTTGGGATTAATATTGATGGGAAATGTTTCCCTCATATTTAGTTCCATAACGGTTCAATTGACAAGTGAAAAGCTTAATTTAGACCTTGTAAAGAAAGTTTTGTTCTATGCAGGAGTGTTAGCCTTGGTGGGAAGTATTGCTGCTTCTCTAATAACAATAAACATACAATCCTATGAATATATATCAACCTCTTTCACTGGTAATGTTTATAGATTATTAATTCTGGTTCTTGTATCTTTCCTTTCTGTTTTCTCTGTACCGTTTATCAAAGACGGTGGATCTAGAGATTGGTGGAACTTCTACATAACGACGGTTTTTAGAGCGTCTGTTTCTATCCTATATTCAATTGCCATTTACATCGGTCTCTCTCTTGCTTTATTAGCTCTGGATACTTTCTGGAGTATTACCTTCTTTGATAACCAGTATTTTATTATTATGGTATTCAGCTACGTCCTTGTTGCACCTCTTCATTTCCTTCATGACGTATATGATTTTAGAAAAGTTACAGAGCTTATAGATCTTCCAAAGTATCTTTCCATTCTAGTGAAGTACATTTTGACTCCTCTCATCGCGATTTATGTCGTAATTTTGTATCCATATATTTTCAGTTTCCCATTCAGAGAAGAGTGGCCTGCAAACGAAGCTACATTCATCATCATTGCCTTACACGGAATGATCTATGCAGGAGTTATTACCTTTTACGGAGTTAAGGATGATTCGGGAGATGCTAAGTTCAAGAGATTGTTTACGAGGATTACATCAGCACTTTCTGTCCCAACATTGTTATTCTGGGTATACTCCCTTTATCTGAGAATTGATGCCTATGGAATTACTGTTAACAGGTTTGTTCTTATGGCTATTATTCTTTGGTTTATAGGGACAAGTGTGTATTTGCTACTTTCTAAATCCTCCAAGCCGCAATACATCGTATTTGCATTGTTATCTGTTATTTTTGCATCCTTCTATCTTCCATTCACATCTTTCTATTGGGCTGAAAAATCTCAGATTGCTAGAATTATTGAAATTGCAAAAGAAGAAGGAATTTATGTTGATGGAAAGATAGGAAGGGCTGAGAGAAATAAGGTGGAAGGGAATGGAATGCTAATGGGGGATGCTACCAATTTAGTAAATGGATATAGCGGAGTTGGGGAGTTGAAAGAGTATTGGTCAGAGGAGGTTCTAGATAAGGTTACAATAAATTCTTTTGGTTATGCTAAGGTTCTTTCTCTGGATTCTACTTATCTAAGTCATTATAATTTCAGCGAGCTCTACTTTAACGATACTGACTATTCAAATCCTATTATTCAACAGCGCTATGTCTCTGTTAATTTGGATTCCACATCTGTACCATTTCCTGATGGATATAAATCAGTCCTCTATATAGATAATATTCCTTACGATTCCTATGATGGTAATGAGTTTGAACTCTTCCGAAATACTTATACTGTAACAAAGATTGATGTAGATAGTGATTCTTTCTCCACTACTCCTTTCTATAATAATCCAAAATTTGAAGGAGTTTATCTTGAAAAAGAAGCGGGAGGAAATACTTACTATACGGTGAACCCGGAGCTTATGACTCTTAGATCTAGTGATAGTGTATTTGTAATTAGTTCGATTGGATATAGTTTAGATCCAAAAGGAGAGAAGGTTGAATCTATAAACTATGTGTCAGGATATCTGTTTGTAAAATAGATTTATAGAGTACATATATTTCTATTTTGAAGGTATAATCTCTCTAGTAATGGAGAGATCGCATAGTCCGGTCTATTGCGCCGCACTCGAAACGCGGTTTACCCCAAAAGGGTATCGAGGGTTCGAATCCCTCTCTCTCCGCCATTTCGAATACTATTTTAATTATAGTCGCAATCGATATGAAAATTAGAAAAAACGATCTTTACCTTTTACTCATACCTTTTATATCTTTTGTGGTGGGTATTCTTTTCTACCCATTTCTTCCTGACACTATCTCCTCTCACTGGAATATAAATGGAGAAGTTGATGGCACTATGGGAAAGTTCTGGGGAGTATTTCTCCTACCTATTATCTCTGTGGTTCTTTCCGCAATATTTATAATCGCTCCAAAGGTAGATCCAAATAAAGAGAGTTTTGAAGAGTATAGAAACTCTTACGAGAAGTTAGTCCTCTATATATCAGTTTTCTTTTTAGGACTATATCTTTTAATGCTCCTTTGGAATATAGATATAAAAATTCCTGTAAATATATACTTTTCTCTTGGACTTTCAGGTCTCCTATATAATATTGCTTTGGCAATGGAGAACGTAAAAATGAATTGGTTTATGGGGATTCGAACACCTTGGACGCTAAGTAGCGATAGGGTGTGGAATAGTACACATAAACTCGCTGCAAAGCTTTTTAAATTCTCCGCTATATTTGTACTCGTAGGCTTACTATCATCACCTTTAATGCTTGTCGGTCTAGCGCCATTTGTATTATCAGCCTTATATTTAGTTATATTTTCGTATATTGAATATAGGAAGGAGAAATAATCTGTTGCCCTCCCTCTGCTATATCTGTAGAATGTACTATTAACATTTGAGACTTTGTTTATGAAACAGCTCTCTCAAAAAACTATCTTAATACTCCTTGGAGCCACCCTCCTTATTCTCGTTGTTGCAACAGTCCTTCTAAATCCAGGAAGAAGACTTGCCGATGAAAGGAACAACATTAGAATTGAAAATATGTCTCAGATTGTTGCAGGAATAACAGAGTATGCCAAAGCAAATAGCGGAACTCTCCCTCGAAATATCCCTGTATCTGATAATTGTACCGATGCTAAGTATGAAATATGCCGGCATAAAAGCGATAAGTGTGAAGGGAAAGTTACCCTCGACGTTTTGGTAAACGATAAGTATATGGAATTCATGCCAGTTGATCCTAAAGAAGACGGAGAACACACAGGATATCATATCGTTCAGAGTGACAAAGGAAGAGTTACTGTATGTGCCCCAAATGCAGAACTAGGTAGAAAATTAGAATATATTAAGTAGGGATGTCTAAAATTCTTTTTATTACACAAAGATATGCTCCAGCATATGGGGGAGCTGAAATATACGTAAAGAAACTCGCAGAGTGGTGTGTGAAAAATGGTCATGAAGTAGATGTGTGGACCTCGGATGCTCTAGAAGCAGATGCCCTATGGTATCCCAAGCGAGGAAAAGTTGAACTTTTACAAGAGGACATAAACGGAGTTCATGTTAGAAGGTTTAAAACAAGTCCTTTCTTTCTTAATAACGTGTTCATAAACAAGGGATTTAGATATGTGATGTGGCATATGCCTAGCTGGCACCTTCAATGTTTGGGAAGTCCTCCTATGTGCATTGGTATGTACGCCCAATTATTAAAGGGGTACTCTAAACTCCCTAAATACGACATAATTCATGTTTCTGCCATGCCATACAATAGCCTCTTCTATGTTGGAATGAACTTAGCCAAAAGAACCGGGGCAAAGTTATACATAACTCCTTTTGCGCACAGCAATGTAACTGGAAAATATGTTTTAGAAGATAAATACTTTCATCCAAGAGTCCTTCCGTTCTATGATCGTGCAGATAAAATATTTGTACAGACTGATGCCGAGAAGAACTCTCTGATCAACTTCTTTGATACATACAAAGGGGCCGTTTCCCCATCTGATGTTGTTAAATATGGATATGACAACTTTGGAAGGGGAGGAGGGCGAGAAGAGGTTAAAATATCCAACAGTACTCCAACTATCCTCTTCTATTTAGCCAAAATATTTATAACCCTTGTTTCTCTACCAATATTCCTCTCCCATCTTGTTACAAAACCTTTTAGAAAAAGATCAGATAGGAGTATTGATGTTAATAAATTTGTGAAGGTTGGATTAGGGGTTGAACCTGAGGAGGTATTGGTGGGTGATGGAGAGAGGTTTAGGAAAAATAACGGGATAGAGAGAGAGACCCCAATTGTTTTCTTTGTAGGGGCTCGTGAGGCCGTTAAAGGAGTTAATAACTTGGTGAACGCAAGTGAGATTCTATGGGAGAAAGGGAAGAAGTTTAAGCTTGTTCTGGCCGGAAATAACTCTATTGCTTTTGAAGAGTTTTGGAAAGAGAAATCGGAGCTTGTTAAAAATAATAGTATTGTTTTAGAAAGGCCTTCTGATCAAGAGAAGTGGGATCTTTTTGACGCTGGTAATCTTTTTGTAATGGTCTCTAAAAGCGAATCCTTTGGCATTGTATATCTTGAGGCATGGTTGTATAAAAAGGCTGTAATAGGGTGTGATATTGAGGCTGTTAATGAAGTTATTGATAACGGTAAAGATGGATATACCCTTCCTTTTGATGACTCCAACCTCCTGGCTCAAAAGATTGAGTATCTTTTAAATAATAAAGATGTTCTTAAGAAGATGGGGGATAGTGGATACAACAAAGTGATGAAGCAATATACATGGAAAGAGAAGTTTAGGATATTGAGTAAATACTTCTAATTCTCGTTGGGCAATATTTTCCTTTTCGTTATATAATTAACTATGAATGATATTAAACTTAAGAGATATCAAAAGGATTTTGAATACTCCTATACCTTTGGTACTTATCCAACTATTGACCTACTTAAATACCATAGCGATAAAGTAATTAAGATTGTTTTAAAGAAAGAAGGTTTTGGAAGCGAAGGGGTTGATGAAGTGGTTTCTCTTTGCGAAGAGAAGGGGATTAAATATGAAGTTAACGATTGGATTGTAGATAAAATTGCATATAAAGAGAACACATATGCAATGGGAGTTTTTAAGAAGTACGATACTCAGATAGATGAAGGAAGGAATCATGTGGTGCTTGCTCAGCCTCGAAATATGGGTAATCTTGGTACCATTATTCGTACCATGGTCGGATTTGGGTATAAGGATCTAGCTATAATAAAGCCTGCTGCCGATATTTTCGATCCAACCATTGTAAGATCTGCAATGGGAGCCCTGTTCTCCATTAATTTTGAATACTTTGATTCTCTAGATGACTACTACAAAGTTTTCCCAAATAGAAAGAATTACTTGTTTATGCTTGATGGGGCTACAAAATTAGAGGAAGTTACTTTTGAAAATCCTCACTCATTGGTTTTCGGTAACGAGGGGAGTGGGTTGCCAGAGGAAGCTAAACAATTCGGTACTCCTGTTTACATAGAACATAATAAAGATATTGATTCTTTAAACCTTTCTATTGCCGTTGGAATTGCTTTATATAAATCTAAATTATAGGTGTTAATATTTATGTATGATTTAAAAGAAAAAAAAGTACTTGTAACCGGATCCACGTCGGGACTTGGCAAGGAACTTGCAATTGAACTTTCTAAGTTAGGGTGCAAAATTATCGTGCATGGAAGAAACCAGGATAGAATAGATGGTGTAATGAAGTTATTAGATGGGGAAGGGCATTCTTTTGTAATGTGCGATTTCAATAACGAAACTGATTTAATAAAGGAGATGGGTGGGCTTGGAGGTTTAGATATTTTGATTAACAACGCGGGCATGTGGCAGGAAGGGGATACTATCGATATATTGCCAGAGGATATCCCTACTCTCACAAATTCTAATCTTACTGGAGCCATACTTACTACTAGATTACTTCTTCCTTCCTTACTTAAATCTGACTTTTCTCAAATTCTTAACGTCTCAAGTGTGGCAGGCGTTGAAATTCCCTCGGGATATTACCACACTGTCTACTCAGCTTTGAAGTGGGGAGTACAGGCGTTTACGGAAGCTCTTGCAAAAGAGTTTGATGGAAAAAACTTAAGAGTTATGGGATTTTATCCAGGTGGAATGGAGACTGAATTCTTTAAGAAGGTCGGGATGGACTATGCAACTCATGAGCCTTGGATGTTTGATTCAAAGGAGTCGGTAGAGGCGATTATTTTCATGCTTACAAGAAATCCAAAAGTTAGTGTGAAGAGAATGGATTTGATTAATCATTTACAGGGATAACAGCTATATAATGAACGCTTTAGTTGAGAATTTCAAAACTCAAAAAGGAACTTCATATGGTGTGGCCGGTAATCTAGATTTTTACTCTGTTGATATATTTTTGCAGGAGCAGGGATATGTTGTTGATAAAGTATTTTCTAAAGGAAGGTATTACATATTAAAAGTAAGTCGGGGAGGTGTACCATCTGTCTTTAAAATGAGTACCTCAGAAGGAATTAATGAGGCTTTATTGAACGAGAAATCATGGAATGAGGCTATGCATCCTCGAGTCCAGGAGAGTGAGTTTCTTAGAATTCCACAAGTTATAGATTCCGGATCATTTAATGGTTTTACGTATATTATAACCTCCTTCTTTGAAGGGGATCGTTACGTAGATATTATTAAAAATGGAAACAAAGAAGGTCTTGAAGCTATTATTAAATCTAATCTGCAGATAGATTCTATTAAAGATGTTAAGACATACAAAAATACGGTTGAAGATCAGATGGGAAAAAGTTTTTCGTCTGTAAAGGAGAGGGCTGAATCGTATATTACTGTTGCTCAGAATTTTGTTAAGGAAGTTAATGGATATGAGCTTTCTCCACTTCTTGATCTGCTTAAGGGGTATGAGCAGATGGACTCACTAGGATTAAACCATAATGAATTCGAGCCCTACAACTTTATTTTTCATAAGGGGAAGGTATGTTTGTACCACGGGGAGAGAGCAAGTGCTCGCTCTCCGAGGTTTTTCGATGTAGCGGTTATGTATTCAAAACTCTATTACACATATAGCTTGCCCAATCTTGCTAAGCAGTATCTTTCGTTATTTGTAGATAATCTTAGTGAAGATAGAGATTACTTTAAGTTTGCTTTTAAGCTAATGCTAAGCAGCCGAGTTATTGGAGGATATTGGGATTATGCCAGAAACTATGAGAATTCAATCGAAATGTTAGAGAAGGTTAAGGGAGATATTTTAAATGATCGTATTTTTAAATTTTAATAATTATTAACCATGTTTGAATCAAATAGATACACAGTTAGAAGAAAGATTCTTTCTTTTCTAGGAGCAACTTTCGAAGTCTTCGATGCCGATGGTAATGTTGTTTTATATGCAAAACAGAAAGCATTCAAACTAAAGGAAGAGATGAAATTCTATACCTCTTCGGATATGAAAGATGAGGTGCTTTCTATTAAGGCTCGAAACATATTTGATATATCTGCCACTTACGACATTAAGGATTCTTCTTCTGATGGTGTTATTGGTGCGGTTAGGCGTAAGGGAATTCACTCCATATTGAGGGACGAATGGACCGTTTTAGATAACAAAGATAATGAGGTGGGAACAATGGTTGAAGACTCCATGGGATTAGCTTTGATTCGAAGATTTGTTATGAACTTGATTCCTCAAAACTATGACTACTTCATAGCTGGAGAGAAAGTCGCGGATCTAAAACAACAATTCAATCCTTTTGTGTATAAACTTGATATTGATATCTTGAGTGAAGGAGTGGATAAGAGGATGGTTTTGGCCTCTGCAGTATTGCTTTCTTTAGTTGAAGGCAGGCAGGAGTAGGGTATAATTGGGGATGAATAAACTATATCTTCCTCTGTTTGATTTAAGAACGTCGCTTCTTGGAGGGCAGTCTTTTGGCTGGGATTTAGTTGGAGATACTTTTCACGGATTCACATCTGATAGATATCTTAAAATAAGGAGGAAGAGGGATTATATATTTTGGCAGACCTATCCTGTTAAAGATGATTATCAATTCCTTGCTAAATATTTAAGGCTTGATGATGAATATGAGGATATTTTAAAGCGCTTTCCAAAGGATAAGTATGTTGATAGGGCGAGAAGTAACTTCCCGGGATTGCGGCTACTATCTCAGGATTTTGAGGATACTTTATTAGAGTATCTATGTGCAACAAATAAAAGTATAAAGGCGATAAGGGTTTGTATAAGGAAGTTAAGAGATCTATACGGAGAAGTGATTAATGTAGATGGGGAAAGGGTAAAGCTTTTTCCGAAGTTTGAAGATATTTCAATTTCAGATATAGATACTATTGCTAAATCTGGGGCGGGTTTTCGTTCTAAGTATATTTTTAACGCTTCCCAGCTTGTTAGGAAGGGAGTATTCAAGAATATAGAAGATCTTTCGTATAGAGAAGCGAAAGAGTTATTGAAGGGTTTGAATGGGGTTGGGGATAAGGTGGCGGATTGTATATTGTTGTACTCTCTCAGGCACGATCATGTGATTCCTCTTGATGTTTGGGTTAAAAGAATAATGGATCAGTACTACGGAGTTAGTCAGAAAATGAAATATGATGATGTTCAGGGTTGGATTTCCAGTTATTTCAATGGAGTTGGGGGATGGGCGGGGCAGATGCTTTTTGAGGACATAAGAGGTTTCAAGTAGTCTATATTGTTATCCTTTCCCATGTGGGTTACTATTAAGTATTAATATGATTTAAAATCGTTCATGGATCCGAAAACAAAAGCTTTAGTGATAGTTCTTGCTATACTTTGCGTATTTTCTATTATTGGAACGGCTACATTTGGTTTTATGTACTTTAATCTAAAGGGTGAGTATACGCAGTTAAAGAATCAGGTAGGTAGTAATCAGGATAAGGAGGATGGTAGTTCTGATAACGATTCCCAGAATCCAGAAACTCCAGATACTTCAGTCGATAATGATGGAGATACTTCTTCTGAAGTTAAAACGGTTACAAAGGAGATTGTATGTAAAAAATGGGTATATGCGAGTGCCGATAGGACTCCGACTATGTCAATTGTTTATGAGGATGATGGAGGAGTACAGTTTACAGATGTTAATGAGGAGTGTACTGGGATAAAGATGACTTATGAAGATGCAACACTTAACCTTACTTTTAGTTATGGAGAAGGATTTCCAAATGGTTTTGAAGAGGGAGCTGAGATTGTTAAGCTAAAGACCGGTACAGTTGAAAATCAAACCTACACTCTTGGGCGTCTTAGAAATGTTGAGAGTAGGGCCGCTACTTCAGAATTTCCTGCTGGGTACTGGTTAGATTATGTAAGTATTGAGGACGAGGAAACGTGTGCTGCTGAGAATATGGATGGAGAAGCTGGACCTGGATATCCATGTTATATGGGTGCAAATCCTTTCGTCACTCCGGCTGGACAATTTAGTTTGTATATTCCAAAGGGTAAAACATCTGAAGAGATTCTTGATATCGTTCTATACTTCGATCAGGTGGCTAAGAACTCCTCATACAAATATGGGGTTGCAAAGTGAAATTAATGCCTAAAAATGGTATAATATCGGCAGGAAAGGGGACGTAAGGCTTTCGACAGAGGTCAGAGCGTATGTACCGCAAGCAGAGTTGTAGCTCTTAAAACAACAAAATATAACTGCAAAAAATACAGTTAACGCTTTCTTAGGTAAGGTTCAAGAGGTAGGTGCAAGACTTAGTGCTTCACTTAATCTCTCTTACTTAGGCTAAGTTTAGTCTTTAATTAGACTAACGATTACCCGATTTGTCCCTAATCAGGTTTGGTAGTCGGTCGTTATTAGGGTATGTCACTAATACTTCCCAGTATGGTTTAGTGATGAGAATATATATTGGTCAGGGATACTTTTCTTTTCATCTTACAGGTATTCTTGGTAAAAGAAGATGGAATAAGCTTGTATAACGGTCTTATGTGATGCTTTTGGACGTGGGTTCGATTCCCACCGTCTCCACCAAAACTAATAATTGAATATTAATGAACTGCCAAATTTATAATAATTATGGCGGCTCCTTGTTTCGAAACCACTCCAAAAAAAGAATCTCCTCTTAACGAAATCTTAAAAGATACATACTTATGTATCGATATTGATTCTACAGCCACCCGGTTATTGGATAAAAATGAGTTTCCACCAGAAGTGGGGGAGGTTGATTATCCATCTATATCTTCGTCCCGTAAAGCATGCACTCAATTCCTATACGATATGGGTTTCGATTTATTTCCATACCTTGATCCTTGGAATGTTGAAGAGTACTCGGGAAAAGTTATTTCAACTGATTACGAAAGGTTTGGTATGTGGCTAGTTATGCTTGAAGACATAACTCAACAGAAAGGATTCGCTACAA
The DNA here is from genome assembly GCA_002335495.1 of Candidatus Dojkabacteria bacterium UBA2022. Classification (GTDB taxonomy): domain Bacteria; phylum Patescibacteriota; class Dojkabacteria; order SC72; family SC72; genus UBA2022. Next base: position 25,057 of record DDBW01000002.1, on the reverse strand, counting down.
GAGAAAATGTTGAAAAATTATGTCTTCTGAGAAGGCATTTTTATAGCTTTACAGATACAAAGTTATTTGAAGACGTTTTTGAGGGACTATTTAAATTGAGGGCTCGTGGCCTGCCTCCAGTTGCTCCCCTTACAGGTAATGAGAATTTTGATAATGGAGATGATACTCTATCAATCGCAGAACAAAAATTATTCCCACTAATTAGGAATGGGTTATGTATTGCTGATTTGGATGCTGGTAGTCGATTGGGAAAACAAAGTGCTTTAGATCTTTTATCTTTTGCGTCTCACTTTACAAAACAAAGAGCAGTCTTTGTTGGTGATAATATAGTAGATTATCAAAGTTGGGAGAAAGCTAGGATAATACAGGGCTTTAACATAGATTTTCTTCATAGATATGGAAAAGATAATGTATTTATTGGAAATAACCCCGGCTCTGAACCGGCACTTGCGACCACATTCATCTTCTTTAATGATCCGTTAATGAGACTTGGATTGGTGGGAAATAGGTTAGGGGAGTACTTCAAAGATGATCTCAACGATGCTAATCTTGATCTCTTTGTGGAGAATTTGCTTAGAGGTGTTGATAATGGAGGAAATACGAGCGATGAAATCTCCGGTCTAAAAATCCCCGAAAAGCCTAAAGACCTTCTCAAGATTCTAACCTGTGATATCACTATTCTCGACAATTTTGAAATGGAAGTCTCTGATATAAATCCTAAAGAAATAATTAAATATCTTCTATGCTATTACATGCATGAAAGAGTCGCTGATGAGTATAAATGGGTTTTTGCATACCATATGCATTTGCTTGAGGATAATGATAGAAGGCTTGGAGTGATGCGGGAAGTGGTTGTTTAACAAATTTGTATATAAATAAAATGCTTATTGTTCTTACCTAGTAGTAGTTATATAATACCCTATAATTAATATTTCGTTTTGTTATGATTCCTGAATCAAATTTTTTGGCAGCACAGGAGAAGTTAGGTAAGTTCCGGCTTACTACTTCAGGTTGGTGGGGTAATTTATAAGGTACAGCTATTCTTGATAATGGGGAGGAGGATCCAGAGTTGTTAGTATTCTTTACGGATGAGGAGGTTAGTGGGGTTGATAAGGATCATGTGTTGTATTGCCTTACCTTCGATATGAAATGGGAATTATGGGGAATGGATTCTGTAATGAAGCCTGATATAAACCCTTTTGTTGTATACTTGCCTTCCGTTGATATCCATACTCTTCTTGAGGATAACTCCTATATGCCAAAAGAAATTGCAGATAAATTTGCGCTCGCAAATAAGAGATATCTGACTGGATCCGCTGAGCTTTATGTGAACCTCATGGATGAAGAGTATCGATCGGCGATGAAGGCTTGTGCAAACTCTATGAATATTGAATCCCTACAATCAAGAATATCTGGAATTGAAGAAATTGGGGCAGATGATTATAGGAGATGGGAGGAAACGGAAAGACCAATCCGTCCAAACTGGGAGGGATTTATAAGCGTTTTTCCGAGGACTCACATGGCATTAGTGGATACTGTCGGCTTTAAAGGTGATGAAGCCTATTCTGCTCTACGTAGATCAGTTCAGGAGTTTTTTGTATTGAAAGATGGGAATACCTCGAGAGCCCCTTATGATTTTATTTTAAATAAAGAGCTTCTCCATATTAATCCTAAAGAATTACAATACTTTGTCTCCCTTATGGAAGCTGTTGGGTCTAATTGGGCTCCGCCGAGGGATATATCTTTTCTTCATAGGTTTGATTGTATCTGTGGTATTGAGGACGTTCGGGAAGCTTACATGCCAATGATGTTTAAAGGAGATGAAGAGGAAATCCTAAAGGAAAAGATAATGATGGAGGCTGTTAGGTTATTCATTCTAAATGCTATCAGGAGTATGAGTACAAAGTAGATTCCTAAATCCACCTTATATTCTTAAAGTGATTCATATTTTCTATCTCTGTGTATACGATATCAAATCCCTTTCCATCTACTCTATTCGCTTCCATTGGTTGCGGTGTTCCATTTATTATTTCTGCAGAGTAGAACAGGAATATCCAAGGTTTACCATCTCCGTAATCAAGCTCAGAAATTCCTACTAAATCTTTAACTTCTATTTCAACTCCAAGTTCTTCTTTGCATTCTCTTGTAACTGTTTCTCTTGCGCTTTCTCCTAATTCCATCTTTCCTCCTGGGGGAATTAGTACTCCTCCCTCCTTTTCTTTATCGTAATGTATTAGAAGTGCTTCTCCCTTTTCGTTTTTAATAATTGCTGATACTACAACTGTATTTTTCATGCTTTAAGTATATCATTATTGGTATTTATAGTGATATAATACTGCAAATTGGAGATAGAATATATCTCTGCCCACTATTTCCCACTATTAATATTATGTTTATTGTTATGGATAATGTTCCTTATAGAATGCGAGTTTCTGAACTTATCTCAGCAGATGATCCATATGAAAGTGTTGATGTCGATAGAATTCAAGAGCCTCTGCTTTTGAAAGGGCGGGGAATTACATTTAACGGTAAGCGTCTTCCTGATGGATCATTTGTTGAAGTCGTAAGGTTAGGGAATTCTTTTATTATTGTCGTGCGTGAAGATGAATTCGAGACGGAAGCTTCTCGTCAATACTTAAGCATTGAAATTCCAGAGGATCAATTTATTGCTAAAAGAAAATTTGGGTATGATTATTCAATAGGTGGGGCATATAGCTATGTATTTGCTTGTGAAGAGTTAGGAGATAATTCAGATGAAAACTTAGATAACGAAGTTACTAACGTCCTTCGTTTTGAATACGTAGTTTAGAACTATTCTTTAACGTTATATTCCTCTATAATCTCTCCTATGAATCCAGTACTTTTAATGATGATAGGGGCTGTATCCCTCGGTTTTGCTGAGGCTATTAACGGTCATCTACTAAAAAGATTTAAAGATATTACCTCTGTTAGTTTAATAATTATTGGATCTATTGTTACCTTCATTCTAAGTGGGATATGGTTAATAATCTTCAAACCTCCAATGATTGAATTAGATATTAGAATAGTTTCTCTGATAATCATCACTGGATTACTTTGGTACTACGCAAATAAAAATTTCTACAACAGCTTTAAGTATCAAGATGCTAGTACTTCGACTATTGTTTTAATGTCTACGATTATTATAACAACCATCCTGGGGAAGCTGATTTTTGATGAGTCCGTTGCTTTGGTGCAATGGGGTGGGGTAGTTTTGGTTGCAACTGCGGTCTTTCTTATAAATATGGGAGGATTTCATATCGAAGGATTTAAGAAAGTTTTCGCACCTAATAAAGCAACTAAATATGTTCTCCTTGCTGCTTTGCTTTACGGCCTAGGAAATAGTGCCTCAAAGTTGGTAGTATTAGATGTTAACCCGCATTACTATCAATTTTTGGATATCCTTCTAGTTACTCCTTTCTTCATTTTCTTTGATAGGAAAGAGGTAAAACATCAGCTACGAGTGCTAAAAGAAACTAAAGCATATCTCTATCTTGCTCCCGTAATCATCTTCTATTTTATATACAATATTCTCCGTTATACCTCCCTAAGTATGAACTTAGAATTGCCACTCGCTGATGCAGTAGATAATATTGTTGTTTTTGTAATCATTGCTCTTGAAGTAATTATATTCAATATTAAACATGTAAATATCCTCTTTAAAATAGTAGTGGCGCTGATTGCTGTTGCTGGAGTTCTGCTTATTACTTTTGGGGCGTAAGCTATAGTTTTTATTTGTTGACTTCACTAGGTAAAGTTTCTAAATTACTAGTAGGTTATATATAACAAATAAAATGCGGTGAACAATCAATCTAGTCCTCAGATAGTATCTTTGCTATCAGAAAAGGTGAAAAGAGCGCCTAGATGGATCTCTTTTTTAATGCTTTTTCTTGTAGTTGTGGTTACCCCAGTCACTATTTTACTCTTAGATCACTTCATTACTCCTGCTCAGTCTTGGTACAACAGTTCGTGGGAGTATAGAAAGCCAATTACGGTTGCGAATCCAGGTACTTCGAAGTCTAATTATGATGTATTAGTGAGTATTGATACCTCCTCGTTAGTTGCTGCAGGGAAAATTCAAAATGACTGTGATGACATAAGATTTGTTGATAGTGACGATAGTACAACTCTTTCGTACTGGGTTGAAGGAGGATGTAATACAGTGACTACTCAAGTGTGGGTAAGAGTTCCAAGTCTACCCAGTGGAGGAAAGCAAATTTATATTTATTACGGAAATGCGTCTGCCACTAACGCTCAGCAGGCGTGGGCGGGCCAGTTTATTGTAATGAGCGGTACCTCCTGCCCCGTGGGTTGGACAAGGGTATCTGCACTTGATAATAGGTTCATTCGGGGAGCAGTTAGTTATGGAGCCACGGGAGGGGTCGATACTCATAATCACGGCTCAGTGACGGGGACTTCTGGCGGTCCGACGGCAACATCAACTACAAATACTGCTGCTTGTAATAGCGTTCTTTCTTCTGTTGAAGGGCACAGTGGAGTGAGAGTCGATACTAATAATACTAGCATAGTTCCTCCTTACGTAGGTACTGTTTTTTGTCAGGCCTCTAACCTTAATTTAAGCTCAGGGGCAATAGGAATCTTTAATACTTCTGTCCCTGTGGGTTGGACAAGAGTTACTGCATTAGATGGAAGATTTCCAAGAGGGGCGGCTACATATGGGACAACTGGTGGAAGTGATACGCATACTCATCCTTACGCGGGAGGGTACTCGACGGCGGGTTCTAGTGGTGCTTGCTCCGCAGGCGCCGATGGAGGGGGGGATGGAGCCTGGGAAGGTCATTCTCACACTTCTCTTTCGGGGACTACAGCTGCTGCAACAAATACTCCCCCTTATCTAAATATTATTTATGGTTCTATTAACTCAAATGGTGTTGCCCCGGGTAGTATGATTACTCCCGTCACGGTATTACCTCCGCTTGGTTGGACGCGTTTTACTTCTCTTGACTCAAGGTTTCCAAGAGGAGCTTCTACATATGGAGCAACTGGAGGTGCTGGTACACATACTCATTCATTAACGGTTATATTAAGCACTTATGTTGGAGGTCGACACCCTAGGAATAGCCTGAATGAGGGTACGCTGTCTTCGTCTTATCATGCTCATACAATGGTCGCCAATACTGTCGCGGGTTCAAATATTCCTACCTATACAGACGTTATTTTTGGGCAAAAGAAAAATAATGCTACCGATTCTATAACGGCATCTATTGGATATGAGGAGTCTAATGCTCCCGCTGCTCCTACTGCGGTACCAGCCCAGGCTTTGAGTACAAGTAGTATAAGGTGGAACTTTGTTGATAATGCTAATAATGAAGTCGGTTTCAAGGTGTTAGATGGATTAGGAGAAGTTAAGGCTACATGTGTAGGTGAAAATCTTACATACTGTGATGAAACTGGTCTACAGGCAAATACTCAATACACAAGATATATCGTCGCATATAATAATAATGGAGATAGTCTACAATCAAGTGCTGTCTCGCGATATACTGAAACCAGCGTCCCAGCGGTATCGATTACCTCTGTTAACGGTAATTCGATGGCTCTATCTGTTACTGGTACAACCAACCTAGGTGCAGGCTCTAGTGCTGTATTCATTGATTGCACTGTTGTAGGATGTGAGACCGGAGTTGAGACTTGGACTACAAATACGACCGCAAATGTTACCTCTTTGACTCAGAATACCCAATACACCTTCCAAGTTAAGGCTCGAAATGGAGATGGTGCCGAAACCGCATATTCCTTAACGGTTAGTAACTATACCTATGCAGATGTTCCAGAAATAAATGTCGCGTCTGCGAACTCTTCATCGGTAACCGTAGAAGTTAATAATATTCCTAACTTATCTTCTGGTCAGAGTGGTATCTTCTATTACTGCACTGGTTGTGTTGCTCCTGCTGGATGGGTATCAGGGAGTCAGAATACATTTTCAGGTTTAACGCCTAATACCCAGGTCTCCATTACAGCAAAGGCTCGCAACGGAGATGGGGTTGAAACTGCAATATCCTCTGCCCTTGTCACAAATTCATATGCTGCTGTTCCTCTAGCACCTGCAATAACAGATATAGGTACTAATACCTTACGAGTTTCTCTTAATGAAAATACCAATGGGAATCCAACATCGGTCCTCTATGCGGTTAAGTATAATGGATCTAATTATATAAACCCTACAAATGGAACTCTTTCTGTCACTCCAGTTTGGGCAGATTTTGACACATGGAATACCGGGGGAGGAGTACTTGTTAGTGGTTTGGAAGAGGGTATACAACACACTCTTCTTGCTGTTGCTAAAAACTCAAATGATGTTGTTACTGCCGATGGAGCGTCTACTTCGGTTTATACACTACTTAAAACTCCAACGATTTCCGCGCCTCAGGTTCTCTCAAATCAAAGTATTCGATGGAATTTTACGGATACAGGAAATAACGAAGAGGGTTTCAAGGTCTATAATGGAAACGGGGACCTAGTTGCTACATGTGTAGGGGTTAACCTATCGTATTGTGATGAAACTAGCTTAAACGCAAATACTTCCTATACAAGATATGTTAAGGCATATAACGCTAACACGGAGAGTGCGGCTTCATCAACTCAATCTGCTGTTACTCATGCTTCTGTTCCATCTGTAGTTGGAATTGCCGGTACTCAAGGAAGAGTCTCTTTCAACCTGTCTATGAATGGCAATCCTGGAGGAACGGAAGTTTTGATTCAGGATGAAACTACTGGATACTATTACAATAGTCAGACAGGGGAGTTAGTTGCTTCTCCATATTGGTTTGAATATGTATCAACCGGGACTGATTTCTTAGTTAATAACCTTCAAGCCAATACACAGTACTCTCTTAAAGTTAAAGCAAGGAATAGCGAGAATGTAGAAACCTCCTTCAGCCCAGTTTCAAGTGTATATACTCATGCCGTTGTTCCTAGCATTGAGTCTGTTGATGGCTTAACACCAACTTCCTTAAAGGTCGTTTTGGCAACAGAAGGTAATCCTTCAACAACTGAGTATGTTCTTAGGGATGTTAATGCTAATAAATATGTAGACGATAGTACTGGAACGTTGGTAGATAATCCTGTTTGGGCGACATATGCAGATTTCGGAGGAGCAGAGGGTATTGATATTACTTCCCTTAGTTCCAATACTGAATACGTGTACGAGGTTAAAGCAAGAAACAGTGATGGGGTTGAAACTGCATACTCTGCCCAAACTTCTGGATTCACCCTTGCCAGTACTCCAACAATTGAAGATGTCCAAAATAGCTCTGCAACCGTACTTATTGTAACCATTGGCAATGGAGGCAATCCTTCTAATACTGAATTTGCCATAAGAGAGAATGGATCTGGTCAATATGTGAATAGTACCAGCGGAGTTTTGCAAGCTTCACCAAGTTGGGCTACCTATGCACAGTGGGGTGGGGTAACAGGATTTGGAGTAACGGCTTTGAGCCCAAACTCTTCATATAGTTTCTCATCAGTTGCAAGGAACTTGGAGAACATTAACAGTAGTTTCTCTGGTTCTCAATCTCTTTACACACTAGCCAATATTCCTGGAAGTGTAACCACAGATTCTGTTGGAGTCACATCATTGAATGTGGTGCTTGATCCAAACGGTAATCCTGCTGCCACTGAGTTTGCTCTATACAACAGTACACGAAGTAAGTATATAGATTTTAATACGGGTAATGAAAGTGATACTGCCGTTTGGGGGACATACGCTCAATGGGGATCTGGTTCCGGATACTTAATTTCTGGTCTTGACTCAGGAACTACATATGAGTTTGTTTCAAAGGCGCGAAATGCTAACCAGGTTGAGACGTCCTTTGGGGTAGGATCTAATATCAGTACTTCCTTGGCGGCTCCAACAATTGGAACGGCTACCCGTCTGTCTGAAACTTCCATTAGGTGGAACTTCACAGATAATGAGAATAACGAACTTGGTTACAGAGTTTACGATGCAGACGGAGTTCAGGTTGCTGAGTGTGTTGGTACAAACCTTACATCGTGTATTGAATACGGCATGACTCCTAATACCCAGTACACAAGAAAAATTGCTGCATATAACAATACCGGTCGAGGTGATTATAGCGATACATTAACAAGATATACAGCTGCATCTGTGCCTCAGTTTACTTCTGTAGAAGCTCCTTCCTCAACTACCGTAAAGATAGTTTTGAATAGTAACGGTAACCCAACGAATACCCTTTTCCAGATAAGAGAGGTTGTGTCTGGACTTCGAGTTGGTAATTTGAATAACGCTAATGGAACGTTAGTGAATAGTGATGTTTGGTATACATACAACGATCTAGGAGGATCAAATGGGGTCTTTGTAAACGAGCTGTTTGCTAATGCTGAATATATATTTGAAGTTGTTGCTAAAGATGGTGAGGATACTATCACCAGTGCTTCATCCCAGTCTACAATTTACACCTTAGCGGTTACTACTGCGGCTCCAACCTTGACCGCCCTTTCAGACTCTCGTTTGAAGGTTGTGGTTGATAATGGAGGAAATCCTGCAATTACAACATTCTCCCTGCGAGATGTAAAAAGTTCTAAATACTTTAACTACTCAAATGGACTCTGGCAGGACTCTCCTGTTTGGGGAACATATGCTCAGTGGGGTAGTACAGAAGGCGTTTCTGTAAACGGATTAGCATTGAATAATGAGTATGAGTATCAGGTAGTATCTAGGAATAACCAGGGAATAGAGACGGCTGCATCTACTTCATCTAAGCTATTCACTCTTGCAAATGTACCGGGTAGAGTTTACGTATCCACGAATGCATCAAATAACCTTGTTGTTAGGTTGTCATCAAATAGCAACCCTGCTTCTACTCAATACAGTGTGTTTGATTTAGTCACAAATAGATATCTTGATCCTCGGACCGGTTCCTTTACAACATCTGTAGTATGGGGAACATTAGCTGATTTTGGTGGCGCTAATGGAATTGTGTTATCGGGATTAACTGCTGGAGCAAGGGTTGAGTTAATTGCAAAAGCAAGAAATGGAAACCAGATTGAAACTTCGACATCTTCTAGTTTTGTTGCTCATGCAGTTGCAGGAATTCCAGGAATTGGAGATATCACTCCTATTACCTTGAGATCAGCAAGAATTAGAATTAATCGTGTTCAAAACGATCCTTCTGTTGTTTACTCCATTTACGAAGAGTCTCAGCAGCGATATGTAGACTTCAGAACTGGCTTATTGGTTGCGCAGCAGGTATGGGGAACATACACAGAGTTTGGAGGAGATAACGGGGTTCTTGTCTTAGGTCTTACTCCTGTTACAGACTACTCATTCAGGGTGAACGCCAGAAACGGTGCGGGTGTAATTACAGGTTTAGGAGCAAGAAGAACTTATGGAACCAATGCAATTATCGAAAATGTGCCGGCTGGTTTGGCTATTGCTTTAAGGAGTAATAATGCAGTTGACCCAAGTAAAGATTTAGGAGGACAGAGAGGTTTGCAGGATGTTAGGGTTATGAAGGACGGAAAGATTCTCGCTGATATCCCTGTTGAATTCTCTCAGAACAGAGATTGGAACGGAGTTGTTATCGAAAGTCAGTCAGGAAGAGTGGTTGTTAAAATGAGTGAGAACTCAGGGTACAAAGGCACGTACTCCATGTATGTGGAGAAGGGCGATACTAACAGATTCAAGTTGTGTACTAAGGCAGAGGAGATTGATCAAGTTAATAGCGATTGTGCAGGTAGCGTTGTATTTGCCGGTCCGTTCCCTCAGACCATTGATGTAGAGGGCAAACCAATTACTGTATCTATAGCGGTTATAGACTCAGTTAGCTATTGGGTTGTGTCGGGCCTTACCGGTACAGGTGGACTAGGGGAGAAGATTGATACTGATGGAGAGGTTATTAAGGAACCTACCGATAACGTTCCTGATGAGGATGGTGAAGGGGAAGAGAATCCTGACAATCCTACTCCAGAACCTGTTGTTGTTATCAACACTCCAAATCAAACTGTTAATGCTGTTGTTAATGGAGCCGCAAATCTGGTCGTCGCCGTACCTCAGCAGGCTACCGCTGCGATAGATGGAGTTAAAATTGCTCTAGATAACAGCGTTGTTGGGGAGTTGGAAGAGCCTCAGTTAACCGCTGTTGCTACAACAGCTACTGCTGCAACTGTAACGGTTGGACTTGCAGCTGTTGGAGGAGGTTTCTCAACCGTTCCGTATATGATTACCCAATTTTTCTTGGGAGTATTGTCCTTCTTAGGTTTTAGAAAGAAAGGTAAGCCGTATGGATATGTGTATAACTCAGTGAGTAAAGAGCCTGTATCAAGAGCTATTGTAAGAATATACGATACTAACGATAGATTGGTGTGGACTGATGTTACAGATGTCTACGGTTCCTTCAATGCAGAGCTTCCAAAGGGACAGTATAAGATTCTTGTTAAAAAAGCTGGCTTTACCTATCCAACAGAGATTATTAAAGGGCTTGTTGATTACCCTTTGGAACCTATTTATAAGGGAGATCTATTTAAGATGTCTCAAAAGACTGATATCAAAGTCTTAATTCCAATTGATCCAACGGATGTTAACAAGTTTAGTGCTCTGGCGGTCTCTACTAGAACTACCATAAATACTCTGTTTAAGGTTCTACACGCATTGATTTTTGTCGGAGGTATAATTCTTGCTGTTTATACTATTCTTAAGTTCCCAACCTTGCTCAACTGGGTTGTTCTAGCATTCTATGTGCCTGCCTTTATGATGCTCTTCAAATCAATATTTGGACAGCAGAGTAAATATGGATACGTGAGGGATGTAAAAGGAAAGCCTGTTGCTAACGTCGAAGTTGCTCTTAAGGAATTGAAGTTTGATAGGTTTGTCGCAAAGAGAGTCACGGATGCTTCTGGTAGGTATAGATTTGTTATGTATCCTGGAGCCTATGAGTTGGTTGTCACCTCAAGTGATTATAAAGCGATGAAGTTTGATGGCGGATCCAGTGTTATCAATATTGGAGATAAAAGCGATAAGGTGGTGGCTAAAGATATCACTGTTCGTAAGAAATAATATGTTCTGTATACCCGAAAATGAACTATCCTTTAGAAGAGGTTCGTAATTTGCTATCTACGAAAAAATTCTTTCTTTTTGATTTAGATGGGACGATGGTCGATTTGGAAGAGCTCAATTATACGAGCTTTCGTGATACGGTTAAGGAGCTTGTAGAAAAGGAGCTTACGTACCAGGATTATATTAAATATTTTGCCGGTAGTGGATCAAAGAGTGGTTTTACAAAATACTTTGATAGTATCGGGAGCTCATATGATGTAGATTCTGCCGTAACTCATTACAGGGCGAAGAAGAGGTATCAGCTTGAAAATAATTTCCAGGAAGTAGTCAGGGTAATAAGTGGGCTTGAAGACTTTTTGAAAAAGATAAAGGAGCGTGGGGGAAAGTTAGCTGTGGGAACGTCTAACGCAAGGGAGTTTGCAAGTTTGATTCTTAAAAATACTGGCTTAGATATGTATTTTGATGCTTTCGTATTTGTTGAAGATGTTAAGAACACTAAACCGGCTCCTGATATATTTTTAACTGCAATGGAAAGAGTGGGGGGAAATATTCGTGAGGCAGTCATTTTTGAGGATTCTCCTACGGGAGTTATGAGCGCCAAAAACAGCAGTATCGATTATGTAGTGGTTCATACCAAGGGGCATAACGATGATGTATGCAAAGAGGTTCGTTATGCCATCCCTGATTACTTACCCCTCTCTTAAGGTCTGAGGGTTCCTGCGAATACCTGCCATGCAAGAGCTGATTTAGCAACCAAGCTGAGGACTATATAGACTCTTTCACCGAATGTGTAGTTGTTCCATGCTCCTACCTTTTTATACTGCAATATCATATTGATTGCGAAGGAGTTGAAGAATAGGAAGATTGATACATAGATCCAGTATACAAAGGTTGGAATCTCTCCTGTTCCATATTTTGATGCACTCCAGAAGAATAGTCCGATTACCAACCAAGGAATTGCTCCGGCAAAAACTCCTATGTTATAGCTTAACCAGTTCGTTTTCTTGGTTGTTTGATTGTGGATCTCCATTACCAATCCCATTAAATTCATTACTGCGGTCAAAGAGAATATCATTACGAGGGAACCTAGATCATATATTCCAACCAACATTGCTATTGCGAGCATCATTGTTGATGCGGAGAGGGAGTACTCAATCCATCTTGCTTTGTTAATTCCATTTGCGAGATCCTCGTTATACTGTTTATTGTACACGGTTGAGATTATTAGGTGAGCAAGGGCTGATAGGAAGAGAAATCCTGCGATTGGCCATACGAGGGGAAGTTCGAAGATTGTTTCTGTTGCTGGTACTAGGGACTGAGTGGTTATATCAAAATTCAAGAATCCGACATTGATCGGGAGTTTAAAATCCTTGGCGAGGATGAGCATTGCGACTGCCTGCACAAAGTGCATGAATCCCATGAACAGGTTAAAGTTCTTGAGGGACTTTGGTGAAAGGTTATCTTTCATACAATAAATATTTAAATTATCTATTAAAGATATAATTTATATGAAAGATATTCAACGGATTATAGTAGGTATTTAGAGGTATCTAGTGGAATCATTGTTCCCATTTGGCCTTTTTCGCTAATCCACTCTTTGGCAAAATCGAGGTCTGTATTAAAGATTTCTCTTAGTACTTTCTCTGCAATAATCTGGTTGCCTATTTCGTTGCAGTGGAGGAAATCTATCTCACCTGGTTCCATTTCCCACTCTGTATTTTCCCATTGATGTACGAATGTAAAGAGTTTTTCAAGGTGGTACTTCCTGAATTCGCTGTAGATATCAATAAATAGGCATCTCTCTTGTTCTGCGATTTTACTGTAGATTCTGGAGGCTTGTTTAAGGGAAGATGAGTATTTAGGGTTAATTGTTTCGTATGTGGACCATATTGCAATTTCACTTCCTAGTTCTTTTATTCTCTTTATTAATCTAATTGTTTCTTCTTCAAAGTTTTCTAGGTTTTCCAGGTGATTAAATCCCAGGGATAATATTACTAGGTCGGGTTGGAATTTGGAGATTGTTTTTTCAAAGTTATCGAGGAAGAATCCTATGTTTTGTCCATCGTATCCTGAGTTTATTATCTGTCGGTTTACGCCAGCAGGGTAGTCATCTGATTGTTTGAACTTGAAGTTTATCCAATCTATCCAGTTTGGATGGCACCACTCTTGGGAGGTTGTGCTATCCCCAATGCATACTACATTTAATGGTTGTTTTGACTGAAATTTGTCGAGGTAGTTAGTCATTTTCTTCTCCTAATGAATCGCTTCTAAATTCTATCTCAACTAGGTTAAAAGTTTTGGTCTTTGCGAATTTTGAATTCCCAACTTCTCCTTGCTTGGCTAATATTGAAGGGTCTATAGATTTTATAAAAGTATCAAAATCTTTTACTTTAAAAGCAATATGCTCTATTCCAAACCTCTCCTTTTTAAGATCTGCTTCAGGTTTTGGTTCGAAGATTTCAATCTTAGGGATTGAGTATATACCTGGAAGAGGATTGTTTAGTTTGAATACTCGAACTCTTCTGTTGTGAAGGGTAATCTCCTTAATCAAGGTTGAGAAGGTTAGGAGTTGTTCTGAAGTAGAGTCAAACTCCTCTTTGCTACCTACGAATGCTCCGTAGTGATCAGGAGTAAGTTCTTCTTCGTTTATTTCAAGTCGTTGTAATTCTAATTTTACGAGTTTCGTATATATTTGTGCGAACTCTGATAGTGATTCTATTGTGAATATATTTTTCATTTAATACTTATTGATTGAGGTATTGTACCTTTAAATATCATTTTATCACCTTCTTGCTTTAGACTCTCTACGTTTAGATTGGGAATTGTATTCATCTTAGTTTCTACTATTGAGATAACTACATCTGCGATTGGACTTAAGAACTGTTCAGGGATATTAATATTTTGGATTTGAAGGGAGTTTGGGTTAATTGTAATTTGGTTGTTTGTTACTTCTGTACTGAATTTAGAGTATAGGTATACTTTAGGCGTTAGGATATTTACGTATTGCTTTGCTTTATCGATGTCGCTTTGGGAGTATCCTAATTGTTTTGCAACTTCTGTGACCAGGTCTATATCAAGATCTAGACTTGTTTCTGTTGTTCCGTCTGGGTTAAATCGGACCTGCACATTCGTGAATGGGGTGTAGTATGATTCTTTACTCATTGCATTAAACTGTGAAGTGACCTGCTCTGAGGTTACAGTTCTTTCAATATCGAGTTTCCCTTCATATCTGAAATCGCTCTTCGTTGGGTTTTTTAAGGTCGATATGTTGTTTGTAAATCCTACTTCTTTTGCTAATTCTTGGTTTAGCTTTGGGTTATTTTTTACACCAAGATCGACTCTTTTTATAGTTTTATCCGAGAGGGATGGTATGAAGCCAAGGTAGGCGGCTCCTGCAAAAATAATGATAGCTAAGATGAAAAGAAAGACGGCGAGAAATATGAAAAACTTCTTCATATAAATATGATGATAAATATATTCGAATGGTAGCACTAGAGTAGGGAGGTGTAAATAACTAGGCCGTTTTAAGGACCCGGTGAGTTGGGAAGTATGTAAAGCCGGATTCATCTCTTTCTTCCCCCGTTTGCTCGAAACTTTCTACGACTATTTGCGTCGCTAAATCCTACGTTAGAGTGTTGTGTGGTGAGCCTCAGTTAATGCAGCGATTGCGAGTTCCCTAGTTGTATCAATTATTGGTAGGGGAGAATTTGTATCATTGATTACCATTGGTAGCTCTGTGCAGGCGAGTATTACTACGTCGCAGGAGTTCTCTTTACCGTTTTGGATAGTTTCAAGAATTTGTTTTGTGGAGTCCCCATTTATAACCCCTTTGACGAGCTCTGTGTATATTATTTCATCAAGAAACTCTCTCTCTTTCTCGCTGGGTATCATATACTCGATGCCGTTCTTCTCTAGTACCTCTTTATATAAATGGTCACTCATGGTTATGCCTACGCCTAACACTAGTGCTCGTTTGTAGTTCTTACGTAAGCAAACTTCTTTCACAACCTCTAAGAGGTTAACTACTTTCGTAGTAAGTTGCTTTTGTATCTGTTTGATAGCAAAGTGGATTGAGTTGGCTGGAATTATGATATTAGTGACTCCGAGTTTTTCAAGTTCCTTGCCTGAGTCTACGATGATTTCTGCTACTTTATCCCAATCCTTACTCTTCTGTGCTTCCAATATCCTATTAAAGTTCGGTTGGACTAGAGCAACTTCTACATTGTTGAAACCTCCTAGGATTTTGGAGGATTCCGATACCACTGTTTTATAACAGATAGAGGCCCCTTCTGAAGTTATGCCTATAATTCCTACTTTATTCATATTCCGAAATTATATCAAAGGATGTTTACATATGCGATTAACTGGTTGTGTAATCTCGTAGGTGTATAATTGGCTATGAGAATTTTAATATTTACCGAGGGTACCATTTTGATGCATAAAGCAGCTGAAAATGTATCTCCTGTGGAGCGAATTAAGCAGGTTATAGAAGAGGAAAATTCGGTTCATGATTATAAATCGTATGTCCCAAACGGTGGGGCTCTGCATAAGGTTAAAAATTGGGCTGAAGGAGGTGCCGAGGTTTACTATCTAACATCCAGGAAAGGGGATCAGGTTAAATTGATTAAGTAAGTTCTATTAAAGTACGGGTTTCCACTCTCCGATAATCTCACTTCTCGAAATTTACTAGAAAGCTATGCAGATGTTGCAGTTCGAATCCTGCCTGATATTTTGATTGAGGATGATTGTCAGAGTATAGGAGGCGAAGTTGAGATGACCTACCCGCACATTCCGAAAGATATACAATTGCATATAAAATCCATTGTTGTGAAGGAATTTGAAGGGATAGATAGCTTACCTGATAATCCAGCTAATCTAATGAATGTATAAATATTGTGTTGTATGCCTGGAGATGATTATTAGTGGCGTTAACCAATTCTGTGTCTGCAGGACGCAGACCCTAACCATGTATGTGGGTTTCCGTCCCAGCACCATCCAAGGTTTGCCTGCTTTTGGGCATTTATCCAAATTGCTGGAACCCTTTTATCTCCGGGGTGTCTTGATGCCAGCAAAGAGAAGCAGTTGTTTTTCATTAGATATTCAGGGTAATGGGTTACAATTGCTACTCCTTCCTCGATAGTTAGGGGGGAGCGGTGGGATTCCTTAATAATCTTCATGGCAGCGTTTGGTGCAATATTAAGGGTCTCTTTTCCTCTATCAATGTCGATCAATAGATAGGCTCTAGTGTTTGGAATTTCTGTCTCATTTACAGTTTGAAAGTCTTTAGTTTGTAATGGGAATAGCTTTGTTACTCCACTTTTACCGTCTTTTTGAATCAATGCTACCAATTTCTCCAGGTTAACATTATTGATCTGAACTACTACTATAAAGGGTAGGTATCCATTCTCAAGATCCTTCTCTTTTAAGTCGAAGCTGGCAAGTTTCTCTTTCAGGGGAATTAACGAGCTTACAAATTGTTCTTCTGTTTGTTGAGCTAGTTGTGGATATCCTTTGGATATTAGATTGTTTACCTGATGATCAAACTCTTCTGAATAATTAAACATTTATGTGTATTTCGAAGTTATATACGTAGACTTGATTAGACTTGGATTAATTTATTTTATCATGCGCGGTTTTATACTTGCTTTCCTTTTGATGAAGTAAGTTTTAGGGCGGCCATGCTACTAATTCCAAAACTTAATGGGTATAAAATGAATAGAAAAATATAGTTATCAAAGGATAAAATCTCCTTAGGCGTTTGTAGAAAATCGTACCACGTTGACCAATTTACTGCTTTCGCGAATATATTTAGTAATAGGGCGATTGTAAATATAAATATGCCTTGCGTAAAAAGTACAAAATATTTCTTTACCTGAAGTTTATTTCTCTTAGGTACAGGACAGGTATTAATCCCAAGTATCTGATATAGCGCACACCATGAGGTTACTCCTTCAAAGATTGAGAATGCACCAAATAGAATAGAAATCCCACTTTTATACAATATTCCTAGAAAGAGTAGGGCGACTCCTAATATAATGCGTAATATTCTATCCTTATTGCCAATATTGTTAATCATATTTAGATAATAGCAAAAGTATGGGGTATGGCAATGTAAGGTTATGATTACATTATTGATCATATGCTACAATCAAATTAATTATGGACGAAAAGTATCAGTTAAAGGAAATAAAACTAGAATCAGGAACTTATAACTTAATCCCTCAAATAGAAGAATATCTAATCAATGGTAAAGATCTTGAGCCTGAAGTAGAAAATATCCTTAAGACATATAATACAAATGTTTCTCTTTCTGAGATTCTACAAAAAAGAGGCTATGATAGTGTTATGGCAAGGTTTATTGAAGTTAGTGAGGATTTCGATTTTGAAGATATTGCTACGGCTGTACAAGCTGGTTTAGATAGAGCGCAGACACTTAATCCATCCGTTAAATTGAGAGGATCCCCTGTTGTTTTCTTATACTTCCCAAATAATGAAGGTGCTAAGAGTTTGCGCGGTCAAGGATGCGCATTGAATATTAACGACTTTTGTGGAAAATCACTCACCCCGGAGGAAAAGAGAAGGAGGGTGCAGTCGAGTGTTGCTCACGAAGCAACCCACGTTTTTCTGAAACAATTGGGTGTAAAGCCGAGTGAAAAGTGGTTTAACTTAAAGACTTTTATTTGGGATTTTCTCTGGGAAGAGGGTTTGACTACAACTATGGAAGTTGATTATGAAGATTGGCATTACTCATTTGTTAATGATGCCGACTATTATATTGAACTCCTCAAGGACTGGCTCGATCCTGCTACTGATGACTCTAAAAAAGAAATGCTTTTGCAACAGTGCATTCAAAGACCTTCTCTTTTAGAATGGCTCTCTAATATTGGTATGTCGATTGATAGGATAATTCCTGATACGGATGATATAGATAGAAAGTTCATTTTTCTAATGAAAAGTATGAATGGATTTGGATATCATATAGGAAATGTTTTATGGCAGAGGCAACTTGACGCAGGAACCAATCTTACGGAGTTAGTAATGAAGGGTAGTGGTGAGATGAGTAAATGGTTAGATAGATACCAGTCGCTACCGTGAATATATGGCGGAACATACGGGTCTGGAACCCAATATTCCACTCATATGATACACCAAAATGAGACAAAAGAGACAGTGTAAAAAAAGGTGCTAATTGTCGAAATTGTTACAGAATCACACTCGGCTAAGGAAACAGGACAAAGACTTCAATTCAACTATCTTCTAGATAACATAACTAATGGAAAATACAAATGGAAAGAGTGCTCATATTCGGTATCAGAAATTAAGAAGTTTAGTGATTATTTATTTGCGATCCAGAGAATCAACTTTTTTTAGTATATTCTTCTATTTCCTCTCTGAATTCATCCAGAATTGAGAGTGAGTCATTTGCATTTTCTATCTTGTATACATCAAGTTCTGATTTATCAACACTTTGAATATGGCGTAAATTACGTAATTTCCTCAGCTCGTGTATTTGATGCCATAATTCTTTACTAATTATTTTATGCTCTTTGTATGCTTTACCGATAAGTTCAATATATGGGATGTTTTCTTTGCTTTCATATTTAACTAATAAATGATGTAGTACTGATTCAATAATGTCATTTACTTTGATTATTATATCCTTGGAGATAAGCGATTCTATTACACCATAAAGTCGGTATGTATTATACGTAGAAATTAAGAAATCAATGTATAATAAATGATATGAGATATTTGTAAGTAAAATGGGATCGTCTATGAATTTCCACTCGAATTTCCATCGTGAAGCAGTAGATAATATTGTTTTGTACGGTATTCGATCGTCATCTTCGGAAAAATTTTGTAAGTTTTTCATACTTTTCATTTTAGCATAGCTCTTAAATTCTGTATAACAAAGAGCTTTAATCTTCGAACCAAGAGGTGAGAAATTTAGTCTGATTCCGAGTCTTTTTCATCCACCAGGCCGTTATTTTGAAATCACTGTTTTCAGGAGGGAAATAACTCAATCCCAAAGAGCCTTCCTAGAGAAGGTGGGTGGGTCTTGTCGCTACCGTGAATATATGGCGGAGAGGGCGGGATTCGAACCCGCGGTAGGGTATTAGCCCTACGTCTCGTTAGCAGTGAGATCCTTTCGGCCACTCAGGCACCTCTCCAACCTGAGCAGATTATATCTTCAATGCTTCCTATTATCAACATTATAATGTTATATTATCTTAATATGAAAGAAAAAGAGGCCCTTGAACTTGGTAAAATTTGGATGAAAAACTCTATAAATAAAGGACATGATTATCTTCATGCTCAACATGTTGAAGAGCATGCTCTTGTAATATATAAAGAGTTAAAAAAGGCAGGTAAATTACCTGCTTACGTTGACGAAAGTTTAGTATCACTATCTGCTTGGTGGCATGACTCATATAAGGCTCGAACTAAAGGCTTGACTTTGTGGGCGTATCTTTTCGAAGGATATGAATCTGAGAAGATTGTTAAGAGGGAATTGAAAGGGCTTCTCACCGAGTCACGCCTTAAGCGACTAGCCCAAGCGGTTAGAATGCATAATCACTTTGCTATATACTTTTTGATTTCTAAGAACTACCCTCCGTTAGCTCAGATCTTAATAGAAGCGGATAATATAGAAGCGACGAGTAAGGTGAGATTAAGAAGAAGTTACGAAAGTCTAGGGGTCCCTCGACCTTTCGTTAAGCTAATATATAAGGTCTATATAGGAGTTTTACTTTTCTGGCTCAAAAGACTCCCTAAGTCAAAGTATATGGAAGAGTTTTTAAATAACTTTAATCTTTAGAATATGAGATATTTCGGAGCACATGTTACATCTGCAGGAGGACATCAGAACTCAATAAAAGAGGCTGTGAAGTATGGAATAAACAGCATACAGACAATGCCAACCGCTCCAATGAGATGGGCTTTGAAAGATGTTCCGGTAGATCAGATTGACGCTCTTGTGAATGAGCATAAAGGAAGTGGAGTTGAAAAGCTTCTTCTACATTGTGTGTATCTAATTAATCTTGCAAGACAAGATAGTCAGATGTTTCATCTTAGCAAGATGTCTTTGGTTACATACCTAAAGTATGCCCAAACCGTAATGGACAGAGCAGATGGATTAGATGTTCTTGGTGTAACTTTTCATCCTGGATCCGCGAAAGACCTAACTCCTGAAGAAGGTGTTAAGAGAATATCTGAAGGTTTGGATTGGATTATTGAACAAGTTCCTGGAAGGGCAATGCTACTTCTGGAATCTTCGGCGGGATCTGGAAACGTAATGGGGGATACTCTTGAGGAATTAGCTGCAATGAGAGAAGGGGCTGTTCATAAGGAGAGGGTTGGATATGTTCTTGATACTCAACATATGTTTGTTTCAGGATATGATTGGAGAAATGATTTAGAAGGTATAGTTAGTAAAATTGATGAGGTCTTAGGTTTGGAAAACGTTAGATGCTTCCACTTAAATGACTCTATGATGGATTTTAATTCGCATAGAGATAGGCATGAGAATCTGGGTAAAGGGGAAATTGGTCTTGAGGCTATAACTGCCCTTGTTAACCACCCTAAACTTAAGAATATCCCATTTATAATGGAAACCCCTGCATTAAAGGGAGGGGAAGAGATGCAAGCTGAAATAGATACTCTTAAGAGTATTATTAAGGAATAGTTTAATCTCAAGTTAGTGACTCTTTGGTTATTTCTTTTACTTTCTGGAATAATCTCAGTCTGCTGGATTCTATAAAATTGTGGTCCCCGTGTAATTCGTAGTATTCCAGTGTCGAAATGTTTTTCATAGGTAATCGATCATCGGTTACCGTTTCGTCTTCCAGTGCGCTTATATAAGCAATCTTTGTATATTTTGAAGCCCTCTCACATTCGATGTATGGGATTATTTCTCTAATGTCATTTATGAATTCGGCTGGCACATAGGTTATTCTTCCATCCGACCTCTTTATTCTACTTATTCCATTTTCATCAATAACGGTTTCTGGTCGTTGTGAAAAGTATTTACTCCATCTTTCGTATGGAGGTTGGATAGGGGAAGCAATCATAATCACCTGTTGGATGCCTTGAAGTATATTGATGGGAAGCAGTGTTGCGACAGTGCCTCCCTGGGAATGTCCAATGATAGTAATATCGTATTCGGGATTAGCATTCTGGACTCTTGTTATAACTGCTTCGAGCATTTTTGCTTGTTCCGTTAATCTTACTACATAAGAATTTCCTTCTTCATCCTCTTGCATATAATCCATAAATATTGCGGAGTATTGATCTTTGAGTTCTAAATATAACTCTGAAAAAAGATTAAGATATCCATACCTCTTTACTCCAAAACCAGGAGAAAACACGATTATTTTATTTGAAGATTGTACTCGATGAATCTCACCTTCTACCTTTAGGTTTGAATTAATATCAAT
Organism: Candidatus Dojkabacteria bacterium UBA2022; assembly: GCA_002335495.1. Lineage (GTDB taxonomy): Bacteria > Patescibacteriota > Dojkabacteria > SC72 > SC72 > UBA2022. The sequence goes on along the minus strand of DDBW01000002.1, from coordinate 3,568 downwards.
GGTAAATTTTTCCATGCCGTATTCTATCATTCTATTGTATACTTATGCATATGGAATTAAACAAACCCCAGTTAGAAGCTGTTAATCATAAACAGGGACCTTTATTGATAATTGCAGGTGCAGGTACAGGAAAAACTGCGGTTATTACGCAAAGGATCTTAAATATCACAAATAAAGGATGGGCGAACTCCTCTGAAATTCTTGCTTTAACTTTTACGGAAAAAGCCTCCAAGGAAATGGCTGAGCGTGTGGATATTGCAATGCCATATGGATACGATGAAGTTACGATCTCAACTTTCCACTCTTTTTGTGATCGCATTCTTAAACAAGAGGCTATCTTTCTTGGTCTGAATCCAAATTATAAGCTGATGACTGAAACTGAGGCCTATTTACTTTTTCGAAAGCATATTTTCGACATGCCCCTTAATATCTTCCGCCCCCTCGGTAATCCCAGCGGTTTCATATCTCAAATCCTTAATCATTTCTCTCGCCTTCAAGATGAAGATGTAACCCCTGAAGATTACATAAAGTATGGCAAAAGCTTAAATGATGGGGACGAGGCTGGAGAATTAAGCAAGGAGCAGGCCTTGGAACTTGCAAATACCTATAAATATTTCACAGAACTGAAACTGAAGGAGTCTAAGCTAGACTTCGGAGATCTCATAAATACCGTAATTCGGCTATTTCGGGAAAGACCTAACATTCTAAAGAAATATCACGAAAAGTATAAATATATTCTGGTTGATGAGTTTCAGGATACCAACTATACACAAAATGTTCTGGTTAATATGATTGCCACGGGTAAAGATCCTAAGGATATTACTGAGGAAGATTCGAAAGCCGCGAACATTACAGTTGTTGGAGACGACGACCAGTCTATCTATAAATTTAGAGGTGCCGCTATCTCAAACATTATTCAATTTAAAGAAGTCTATCCATCTCTTAAAAAAGTTGTACTAGTTGAGAACTATAGAAGCAAACAGGAGATATTAGATGGAGCATACAATGTTATTCAAAACAATAATCCATACAGACTTGAAGTAACGGAGCAGGTGAGTAAAAAGCTCCTTGCTACTGGGGATAATATTTCTGGGGAGAAAGATAGTGTTTCTCTGATTCTTGCTAATTCCGGGTCGGTTGAGGCGGATAAGGTGGCCGAGAAAATTCGGGAGCTAGTTGATACAGGAGAGTATGCGTATTCCGACTTTGCTATTCTGGTTAGATCCAATAATCAGAGCGAGGACTTTGTTCAATCGTTGAGGGTTAATGATATCCCTTATAAATTTTCAGGATATCGAGGGTTATATAGTACCGATGAGGTCAAGGTTCTTATATCGTTTCTTCGTGTTGTTGAAAATTACGATGATGCAATCTCCCTTTTTAACCTTCTAAGCATGCCTATATGGGAATTTCAGGCCAGAGAGGTCGTGGAGTTGATGAGATTTTCAAGGAAAACTCATACATCTCTCTTTGAAGTTCTTGAAAGTTTAATAGATAAAAAGGAGGAGGTGTCGGCACTAAGAAAGAGAATTACCAATAACGGCCTTACTTCTATTAATAAGCTTGTTAAGGTTATAAAAAGAGGGTTTGAGTTAGTTTCGGAGGGTAGGGGAGTTGGCCAGGTTCTATATGAATTCTTCGATAAAAGCGGATGGAAAGATTCTATTCTTGCCCTGGAGGATACGGTCAATCATTTTAAAGTGGATAATATTAGAAAATACTTTGACCTTATAAAAGAGTTCGAGAGGAGTAATCCCGGGGCTACATTGTACGAGTACCTTGATTTCTTGAATTACAGCTTGGAGATTGGAGATACCCCAAGCGTTAATAATGAAAACTTCCTCGAGTATGAGGGGGTTAATATTTTAACTATCCATAGTTCTAAAGGATTAGAGTTTCCAGTTGTATTTCTTGTTAATCTTGTTGATGACCGATTCCCAACTCGAGCAAAGCCAGATAGGTTAGCTATACCAAAAGCTTTAATTAAAGAGGTTGTTCCTGAGGATAATCAGGGCAAAGAGCATATTCAGGAGGAGCGCAGGTTGTTCTATGTGGGTATGACTCGTGCTAAAAATAAGTTATTCCTTAGTGCGGCTCAGTCGTATAGTGGTGCGGGAAGAGTTCGAAAGGTGAGTCTATTTTTAAATGAGGCTTTAGGGCGGGATGTTAACGAAGATCTTAATAATCTAAGTAAAGATGAGGAGGGCATAGAGTTTCAGGTCTACCAGAGAAACGATAATGCAGATATTATCGATTATAAGGAGGTTGGGATTAAGGCTTCCAATCAATTCAGCTACTCGCAGATATCCTCGTATGAGATGTGTCCTCGCCAGTATAAATACAGCTACATATTAAAGATTCCTCTTCCTCCTAATGCTTCCCTCTCTTTTGGTAATACGGTGCACAATGCTCTTAGAACTTTCTATGAAAAATTAAACGCTGCTAAACAAGGGCTAGAAGGGTTTGTTGATACCCCTAGCATGGAAGAACTTCTGAATCTGTATGATACATATTGGGAATCAGCAGGGTATGAATCTAAAGACCATGAGAGTAAACGGAGGGATTTTGGTAGGAAAGCTATGGAGAGGTTCTATTCTTCCTGTTACAAAACCACAGAGATGCCTATCTTTTTAGAGAAGTCTTTCAAATACAGTATGGAAGGTTTTTCCGTGACAGGAAAAATTGATAGGATCGACTTACTGGAGGTAAAGGATGGGGTGAAGCATGTGGAAATTATTGATTACAAAACTGGGAAAGCAAAGAGTCAGAAGGAGGCTAATACTCAATGGCAGCTAGTCTTTTATGCTCTTGTAGCCGAACAACTGTGGGGAGTTAAAGTTGATAAAGCTTCTTATATATATGTAGAACATGGAAAGAGAGTGGAAGTTAGCGTTACAGATCGTAGGAAGAAAAATGTAGTAAAGAAAATTGATTCAATTGCTAAAAAAATAATGGCTGGAGATTTTACAGTTCCGAAATCTCATCAATGTATGTACTGCAGTTATCAGGATGTTTGTGATGTGGCTATTCTCTAGTGTATAATTCGGGATATACAAATATGATAGAAAGCTTTTTAAGTAAAATTTTTCACGTAATTGCTTCTCCTGTGCACGCAGATGCACTAAGTAGTGCTATATCGGGCAATGTTACCGATGTTGTTAATTCCCAAGATCTCCCTTCCTTAGTAAATGCTTTAGTTCAGCTCTCTATTCCTGTTGGAGTAATTTCTGCAATAGCACTCTTTGCATACGCTGGTTATAATATGATTACAAGTCAGGGTGATCCTGAGAAGCTTCAAGAGGCGAGGGAAGTTGTTACAAATGCTGTTATTGGGTTCGCTTTAATTGCTCTTTCGATTGCGATACTATTACTTATAAGGAATACTTTGAATATTCCTGGTTTAAATCCATAAAATAAAAGTATGAAATTAGCAGATATAAAAAATAAAATTTCAGAGAAAGGTTATATGTTTGCTTCATGGTTTGGTATCTCAAACCCATGGGGGAGCGACTCCTTTTCAACGGTTGATGGTACAGCCCAGAAAGTTACTGATGTTGTAAATACAGCT
>DDBW01000004.1 GCA_002335495.1 Candidatus Dojkabacteria bacterium UBA2022 | reverse complement strand
GATTACTACTGCCACTTTAGCGGATTTTATCTTATACTCTTTATATAAATTACCTTTAATTAATAGATAGTTCAAGTGATTTCAACAGAAGAAACAAAGCTTAGAGGATATACTATAAAATATACAAACTCGAAGGAGTATCACTCAATTAAAGATGAAATTTTCAATACGAATTCATACTTTGCGGATATTAGGGATGAAAATCCTGTCATCGTAGACTTTGGAGCTCACATAGGACTATCTGTAATATATTTTAAACTTCAGTTTCCCAAATCAAAGATATATGCATATGAGGCTAATCCCACTGCCTTTGAGATCCTTAATGAAAACATCTTTACCAATAACCTAAGTGATGTAACCGCGTACAATCTATTTGTTGATACACATAAAGGGATAAGGGAAGTACATCAAGATAAGCAGGGAGACTGGCTATCAACAACCAGCTATATTTCAGGGAGTTGGAAAGGAACTGAAGCTACATCACCAATAACAATTGAAAGTGCAGATGCGAAGGAGATTATTAACGGGATTTTAAATGAAAATGGAAGAATTGATCTGTTAAAAATCGATATTGAAGGTTTCGAAACCAAGATTTTAGATCACATAAAAGAAGATTTGAACTCCATAGAAAGTTTGGTAGTGGAATTTCATCCTAATAATTCTAAAAGTTTCTCAAAAATAGCTTCCATCCTTAGCAAACAGTACCGGCGAGTAAGATATATTCAGGAAGGTAGAGATGTTAAATCTCCGGATTTGGGAGATTTATTCATAATTAACTGTGCTAAGTGATATCCTTAACTAACCAGCTGAACCAGGTAAAATGATTGCGGTTGAAAATACTGTACAACTCCTCACCAAGCTTCTTAGAACTATGTCTTAGGATACTGCGCTTCAGACTATCACCCTTTACGGCCTTTATTCCAAGTCGAGATATTAAGTCAGACCTAACAATATTTAAGCCAGGAAATTTATCTTGGGAAAGATCATCCTGGAAGGGTGTTTCACCGTCATCTTTATACTTTTGCAATATCGTAGAGGGTATTTCGGAATTATTAGCAAGGACATAATCAAGATCTCTACCAATATAACTCTGAATCTCGATTACTAAATCCGACAGAGAAAAACCCTTAGTCTCACCTATTTTACTCATAAGGTTGGCTATATAAATAATCTTAGCTTTAGTTGTCATTAAAGCTTCTTTAACTCCCGGAATAATAAGATTAGCAATAAGACTAGTGTACAAATCCCCCGGACCAATAACTACAAAATCGGATTCCATAATTGCCTTAACTGCATCAGGGTTGGCCTGGGCTACATCACTAACCGAAAGTTTGATTATTCTTTTTTTCTTCCCACTTTCATCAATTAAATGTTCTCCTATAAGCTTACTTCCGTCACTATACTCAGCAACAAGCCTTACCTTGTCCAACGTAACAGGAATGATATGACCCTTTGTATCAAACAATTTTTCACATGCTTTAATTGCTTCAAGCTCACTACCCGCAATATCAGAGAGCGCTATCATGATTAAATTCCCTAAAGTATGACCGCTAAGTCCATTTCCTTGAGAGAAACGATACATAAAAAGGTCTCTTAAAATTTCATCGGTATTTCGAGTAGATAGAGCAATTATTGATTTTCTAAGATCACTAAGAGGAAGGAGACCAAACTCGTCTCTCACGGTAGCGTTGCTTCCTCCGTCATCAGTCATAGAAACAATAACACTAAGAGATAGATCCGGATAATCACGTAAACCTTTTAAAACAGAGGTAGTACCTGTACCACCTCCTATGGTTGTAACTTTCATTCGTATATTATAACCAAAATTTTATAAAAATGATAAATTGTGCTAGGCTCTCAGAGAGATATTCAATAATAGACATAATGGAACAGCGGTCCAAGAATTTGATAAAGAACGGAATAACCCTTTTTGTAGTGTTCTTCTTTACATGGGTGATGTATAAAAACCTTGGTGATTTCGAGACGCTATTTGAGACAATCTCTAACGCCCATCCTCTCTTCTTTATACTGACGGTAGGGTTAGGAATTTCTAACTTTTATATGTATAGCTGGATTGCCCAAAGCAGCTACAGAATAATTTCAGAGGGAACTAAGTATCCCAAAATTTTTCTCAATACCATCGTCTATCATTTTTTGAGTGTAAGTAATCCTTTGGGTGCCGCCGGGAGCTCAGCATACCTGGTTAAATACCTGGTAGATCGGGGGCTATCCCACATAAAAGCGGTTTTCGGAGTATTAATAACGAACCTATCAACAAATCTCGCCTTCATATTTATCCTCATCTATACCCTCTATAACCTCAACTTGGCAGATAAATTAGAAAGGTACCAGTGGTATGCTTCCTTCATAGCTCTAGCCCTCAACCTTGGAATCTTGGCCATTATAGTTCTCTTTGTAGCACTTCCCCGCTTCAGTGGAAAGATTGCAAAGTGGGTAACTGGGGTAATCAATAAGGTAACTAGAAAAATTATAAAGAAAGACAGCATATCGGAGAGAACCCTCGACGATTACATACAGGAAGCAAGATCGCTTTCCGCTAGATTTGATCTTTCTATCTATAAATTTATAAAGTCCCTACCTATATCCCTCTGTTACCACGGCGTAAACATGTTAATTCTTTATCTCTCATTCCAAACATTTGCGGTGCCTGTGGAGGTAACTCAAATCGTAACACTTTATGGTCTCATTACACTCTTTACAATCGTTGCACCAACCCCACAAGGAGTAGGTGTAGTAGAAGGATTAGCACACACGGTAGCTATATCAGTTGGAGTATCAAGTTCAGGGGCTCTGCTCGCAATCCTTATGTTCAGACTCGCTGTAATATGGTTTCCGGCCATAATTGGATTATTTATATTCAGACATAAAGATAGCGCACTATCTAACAGTAAGGAGGGAGTTCCAGTCGGAAGTGTATGATGGAGAGCTCATCTGCCGAGCCCCTATTCTCCCCTCGTGTAGAGTTTCCCTCCCAAGTTTAATAGCTCCCTTCCACTTACGATTCAAAGAATCAATAGCTTTGAAAAGCTCCAAATTGCTAACAGACGAGAGAAAATTACTCTGCTGTCCTTCCGGTCTAATATCAGCAAGTGATATCCCAATCTTTTTATACTTAAACCCAGGTTTATATATCTCTTTTAACGCAGATACTGCTCCAGCAAGAATTAAGGTAGAGGAGGAGGTATATTGGGAGAGAGGGATTGTTGCGTAGTTGGAATATTGATTATCCTTTAAAGCTTTATAGTTAGTGCGAATGAAAACCGTAAGGTAGCGAGCTTCAACCCCTTCTCTTCTTAGAGTTTCTCCCGCACTATGTACAAATTTAGCCACAATACCCGAAATTACATCAAAAGAATCCACCGTCTCGGCTAATGATCTAGAAACTACTAGGCTCTTTCTAATATCCTCGTGATGACAATCACAATCAATACCAAGTAGTTCATGTTGAGTCCTAAAGCCCATTATTCCCATATGGCTTTTAACCCATCGGGAAGAAAGTTTCGTAAAATCGTAGGCAGTACGGACTCCCATAGAGAGAAGTTTACGACTAAGTTTTCTACCAATCCCCCAAACCTCCTCTACAGGAGTAAACTGGAGATATCTATCCCTTTCCTGTTCGGAAAACTGATTGAAATCCAGAACTCCACCGTAAAACTTATGTTTCTTCGCTAGGTGATTCGCCAGCTTGGCAAGGGTTTTGGTTTTAGCGATGCCAATGGATATAGGAATACCTGTACATTGAAGGACTCTCCCTCTGATTTGCTTTGAATACAAATCTAAATCCTTAGTACGAAAAGAGGAAAAATCTAAGAACGCTTCGTCAATCGAATATATTTCAACCCCAGGAGAAAACTCCTCCAGTAAATTCATTACTCGATGAGACATGTCTGCATACAAAGGAAAGTTCGAAGAGAACACCTTAACACCATGAGCATCAAGAAAATCTTTGACCCGAAAGTACGGCTCCCCCATCTTTACACCAAGATCCTTTGCTTCTTGAGAACGGGAAATAATACACCCATCATTATTAGAGAGAACCACCGTAGGAGAGTTCCTTGATGGTAGATTAAACACCCTTTCACATGACACAAAGAAATTATTACAATCGACTAGTGCATACACCTTACTCATACCTTTTTAATTACATAAGTTACAACTCCCCATACCTCAAAGGAATCTGCATCATTAATAGGACGAACTGCGTATTTTTCATTCTCCGGTACTAGGGACACTCTATTATTCTTCTTCATCAGCCTCTTGACCGTAAACCCTCCGTTTAGAATAGCAACCACAATATCGTTATTATCAGCGGTTAGGGATCTATCAACCACTAACATATCCCCATCGAAAATCCCCGCATTTATCATTGAGAACCCATCTACTTTCACAAAGAATGTCGAAGCAGGATGCTTTATACAAAGTTCATTCAGATCCAGAGGAGTTCCAACTGCGTCTGAAAAAGTACTCGTAAAACCTGCAGGAACAGATTGATTAAAAAGCTGTGGTGTATAGTCCATATACTACTTATATATACTTATACGTATACTATATATACGGATCTCATTAACGTCAATATATGCATAGTGATTGACTAGGGGGTAATGTGGTAATATAGGACATGGAACTCGACAGATACTATGTAGATTATGAAATTCTAACACACGGCTTTACCGGGGATCCTCAAAGAGCAAGGGAAGGGAAAATATCTCCACAGGTAAGGGAGATAGTGGATACTAAAATAGAAGAGATTAGCAACTACGAAGCGTCTATAAAAGTGGGAGTGGCAATTCAAAACCTACCCTACGATATAGAAGGGGAAAAGAAACATAGATCACGCGATCAGGAAAATCCTATCTCTGAGATGCTGAAAGTATCCGGAAGGGATGAGCACCAATTCAGAAATGATTTTAGGATGAAGCACCTAATCTACGACAGTAAACTAGACACACTAACCATCTTTTTAGAGGACCAAACAGTTATAATGATAGCAACAACGCAATGGAGACAGGATAGCAAACTAGAAATGTTCTTTAGAAGTGATAACGGGAAGATAGGTTCAATAAAAAGAGATAACATGGGTAAGTGGAGAGATTCAACAGCTGAGAATGAAGAGGAAAGAGATGAGTTACTAAAAGAGTTCACAAACATGGAAAAGATTAAAGCCAAGTACACCAACTAATGTTTTAATTAATCGACGAGGCTTCATAAAAATGTTATAATTACACTATATAAATATATCTTTAAATATCCACATGGAATTAAAACTCCAATCAAAAGTATTCTACCCTTCACATGGGGCGGGCTGGGTTAAATCACAGAAAGTAATAGAATTTGCTGGCCAGCAGAAAGAGTACTATGAATTTGAGTTTATTAATTCTCCTCTAACGATATCTGCACCAATTGAGAATATCGACAGATTAGGTATAAGGTCGGTTCTAAAAGAGAAAGAAATTATAGAGAAGATTGCCCTCCTAAAAAAGACAAAAAACATGAAGCCTAAAACTTCTGACTTTAATCAGTTAATTACAATGTTAAATGATTTGGAGGGCAAAGGTGATATAGATTCGTATGTACAGATTATTCAGTACTGTAACAGTATTAAGAAGCAAAGGGATACTGAAGGTCGACTTATACCAGTAAGTATTGATAAGCATATAAAGAATTCCATAGACAATATTATTGCTGAAATGGCAGTATCTGCAGGAACAAGCATGGAAAAAGCCTTAATCAAATTCGAGAAGGCCACCGGAATGCAGGTAGATGAGATAGAAACCTACTAAATCCCCCTAAAATTCATCATCAAAGTAGTAAACTTCTGACGAACTCCTTTCATAGATTCAGGTTCACTTGGAGAAGGAATTGCAAACTCATCATTCATAACTTCAAGCTCATCCTCAGATATTTCTAAAGAAACTGGATCAATCTGCGAATCCATTGCCGCCTGCAATTTATTAACCAAATGCATTTCGGGATACTTAGTCACATCGAAGACTTGAAGTAAGGCTTTAAGTTCATCCTTTGTAAGCGTAAGTATCCCTCTTTGCATTTTATTTTCTATCAAATTTTAGAAGTACGGTGTTCCCGTCAACTTCCAAAGATATCATACCATCTTGTGATTCATCAACCCAATCAACAGAAGAAGCTGTGACGTCAGTCATTAGGTTGGACTCAAACTCCTGAACAAGATCCTTCAAAGAGTCAGATTCTGTAAAAAGAACGAGACCAACGCTCTCGCCCACAACCAAACCTCCCTCTTTTCTAGCGTTCTGTACCCCTCTAGCAAACTCACGATACATTCCTTCTTTCTTCAAATCATCTGAAAGAACGGTATAAAGATGAAGCTTATATCCATTATTTTCAGCAGATACCCAACCCTCACCTGAAATATCTCCATCATAGACTTCTTTTACATTTAATTCATCAAGAAGAATATTCTGATACTCTTTTGCAAGATCAATCCCTTCTACTTTCATCCTTGCAAGAGGCTGTCGAAGTTTTAGAGCATTATCAACTCGAACACTCTGTCCCAAACTGGAGAGACTTCTTACGGCATCCATACTTCTAAGCTCGAACTTCTGCTTGTCAGTTAGCGCGACACTAGTAGGGTAGTCTGTTAGATGAACCGATTCCTTCATACCCTCAGTGGCAAGCACGGAGTAGATTCTTTCTGCCAAAAACGGAGCAAATGGAGCAAGCACCTTCGCAAAGTTTATTAACACATAGTACAAAGTATCAAAAGCCTCCCTATCTCCGCTTACAAATCTATCTCTAGAACCTCTAATGTACCATCTAGAGAGTTCATCAACGAACGAAAATAGCGGAGCTGTTCCCTTCTGCAGGTTATACTTATCCATATTCTCTCGGACTGCGTTAACCATATCATTAAATCTAAGAAGTACCCATCGGTCCATCATATGAGTAACGGTTGGTGGTACATCCTTAAAATCCTGCATATCATGTACATTCGCGTAGTTAACAAAGTATTTAACCGAGTTCCACAGAGGTAGAACAAAGGCTGCATTAACCTCCTTGAGGTATTTCTCGTCAAATGCGACATCAATGGCATGCACAATTGGGGAGTTAAGGAAGTACAGACGAAGCAGATCCCCTCCAAACTGATCTAAAACAATGTTTACATCAGTATAGTTTCGCTTACTCTTAGACATCTTTGCACCGTCTTTAGCCAAGACCAATCCGTTTACAACAACATTCTTAAAAGCCTTGCTTCCAAACAGAGCGCTTCCAAGAACGTGGAGGGTATAAAACCAACCTCGGGTTTGATCAATACCTTCTGCTATAAACTCTGCTGGGAACTTCTTTTCAAAAAGCTCTTTATTTTCAAATGGATAGTGCAATCTGGCAAATGGCATTGCACCTGAGTCATACCAAACGTCAATAACATCTGAGACCCTGTGCATCTGGCCTTCGCACTCAGAGCACTTATAAACAACCTCATCGATAAATGGCTTGTGTGGGTCAGTTATCTCAACCCCTGACTTAGCCTTAATCTCTTCAAAAGATCCTAGTACCTCAGCATGTTCGCATTTATCACACTCCCATACAGGAAGCGGAGTTCCCCAATATCTCTTTCGACTTAACGCCCAATCTCTAGCTCCTTCCAACCACTTTCCAAATCTCCCACCTCTAATATGATTAGGAACCCAGTGAACCTCATTATTCTCTTTAACCATATTTTCCATAATCTTTGTAACCCTCACATACCAGCTCTTTACTGGCTTATAGATTAAAGGTGTATCTGTTCTCCAACACATAGGCATTCTGTGAGTATAGTCAGATGAAGCAAAAAGGAGACCTCTCTCCTTAAGATTCTCCATGATTACCGGATTGGCTTTTTTATAGAACATCCCGGCGTATTCAGAGATTGGTTCTACAAAATTACCTGTATCGTCGAGGTAATCAAACATCTTAATACCCATGCCGTTCATTAAAGCAAAGTCATCTTCTCCGTAAGGAGCTTGGTGAACAATACCTGTACCATCATCAAGAGTCACATGATCTGCAGCAACAACTTTAAAAGCTCCCTGTTCCTTTCTATCTAGGTAGTAGTCAAAAAGAGGTTCATATTCCATACCAACAAGGTCGCGACCCTTGTACTCGTCGTCATCCAGCTCATACTCCTTCCCCTCAAAAACTTTCTCAACAAGATCTCTTGCGACTATATAATCATTATCCTCATACTCTACCTCTACATAATCTGCATCTTCTTTAACTGCAAGAAGAAGGTTACCAGGAAGAGTCCATGGAGTGGTTGTCCACGCCAAGAAGTATTTATCATCCTCCCCTTTCACTTTAAACTTTATGGTAACCGCAGGATCCACTATTTCCTTATATCCTCCAAGGGCAACCTCAGAGTTGGATAGAGTAGACCCAGCTCGAGTGGAGTATGGAACAACCTTAAAGCCCTGGTATAACAGGTCTTTATTGTACAACTCTTTTAGTGACCACCACACGCTCTCAATATACCAAGGATCCATCGTTGCAAACTCCTCATCACTGTTAACCATTCTTCCCATTCGCTTGGTTAGATCGAAGATATCTTTCTGGTATGTTTCTACGGATTCTCGACAAAGTTGGTTAAATTTATCAACTCCATAATCCTCAATATCCTTTTTATGCTGGAAACCAAGTTTCTTCTCAACTTCATACTCTACAGGAATTCCCTGACAATCCCAGCCCAAACTTCTCATTACCTTATATCCTTTCATGGTCCAGTATCGAGGGATAATGTCTTTAATAACCATTGTTAGAGCATGACCGTAGTGAGGTTTATTGTTGGCTGTAATCGGACCGTCGTAGAAAGTGAAGGTCTTATCATCCGGTCTTTGTTCAATAGATTTCCTAAGAATGTCGTTTTGCTCCCAACTGGCTAAAATATCTTTTTCTGACTGAACAGTATTGAGATTATTCATCTCTTGTAATTTCTTTCCCCACTCAACTTTACTCATAACAGTATGTTATTAATTAAAATACAAAAACCCCTCTTTAGAACCTGAGAATTATCTCAAACTCTAAAGAGGGGTGAATTACAAAAAGGTAATACACGGTACCACCCTCACTTTTTCTCAACCACAATATATGGTTTTGTCTTTTTATACAGAGACTCCTGTCAGATTCTACTCACCTTGCGGTTTTCTTTCTGATACTCCCCAGTGATGCTGGATCTTAGTATTAGTGATTATATCAAAATACAATATGAGATGTAAGGTATTACGAGATATTATAGGCATGGCTTCTCCAATGATAGAGGATATTCCCTTTAATCTTTGCAAGCCTTGCATTTATAGCAGTGGAGCCTCCTCTATTAAGAAATTCACCAATTTCTCTTCCACTAAGGTTAACAACCTCGGAAAGATAAAGAATTACGAAATCATGAAAACTGTTACGAGAACCCTTGATACATGCTTTTGTAATTTGGAGTCTAATATCTTCGGGGTCTACATCCATAAACTCGCGATAAAGTTGATGTAGAGAATGAATATCGAAATACTCGCGTTCAACCGCAATTGAAGGGTTCGAATAGACAACTCCGTTATCATCTATATTTAAATCAAAGGATTTTTTCAATTGAGTATTTAGAGCACTAAAGTGTGATACATATGGATCATCGTACGGACCACGCTTTGCTACCATCTCAAAAAATGTATACTGATACTCTGTATAAACAGTTGAGAATACATCATAGGCAGAAAAATTGCCTGAGACTTCAGCATAAAACTTGTTTGCAATATGTATTACTCTCGGTAAAGCTCTACGAACCATTTCATCCATCTTATATGGAGCCCCTCCAATCGCCTGATAATAGTAATCATTAAACTCATTAACTGTAAGAGCGGTCTCAAAAGGCACATATTCTGCTAGAAAAGCATAAGATCTTGCGTAATCATTTCTTTCAAAAAGCGCAGGATTAAGAAACTCAGCAGCTGCAACAACTATACTTGGAGAAGTATTCTCTTTGAGAAAGATTTCGGGATTTCGATTAAGCCTCATAAACAAGCCCATTACATTAACTATATGATTATATCATTGCCCTAATATTTTGTACCTAGTATCATTGTATATCTAAGCTGAATACCTGAGTTAATGAAATCAATAAACCAAGAGACATGGGACCTATCCGCACTCTATAAATCCGATAATGATCCTAAAATAATTGAGGATAGAAAAAGTGCAGAAACAATACTAAATGCCTTCGTTAATAAGTGGGAGAAAAATGAGAAGTATTTAAAAGACCCTAAAACATTACTTCAAGCCATAACAGAGTACGAACAGATGATTCTTAATAATGGACTTCTAAGCCATGAGGAAGCCTATCTATTTCTAAGAACCTCCCAAGATTCCATAAACACAGACCTTAAAGCCTCTCAAAATATTCATAATGACCTTATGAATAAACAGATGAATAAGGTGCAATTTTTTACATATAGAATCTCAAAAATACCTGAAAAAGAACAGAAGAAGTTTCTCGATTACGCCCCCCTTTCAAAATATAAACACTATCTAGAGAAACTATTCTCAGAGGCCAAATATTTATTAAGTGAAGACGTAGAAAAAGTACTTCTCATAACTACAAAAACTTCGCACAGTAACTGGACGGATATGACAGAGGAATTTTTATACGCGGAAGAAAGAAATATAACGGTAGATGGAGAAAAGAAAAAGTTAGGTCTAGATTCCCTGTTAAATATTGCCACCACCCATAAGGATGAAGCAACTCGAGATAATGCGACTAATCTGGTTAACGAGATCCTCAGAAAATGGATGCCTGTAGCGACAAAAGAGTTGAATACTGTTCTTGAGTACAAGAGGAATATAGACGAGATAAGAGGGTTTAAACGAGCCGATGAGGAGCGACTTCTTTCCGACGATATTACCCCTGAATTTGTAGATCCCCTACTTGAAGCAGTAACGGAAAGATTTGATATATCACAAAGGTACTATGCCCTTAAAGCAAAGCTCCTTGGTAAAAAGAAGCTGAAGTATAACGAGAGAATGCTAACAGTTGGAAGCTATGATCGAAAGTATAGCTATCAAGAGGCAAAGGAGATTGTACTAAACCTATACCAGAAACTTGATTCAGAGTTATACAATATTGTAAAAGCATTCTTTGATGAAAAGAGAGTCGATGTATTTCCCCAGAAAGGGAAAAGAGGAGGAGCATTCTGTTCAATCTCTCTTTCTACCCACCCTATTTACATCCTCTTAAACCATACAGAGGAAGTACACGACGTAACAACTCTAGCTCATGAGCTAGGACATGGAGTGAACCATGTACTTATGCAGAGAAACTGCAGCGAGCTTAACTATACTAGCTCAAAAAGTACGGCTGAAGTTGCAAGCACCTTTTTTGAAGACTTTGCCATTGAAGAGATTGCAGAGGGGCTATCACAAGAAGATAGGCTTACCATAATGATAAAGAAGCTGGATGGTGACGTTGCTTCCATATTCAGACAGATTGCTTTCTACAAATTCGAGCAGGAGCTACATGTAATAGCTAAAGAAAAAGGATATCTATCAGAAAAAGAAATAGGAGAGTTATTCATAAAACACATGAAATCGTACCTGGGAGATGCCGTCTCCTACGAAGAAGGATGTGAAAACTGGTGGGAGTATGTTGGCCACTTCAGATATTTCTTCTACGTATATTCATATGCCAGCGGACTACTAGTGTCAAAAGCCCTGCAGGATATGGTGAAAGAGAACCATGAGAATATAAACCTGGTTAAGGACTTTCTAAGCAAAGGTGGGGAGATGTCACCTTTGGATATCTTTAAATCATTAGGATTAGATGTAACAACAAAGGAGTTTTGGAACAAAGGTATTGCGAAAGTAGAGAAGCTACTGGACGAAACGGAGGAACTAGCTAAAAAGTTGGGGAAAATATAACCATGGAGGTAAAAATAGAACAAAGCTGGAAGGAGGTTCTAAATGAGGAGTTTAACCAAGAGTACTTTCTCAAGCTGGCAAGCTTTGTAAAAGAAGAGTATAAAAGTAAGAGAATTTTTCCACCTGCAGATAAAATATTTAATGCATTTAACCTCTGTTCATTTAATGATGTAAAGGTTGTAATTATTGGACAGGATCCATATCACGGAGAAGGACAGGCCAATGGACTTTCCTTTTCAGTAAATGATGGGATAAGAATACCCCCATCACTGATTAATATATACAAAGAGCTCAAAAGTGACCTAGGGATTAACCCTCCGAATTCAGGAAATCTTGAAAGGTGGTCAAAACAAGGGGTGTTACTACTTAATGCCACTCTTACAGTCCAGAAATCCACCCCAAATTCACATCAAGGTAAAGGGTGGGAGAAATTTACAGACGCAGTTATAAAACAGATATCTGATAGAAAAGAGAATGTGGTATTTATACTTTGGGGAGCATACGCCAAAAAGAAAGGCGAGGTTATTGATAGAAATAAGCATTTTGTGATTGAATCCCCTCACCCATCTCCGTTCTCTGCAGATAGAGGTTTTTTCGGCAGCAAACCATTTAGCAAGACAAATTCATACTTGACTAAAAATAACTTAAAAGCAATTAACTGGTAACATGACAAAGAAAATAAAAATTTCCTGTATAGTTCCTGCACATAATGAAGAAGAAAATATAGAAAAAGTCTTAACTCAGGTAAGTACCTACCCTTTTTTCGCTGAAATTATTGTAATTAATGACGCATCTACAGACTCAACCCACAAAATAATTAAATCCTTCCTAAAAGGGAAATCCAGATTTAAGTATAAAAATCTTGCTGTGAACAAAGGAAAATCAAATGCAATAAAGTTAGGGGTAAAGATTGCAAAAGGCGATTTAATTGTAATGATTGATGCAGACCTCCAAACCCTTAAACATGAACATATTGATATCCTCATAGCTCCTGTCCTCAATGGGAGCTATTCAATGACTATGCTAGCGGCTGGTAGTGATGATTCCGGGATACTAGGCCCAATATCGTTCTTTGCAAGCAGGCCATTAAGTGGACAGAGAGCTTTCTGGAAAGAAGATTTTAAGAAAATAGACCTAAAAGGATCGGAAAGATATGGAGTTGAAAGAGTCCTCAATAATGAATACCTCCGATTAGGGCTGAAAATAAACACAATACATATTGATGAATTAAGTGCTCCAACTCAGTTTCAAAAGAATAAAGATCTCATCGCAGGTTTAAAGAAATATACTTCTATGACCAAAGAAATCCTTACCACTGGCAGCATCCATCAATATATTTCAAACGCCGTAGAAATAGAAGACAGCGATCTGATGAAGCTTTACGATATCAAACGAAAGACAAAATTTAAAAAACTGGCGTTTACAACTATTGTAATAGCCGGTCTAGGATATTCTTTCTATCGATTTATTAGGCTAAACTCAAAGAAAATTGGGAGATTAGATTAGTTCTTGATTCCCATCTGTTGCTTAGCAAAGCTGCTAAGATTCTTTCTCTTTGCCCACTCTCTTTCAACCTTAGAGAGATATTGTTTTCTCAATCTAAGATTCATTGGTGTAACCTCAAGAATTTCGTCTTCCTTCAAAAATGAGAGAGCAAATTCGAGAGTTAATGGGAAAGGCTGATTCAAACTGATTTGAGTTACTTCAGCCTGATTCATTCGAACGCTTGTCTTATGTCTCTCTTTACATGGGTTAACCTCAAGATCATCATCATATTTGTTAATACCTATAATCATACCCTCATACACCTTATCACTAGGTTTTACAAATAACTGACCTCTATCCTGGATCATATTTAAAGCGTAGGCTCTAACATCTCCAGTATCAGACGATACAATTACACCTTTTCTATAGATATTTGCAGCTTCCTGTTTTTTTACATACTCGGCAAATACACTACTGAAAACAACATTTCCCTTAGTTTCAGTTATAAGGAAGTTCCTAAGACCAAAAATGTTCCTAGTTAAACACTTATACTCAAACTTTGTAATACCATTTATGCTTCTCATATCAACTAATTCACCCTTTCTTCCACTAACTTCCTGAGTTACAGCGCTAATGTATTGATCAGGCACTTCAATGTATAGAGAGTCCATAGGTTCCATAAGAACACCATCAATTTCTCTAATGATTACCTCTGGTTTTCGAACCTGAAACTCGAATCCTTCTCTTCGCAGGGTTTCAATTAGTATAGAAAGTTGTAGTTCACCTCTGCCTGATACGATATAGGCGCTTCCTCCTGCATCTCTAATTTCAAGACTGGTGTTAACCTCAGCTTCGTTCTGAAGTCTCTTTTGAAGAAGTGAGGCAGTTACAAATTTACCTTCCTGCCCAACCAAAGGAGAAGTATTAGCTTCAAATTTGATAGAAACGGAAGGAGGAGAAATTTTCAAACTTGGAAGAGCTTCAACATTGTTCAAGGCACAAATAGTACCTCCAATCGCTGTTGAATCGATTCCAAGTATAGCCACAATGTCACCAACTCCTGCTTCATTTACCTCTTCATATTTCATTCCCTCTTTAATAAACAACTTTTTGACTCTTCCCTGAATCTGCTTAGCATCTGGTTCATCACTCTCAACAAGAACAACAGGATCGTTAAGCTTAACAGCACCTCTATTGATTCTTCCCATGAGATAACGACCCGTATGAGCATCAAAGTCCAAAGCACTTATCTGCATCTGAAAAGGAGCGTTCAAATCTCCCTTTGGAGCAGGAACATATTCAATAATAGTATCCAATACAGGAGTAACGTCTCCAGTTGTAGCTCCTGGGATGGTGTAATCAACATCTGGAAGCTCATTGAATACCTTTCCTTCTCTAGAGATTCCATAAAACAATGGAAAATCTAACTGATCATCACGAGTTGCAAGGTCTAAGAATAGGTTATGAACTTCATTAATTGTATTTTTAATATCAGCGAGCTTCTTATCTATCTTGTTTACCAATACCATCGGCTTTAATCCTAATTCCAAAGCTCTCTTAAGTACTACTTTGGTTTGAGGCATAACTCCTTCCTGAGCGTCAACGAGAAGAAGACAACCGTCTGCCATACTAAGGGTTCTTTCTACTTCACCTCCGAAATCAGCGTGTCCTGGAGTATCAATAACGTTGATTTTATGGTCTTTATACCTAACGGATATGTTCTTAGCAAGGATAGTAATACCCTTCTCTCTTTCTAATGCGTTTGAGTCCAGGATCTGTTCCTGATTCATTTCGTCCTGATTATCGCGAAACAGATGACTCTGTTTCATTATTGCGTCAACCAAGGTAGTCTTTCCATGGTCTACGTGCGCAATAATAGCGATGTTTCTAATTTTTTCTTGCGGAATTATTGAAGACATGAGGGTAATTATACCAGTATTTTCATTATTTAGCTAAGAGCATCTTAATGAATGAAATTGTATCTCCCCAATCAAGATAATCTTCGAGAGTAGAAATGGGAACCCAATCAGCCGCAATAACGTCACCAAGATCAGGATCTTCAACGAATTCATTATCCTTATCAACTTCGATCGAGTATCTAACTTGAATACTTGCAAACACCCATTCACCTTTCTCGTCCATATAATATGCTTTTTGGTAGAAGAGTGGCCTAGCAGTCTCAATTTTTATATCTCTATTAGTTTCTTCTTTAACCTCTCTAACAAGAGTATCTAAAAGTGTTTCTCCTTTCTCAACTGTTCCACCAGGTAACAATTTCATTCCATTATTTCGTGTAACCACTAGAGCATGGGTTTTAGAGTCGTTGAGAACGAGAGCATATACTTGAGTAACATTTTCTAAGCCTTCGAAAGAGTCTGCTGGATAGATATCAAAACGATACTTCTTCCCTTTCCATTCCCAGTAGTCTGTTAGCGCGGGTTTACTCTCCATTGTACTCCTCATTTAGCTTTGCAAGATATTTTAAATACATAGGTCTAGTGATCTCTTTTGCTTTCTCTGATGAGATTCTTTCATACATCCAATCAAATTTATCCTTTATCTTTTTTACCCCTAATACAGGCGCATACTTTGTTACAAAGTGATCTGCATTACACTCAAAATAACTTATTGAATCCGCATCTTTGAGAATATTCTGATTCTCGTCTCCCCCTTATTCATGCTTGGAGATTAGGTGATAAACTCGTTTAGCGTTAGATTCATCACAGCCATTTTTTACTAGAAAATCATACATTCGCTCGGCCCCATCCTCTTGATGAGATTTTAAAAATTCGGGATCTTTAAATCCAGAATCACTTTTTTCAACCATTTCAAGAGTTTCTTTAAACACAAACGCCCTTTGAATATCATGAGCATATGCTGCTATCTGAAAATATACATCAGCGTCTGGCTTTAATTGAAGCAACCAATATACGGTTCTTTCAAAATGCTCACTCTTTTTTCCAAACGACTGATCAACATATTCAACCACTTTCTGGTATATATCCATATTTATTTCCATCTGTATATTAAATTAACGCAGAACCTCCATACCTCGTATGGAAGTAACTTTCTAAGGAATGGGAATATATATGTATCCAACCCTATTTTATACCTAACCCTAACACTTCTTTTTGTTACAACTCTGTAAACAAGTTTTGCAACTCTCTTAGGATCAGTTAACCAAGGAAAACTTTTGAATTGAACCTTTCCTTTCACCCTGCTCCAGAAACTATCAGCCCAACTTTCATAATCACTGCCTTTTAAACCTTTTGTAAACTTGGTATTTTTCGAAAAATCTGTAGCAAAAACTCCTGGTTCTATAACTACAGAACGGATATTAAAAGGTCTGAGTTCAAAATCAAGAACCTCAGACATTGTTTCAATGGCAAACTTAGATGATGAATATATTCCATATAAGGGAAAGGATACTAAACCATTCACAGATCCGATGTTAATAATCTTTCCCCCTCCATTCTTCTTCATAAGTGGAACTGCACCCTTTATCATGCGATGGTATCCAAGAACATTAACATTATACTGTTCTATAATATCTTCTGATGTAAAGGTTTCGATTGGTCCTAAAAATCCGAAACCCGCATTATTAACAAGGGCATCAATTTTAGGATATTTAGATGTAATATTCTCGAAGAGAGTAGATACTTCCGTGTCACTTGAGACGTCGACGTTATATAGATCAAAACTGGTATAGGATTTAGAAAGGGTTTTCATGGTATCAAGATTAAAATCAGTTTGATTCTTAACTACCCCAATTACGCTCCAACCTTTAGAAAGAAATTCTTGAGAAATATAGTATCCGAACCCACTGGAGACTCCAGTTATTATAATATTTTTAAGTGTATTTTTGCTCACTTAGACTTGGATAACAATATTTGGTTGCCGGACAGGGACTCGAACCCCAATTAACTGCTCCAGAGGCAGTCGTCCTACCATTAGACGATCCGGCATTAACGCTGGTAATTATATCAGAATATTACCAGATATTTAAGCAAACCTTGATAAAAGGAATACAGATACTAATGCAAGGGCAATACCTATCCACTCATAAACATTAATCTGTTCATGGAAAAGAATAGCTCCAATACCAACTGAAAGAAGAATAGTTACAACAGCATACATAACACCTGTAACTGAGAATTCCATAAGCTTGTACATATAGTAGAAACCGAAAGCAACTAGCGCATAAATTCCAACCCCGATTGCAAAATTTAGAGCCTGTTTTCCTCCATCAGTATTTGTAGCATTCTTGAGGAAGATATCTCCCACTATAGCGGTAGCAGTAACAAGAAAGACTATTAGGATATTATATAACCAACTCATAAACTATTATTTAAAAGATTAATTAACCCTTCCCAATTATCCTCTCTTAATTCATGATTACCTTCTAATTCTACAAACTTTTTTGGTTTCAAACTTATAAGTCTTCTGTACTCATCCGGCTTTACATTAATATCCCCTTTTGGCCATATAAATGTAGCATCGAAATTAGTCTCCACCTTACTGAACAATTCATAAGTATCTATCGAATCAGCTTCCTTCCAGAAATCAGAAGGGACTAGAGTAACCGAACCATCGCTACGAACAAGTTTAGAGGTTTTAGTCTCATCAATCAATGACCCATCTTTATCTTTATATCTTGACTTCAACTTCTCAGAGATATCATTTCTAATAGAAGGAGATATTAGAAAAACCTTATCTACGTTATAGTTTTTGGCTGTAAGCAAAAGGGAAGCAATATAACAACCTTGAGAATGAGCTACAATGGAAAATTTCTTGCCTGGATACTTTTCCAAAACAGCATCTATAACCGATTCAAAAGTTTCTACCTGCTTTGAGTATGATGGGACTACAATAGAGTTTTTTAAACTATCAATGGAACCCAAGTGAAAACGAACAGTTAAAAAACGATCCCCAAATATCTCTGCAAGCTTATTGTACATCCCTCTAGAATCACTCTTGACGCCAAAACCATGAACCATAAATAAGATCCCTGAAGAATTCTCATCTCCATATAATCTTCCCATTATCTGATTACCATCTGGGGAAGTTACAAGCAACCTCTCATCAATCATAGTAGTAGTTATTTTCTTAACCAAACAATCGATTGCTCAATAAACCTCTTTACTTTATTCCAACCCATTATTGCATAACAATCGAGAAGTGGAGGACTCTGAAGCCTACCCGTTGTAGCAGAACGAATTGCAAGGAAAAGATCCCCATGCTTCCAACCTAGTTCATCCGCATACCCCCTTACAACTTTCTCCCACTCTTCATGGTCGTAATTTTCATCCTTAAAAATCTCTTCTAATCTTGGTAAAACAACCTCGAGGGCATCTGCCAATTCATTTTTGCTATGATTTTTTAAATTCCAATCTTCATCTGTCCAAGTTAAGGTGTCCTCGTAGAAGAAATCTAGCGCAGCAGGAATATCTCCAAGCACCGTAATTCTCTCTTTCTCTAATGAAAGAGCCCGTTTGAAATACTCAAGATCACTCTCCCACTTAGGAAGATACTTTGCAACAAGCGATTTTAATTCAGGTTCCCATGCAGCAGGTTCAGTATAGGCATCACTTATAAAAGTACCTAGAACATATTTTTTAGCCCAGTGCATTACCTTCTCAACCAAAGTATCAAGATCAAGCCTTCTAATATGTTTAGCATTAATATAATCAAACTTCTGTTGATCATACCTTGCAGCCGTTTTATGAACTCTTTCCAATTCAAAAAGCTGGATAAGTTCCTCAGGGGTATAAATTTCATCCTGGTGAGCATCCTCAGGCTTTGGTGACCATCCGCAAAGAATTGAGTAGTTCATTATAGCTTCTTTCAGATACCCTTTTCTCAAGATCTGACTTACAGGGAAAGCCCCATGCCTTTTACTCAACTTTTTCCTCCCATCAGGATTTAAAATCAAAGGTAAGTGAGCAAACTTTGGAGGTTCCCATCCGAACATCTCGTATAATTTTACATGTTTAGGATAACTTGGTAGCCAGTCCACCCCTCTAATAGCAGTAGTAATTCCCATTAAATGATCATCAACCACAACTGCGAGGTGGTAAGTCGGGAAACCATCCCCTTTCATTAGAATCTGATCCTCAACGTCACTATTTTTAACGCTCACCTTTCCAAATATAAGGTCATGACAAACCGTCCCACCTTCTTTTGGGAACTTCATACGAACGACGTGAGGTTCACCGTTAGCAACACGTGCCTTGGCATCTTCTACTGAAATATCTCTACAATGTCCGTCATACATAGGCCTCTGTTTATTTGCCCTTTGAGATTCTCTTAACTCCTCAAGCCTTTCTTTTGAACAGAAACAGTAGTATGCGTTGCCAGTATCAATCAATTTTTGAGCATATTCTTTATATATATCAAGCCTGTCAGACTGAACATAAGGACCTACCTTTCCTCCGACATGTGGGCCCTCATCGAAAGTAATACCTACTTCCTCATACGCTTCTATCATGGCTTCAACTCCATTAGGAACAAGTCTGGTCTGATCAGTATCTTCAATACGAAGAATATTCTTTCCTCCATACTTTTTAGCAAGAAGATAGTTAGGAAGATATGCACGAATTGTGCCTACATGCACTTTTCCAGTAGGACTTGGTGCGGCTCTGTATCTGAAATCGCTCATAGTTATTGATATTGCTGATATAGATTACAATTGATATCATTATACCATGACATTGACGCAGGCAGCATACTGGACAAGAAGGTTAGGAGTACTCGTACTTGGAGCGATTGCGATTTTTGTTATAGCCACATTGATAATACTTAGCCTTCCTTCAAATAACGCGCCATCTGAGTATCTTCAGGCCAACTATGCATGCACCGAATTTAAAGACGAGTTTCTTCAAAACAAGCTTAGTATTCCATCCTTAACGTTAGATGCAGGTTCAGATCTGGTATTTGAAATTGAAACCGTAACAGGAAAAGTAGACTCTCTTCCAAGAATTATTAACGTGCACAAGTTTAACAATGCAGGTCAGTCCTTAAATTCCCAGGGAGAGGCCAAAATTATAGCCGGCAAACTAGGATTTAATCCAGACGAAATTCAAAGAAGAGGTACCGCTGAGTATATGTGGACTAACTCTATAACTCACAAAACACTTGTCGTTCAGGCCCGAAATCTTAACTTTTCACTTACAACCGATTTTACAAAACAAGGCGCATTGCCAGCCGATGGAGTTCTCCCATCAGATAACGAAGCTATATCTAACGCATCTTCATACTTAAAGAGCAAAGGATTACTCCTGGAGGACTACGTCAAACAGCCTGCCCAAGTTGTATATATCGATGTAGCCGCAAATGGAACTTTTAGCCAAGCTAGGTCCAAAGTAGATGCTGAACTGGTCAGGGTAGATTTCTATAGGAAAGCATCTATGATTTCCATAAGATCTGATATTGAAGGGGCTGATAATATGAAAACTGAGCTGGAAAGAAAGCTCTTCCAAGCCACTACTGACTCTGTCCTCACTGATAAAGGCCGTATTGATATATACAATTTTGACACTTTGGTTACCTTCGAAAATCCTAACGTACCAAATATATCCGTTTACATTGGGCCATTAAATAAACAAGACCCTTCATCAGACACAACCAATAAATATGTATATGGAGCAGAATTTACATACTGGCCAATAGATACTGAACCATGTGGCACATACACCCTTATCCCTCCTGCAACGGCTCTAGATATTGTGCAACAGGGTAAAGGGAGTCTCGTATACTTAAATGAAAAAAATGGTGACGACGTGGTTCCATATACCCCTAAAAAGGTTAGAAAGTTCACAATCTATAACGTAACCATCGGTTATTATGAGTCTCCAGCAGAACAGAAATATCTCCAACCAGTCTATATAATATCAGGCGAAGCAACCTTGGACTCAGGCATTATTGGTAACTTCCACTACTATGTACCTGCTATCGACTATGAGAATGTTGGAGATAGAGTAATCATAGAAACTGCAGAGGAGGTCGATCCAGATGCAGACACGTTCCTAGGGAATTAAAGCTTTCTGAATAATCGATATTAGCTCAGAGGTCTCTCCAAACCTATCTTCTGAATTTAGAATAATAGTAACGTATTCTCTTCCACTTATTTGAGCCATGCTAACAAAAGAGGGCCCTGAGGCAAAGGTATAACCTGTTTTCAGACCTTTAATATCTGTTCTGATTCCAAGAAGTTCGTTAGTACTTTCTAATCTTTTGGTAACAGTATTTCCATTATCCATAAATACAATATCGACCTGTTTTAAAGATACAAAAGAGAAAGCTTTAGAATTTATAAAAGCAGAGGCAAGCCTTGAAAGATCGTATGCCGTAGAGGAATTTCCAGTATCAAAATAACCGGAGGGATTTGAGAAGAGAGATGAATTCATCCCCAAGACCTTAGCCTTCTCATTCATTTCCTCGACGAATCCTTTATATCCGCCACAAGAGCACTCATTTGCTAAAATCTCAGCACTATCATTACTCGAATAGACTAGCATAGCTTCAAGAAGTTCTCTGACCTGAATTCGATCCCCTACCCCAAGCCCTAGATTTCTATCTATGATTTTAGGAGGAACGGTAACCGTAACGTACTCGTTTATAGAGTAGTAATCAAGGGCTACTAAGGCAGTTAGAAGTTTCGTAATGCTTGCTATAGACCTTTTTTCTTGAGAGTTCCTCTCAACTATGATTCTTTTTGTTTTTAAATCGAGAGCAAGTAGACTTGTGGCATTTACAGATTCAACGCTAAGAGTAGTAGGTAAGTTGAAGGCCAGATCTGGAGCCTTCAAGGCATCCTTATATTGAATCGCTGATGAATCGGGTAGATTCCCTACATACTCAACATTGGCTTTAAGTTGCAGCTCGAACCTTGGCAGCAGAAAATTTAATCCTAGCCCTGCCAAAATCCCTAAAGCAATGACAATAGTTATGCTGGGCAGCAACCTCTTCATATTAAGCAGCAAACTCCATCTCCAAAGATTTCTTATTTGGTTGAGTAACTTTAGAAAGATCCTCCCCCTTCATTATTATAGATGCAGTTCTAAGCCCACAGTTGAAGGCTACAACCTCCTTAGCAAACATAGATCTATCAAAATATAGATCCATTTTAAGCATCCTACCAAAAGGAGGAATAGATCCAAGTTTAAGTCCTGTGTACTCCTCTACCTCTTTAGCAGGAGCGATCTCGAAATCTTCATTCAGGTTTACCTTCACTTTACTGAGATCTAACTGCTTATCTGCAGGAAGCACAATCATTACAAATCTATTTGAGTATTCTTTTGATTTTACAACCATTGCTTTTGCGCCTGTAGATAGGTCAACACCTCTAACTTTTGCGGACTCTTCTGATGTTCTAACCTCTTCATGCTCAAGATACCTATACTCTACTCCAGCGGCATCCAAAGCATCTTTAATTGACTGAACTACATCCTCGCCTTTATCTGTAATATCAAGGTGCAAATCTTTCAAAACTTGTTTTGGAACTCTGGCTGGCGCATCCATCACAGCCGTCTTCCCAGTTGAGGTCATCGGGAATGGAATCACTTCCTTAAGAGAAGTTTCATTTGCAAGAATCATAACCAACCTATCTATACCAAAAGCAAGGCCTCCATGAGGTGGAGCGCCGTAGGCAAAAGCATCCAACATGTGTCCGATACTTTCTTCGATTTCTGTCTCTCCATATCCCATTATCTCGTAGGTTTTTCTTAGGACCTCAGGGTTATGAGCTCTAATTCCACCGCTACCAATTTCAAAACCGTTACAGACTAGATCGTACTGGTCTGCAATAATGTCTCCAATATTCTCCATCTTCATATGCATATCTAGGTGTTCTGGAATTGGAGAGCTGAATGGATTATGCGTAAATACCCACTTACTCTTACTATCATTGGTTTCATACTGATCTTTTTCATCAACCTGCTTGAAGAATGGGAACTTATTTACCCAGGTAAAGGCAATTACATTATTAGCTTTCTCCTCTTCGGTTCTAACATCAAACTTATCAGCACCATATTTTTCAATCGCCTCCTGATATGAAATTACAGGGATTTGATCGCTTTTGAGATTTCCACCGACGGCTTTAACTGCATCAATCAAAACTTTTCCAATGGTATTTAGCACATCTTCCTGTTTTACAAAACTCATCTCGATATCCATCTGAGTGAACTCATATCCACGATCCGCTCTCAAATCTTCATCTCTTACGCATCTTGCAAACTGAAAATATCTTTCAACTCCAGCAAGCATCAGAAGCTGTTTATACTGCTGTGGACTTTGTGGGAGAGCGTAAAACTTACCAGGATTGTATCTAGATGGGACAATGAAGTCTCTAGCTCCTTCTTTTGTCGCCTTACTTAACAAAGGAGTTTCGACTTCAGTGAACTGCATATTAACAAGACCTTTTCTAAGCTCATGTACAAAATCCGATCTTAATTTGAGGATCTTTTGCATGCGATCTCTTCTAAGATCGAGATATCGATATTTCAATCTAACTTCCTCACTTATTTTCTTTCCATCGTCGTTAAGTGGGAGTGGGAGTTCTTTTGACTTACTCAATACTTTATATTCTTTAACTTCAAGTTCAACCATTCCAGTCTCAATCCTGTTGTTCCTCATATTCTCTGGTCTCTGTTTAACAACTCCTCTGACTTCAAGCACATAACCTTCTCCAACAGACTCCTTCAAGCCTCCATCAACAACGCATTGAAGCGAAGCTGTTCGGTCTTTAATCATCAAAAAAGCAATCTGCCCATGATCTCGCACGGTTGCTACCCAACCATAAAGCAAGACTTCTTCCCCTACTTTGTTAACTACTTCTATTACTGGTATTCTGTTCATTTTTGTATGAAATATAAAATAAAAAATCCCCTAAATCTAAGGGGACGATATTTATTACCGTGGTGCCACCCCAGTTCCCAAAATATAACATTCTGAGCACTTAAGTGTATTTAATTGTATGTCACTACTGTTTTCCAAGCTTACACTCTCCTTGGTCGCTTATTTGTAATGATACCACTTACGATTATTGATGTAAATCTGGCCTTCGCCACTCTTTCACCTGTAGCTCAATGTTTCGATATCCGTTCCACTCGTTGAGTGAAATATAGGCAGCAAGGTCGACTCTATCCCCTACTTTAAACTGTTCACTATCATCTTTACAGTTAAACATTAGAGCAGTAGTCCCTTTACCACCATTATTAATTTTCAACTTCATATGTTCACCCTGCTTCATAAGCATAATATCTATGATTTCAGCATCTGCTATATACATGAGCGGTTTAGAATTTCCATACCCAAAGGGCTTTAATGTTTCTATAGCTTCAAAAAGGTGAGAGTCAACAGAAAGTGGCTCTATCTGTGCATCTAAATCTAGCGTCCTTTCTATAACGTCTACTCCAATATTATCATGCGCAAACTTAAGAAGTTTTTCCTTAAACTGTTCTATTTGATCAGATTTAACAGTGAAGCCTGCTGCCTGAGCATGACCACCATATCTTTCTAGGTGATCAGAAGCAGAAGCAATTGCGTTTGTAATATTGAAGGTTTCAACACTTCTTGCAGATCCCTTCCAAGCTCCCTCTTCTGTCTGAGTGGCTAGTACAACGGGTTTGCCGTATTTCTCCAGAAGTTTACCTGCCACTAAACCAATAACTCCCTCGTGCCAACCATCGGAATATACGAAAATAACGGGGTCTTCGACCACAACAAGCGAGTCAGCATGTGAGAGTACTTCACTCGTTTTTTCTTGCCTTAAAGCGTTCAAATTTTGAAGACCTGAAGCAAGCGCAGAAGCTTTTCGCGCATCTCTATTTACAAGAAGTTTCAATGCCTCCATTGCAGAACCTATTCTTCCTGCGGCATTTATCCTAGGACCAATCACAAAACCTAAATGGTATGAGTCAAGCGACGAGGGATCTACTCCGCTAATATCTAAAAGGGAATTCATTCCAACTCTTCCTCCCTTTTTCATCTGTTCAATTCCATATTTTACAACAGCCCGATTAACTCCAATCAAAGGCATCATATCTGTAACTGTAGCCAGAGCAACAAGATCCAAACCTGGCGATTGTATTGTAATACTGGACTGCATACCGATAAGCTCACGGATGGCGTTTGTAAGCATGAACGAAACGAAAGCTCCGCAAACTTTCTGCTCAGGGTACTCCTTGCCGGGGAACATTTGATGGACTAGCGTGTATTTAACGGTCTTAATATCTTCAGGGGGTTGGTGATGATCAGTGATAATAAATTTGCAGGAGGAATCATCCATATATTCCTCAATTAGCTTACGATCTCTAACTCCACAGTCCACGGTAATTATTAGTTTAGCAGCATTTCCGAGCATACTATCTACAGATGATTTGGATAACCCATATCCTTCATCGATTCTATCTGGGATATAAGGTAGGACATCAACCTTAACATTAAGGTGCTTTGCAAGCTCGAAGTAAAGGAATTCCCACAATATAGCAGTGGCACATATTCCATCAACATCAAAATCTCCGTGTATAAATATCCTATCTCCATTCTTTATCGCTTCCAAAATCTCCTCTGCAGCCTTTTTAGTACCATGTAACTTTTCCCAAGAAGGGATATCGTTTAAAGATGGATTTAAAAAGGATTGAGAATGATCTAAAATCCCTCTTTTCAGCAAGATATCATCAACTATGGAACTAGCATTCGAAATCTTTTCCGGTACTATCCACTTTTTACGGCTTTCCAAAGTCATCTTTTAAACGCCTTTCTAATTTACTAATCTCATCCCAGGAGAAACCTTTTCTCGCAAGAAATCCTACAACCTTAGGATCATCTTGAATATCAAAGGTTCTTTCTCCATACTTTTTAATATACAATTTATACAACGCATCGTCATCATTTACAGAATCTATTAACTGATCAACAACTGTTTGAGAGATACCTTTTGATCTCAGTTCCGATGCAATAACCCGCTTACTTCTCGGTTTAGTCCTTAATCTTGAAGATATAAATAATTTTGCGTACTCTAAATCATTAACCATTCCTAACTCTACTAGTCTTTTCAAAACAGAATCAATCGAAGCTTCGATATCAAAATCCACCCCCTCACTCAACCATTCATCTTTCTTCTTGAAATACAATTTTTTTAAATATGTACGAACATCTTTCTCAGTTTTATAATTCCCAGTAACGTAGGTAATAGCTTTATCATAGAAACGGTTGTAGACCTCACAAGCGAGAATCTCATGTACGAGCCCATCTGTAACTTCTTTATTTGGATGAAGATAGTATGTAGCAATCGTAGTAGCTCCAACTCCACAGAAAAACCTCCCATCAATCTCTAGATTGAAACGGGAGGTGTTTTTCTTTTGTGGTGAAATAGCAGTGATTTTCACTATTATTTTATGGTTGCGCGAACATCCTTTTCCAACTTGGCTCTTAGTTCCTTATTGTTTTTAATCTCTTCAATTGCAGATTCTCTTCCCTGAGCAAGCTGCTCTTCTCCATACCTAAGCCATGCCCCAGATTTTTGAACAATTCCTCTGCTTATAGCGGCATCAAGCAAACTGCTCTCTTTATCAATTCCGGTTGGATAGATAATATTAAATGAGGCTTCTCTGAATGGAGGAGCTAATTTATTTTTTACAATTTTAACAGCTCTAACATGCCCTACTAACTCATCTCCTTTCATAATTTTCTCCTTCTGCCTTATATCCATACGAATCGAAGCGTAAAATTTCAAAGCATTACCACCGGTAGTGGTTTCAGGATTACCAAACATCACACCAATTTTCATTCTAAGCTGATTCAAGAAAATCACAGTAGTGCCAGCTTTATTAGCTATAGCAGTAATCTTTCTAAGAGCTTGGGACATAAGACGAGCTTGCAATCCCATATGACTATCACCCATATCTCCTTCAATCTCTGCTCTTGGAGTAAGGGCAGCAACAGAGTCAACTACAATAACTCCGAAACCAGAAGATCTAACAAGTGTCTCAAGAATTTCTAACGCCTGTTCACCAAAGTCCGGCTGAGAGATAAACATCTCATCAATATTAATTCCAATTGCTTTGGCATAAGTAGGATCAAAAGCGTGCTCAGCATCTATAAATGCAACTGCCTCGCCCTGCTTCTGTGCTTCAGCAAGAATATGCATTGCCAAGGTCGTCTTACCAGATGATTCAGGGCCATAGATTTCAACAATCCTACCTCGAGGTATACCACCGATACCAAGAGCTAAATCAAGTGAAATTGCACCAGTAGGAATCACTGCAACGTCAACTTTGTGACTACTGCCAAGCTTCATAATAGAACCTTGTCCGAACTGTTTTTCAATCTGCTGTACAGCAATCTCAATAGCCTTCCTCTTCGCAGATATCGCCGAATTAGCCTGTGAAGAAACATCTTCTTTTACAATAGGGGCCTTTTTAACAACTGGAGCCATTATTTTTGAAAATAAATTTATTGAATATACTTCAAGATAGCAGATAGTATACTGGGGGTCAAAGGGGTATACTAACCCTATAATTAAATTTTAATAAGAAACTCTGAAAGAGCCAAAGTTAGCGACTCTCTCAGTTCCTCATCATCCCTGATATAACGGGCAATTTCTAATTGGATAGCAGGTATTTTTCTCTTTTTAGCAACAAATTCTGTAAGAGTTTCTTGATCATTATCCTTCATATTAAGAACAACAACTAGAGAATCTTTTAAAACTCCTTTTGATAGAAATTCAGCAAGTTTATAAGCTAATTCCTGGGATTTTCGATATCTAAGTGGAAAATATATTGCAAAATCATAGCTATGACGATCTGAAAGGCCATGAATATCTACAAACAACTTTACTTTTCTTTTACCAATTAGCTTATCAACTTCCTGCTTATACGGGTTCTTTTCCAGTAAGTCTGAATTGGGATCATACCCTACACTTTTTTCAATAAGAATGCCATGACAACTTGCGGTGGAACAAACCTCTCTAACAATTGAATCTGTCCAAGGTTCCCCCTGTTTTATAACTGAGTCTAAATTTCTTCTGTAATGCGAGAAAGCATGCGGTGCAGATATAAGATAACCGTTCTTCCCTTCAATTGATGCAATCATGTAATAAACTAACATATATAAACAAACTATTGCAAACCATAAGGAAATTACTCATAATGATTGTATAAAAATAATTTATAACTAATTTTTAGATGCTTAAGAAAGCAATTTATACAGCAGTAATTCTTCTTGCTGGACTATTTTTCATGAATCCATCCTTCACATACGCAGTTGAAGGCGTGGAACAAACGGACGAGGACCTGATGTACATTACAGGGGAACCTGAAACAACGACAGAGGATACTCCAACGACTTACTATGAGGACTACGATTGGGAGAGTGCATGGAACGAGTTAGAGGAGGCACAAGGTACAACTAACTACGAGGACTTAACTGAAGAGGAAGCCGCAGCGCTTGGAATGTTTGGAGTGATCTTCGGAGGAGCTATGTTATTTGTATCTGTAATACTTGGACTTATATCATATGTTTATTTCTCTCTCACCCTTATGGTAACTGCAAAGAAACTAAACGTTAACAACACTTGGTTAGCATGGGTACCTATTGCAAATCTTTTCCTAGCAAATAAAGCAGCTGGTCTTAATGCTTGGATGACCCTCTTATGGATAATACCTTTTGCAAATATTGTGTATGGTACTTATGTATACATGATGTTATCTGAAAAGAGAGGATTCAATAAGTGGCTTGGCCTATTGATGTGGGTTCCAGTTGCAAACATTGTATTTCCTGGATACTTGGCATGGGGAGAACCAAAGAAGGTAGCATAAAATCTTAACAATTTGATTTTAAAAGCCTCTCATTTACTGAGAGGCTTTTTTTATGTAGGATATAAAAATGACAAGTAAAGATACCATTGATTACAAAGTTAAGGGATTTGATAATAAGAAGTATCTACTCAGCCAAAGCGAAGCTATTACTCAACGAGTTGAGAAGTTTAAAAAAGGGAGATTGTACCTTGAAATAGGAGGGAAGTTTCTATTTGATCCTCACGCTGCACGAGTTCTTCCAGGGTTTGATCCACAGGTAAAGGTAGAAATCATAAAAAATCTCAAGAGTAGCTACGATATAATCTACTGCGTCAGCCTTCCAGACATAATCAATAATAGATCCCTATCCAGTGACACAACAACATACCTTGAATACACAGATAAAATGTTAGTCGATTATGAGAGTATGCTAGGTATAAAGCCAGTGATATCACTTAACTTAGTTACAACAGATACCCTACCTGAGGCTGACAAATATAAACAAAGAATGCAGGAGAAGGGATACAGCGTTTATTACCGCTACGTAATTCCAGGATACCCCAATTCTCACGAGGTAGTTTCTCAAAACGGTTACGGTAAAGATGACCACATTACAGGACTTAGGAATCTGGTACTGGTGGTTGGGGCGGCATCTAACAGTGGAAAGATGTCCACCTGCCTCGGACAGATGTATCACGACCACCAGAATAATGAAGAATCAGGCTACGCCAAATATGAGACCTTCCCTATCTGGGACTTACCTATACATCACCCTGTAAACCTTGCTTATGAAGCAGCTACTGTTGATATTGGAGACTTCAACATGATTGACCGCTTCCATTTATATAGTTACGGGATAACCTCCGTAAATTACAACAGGGACGTAGCGGCTTTTGTAATAATTCAAAACATGAAGAGCAAGCTCATCTCAAAAGAGAATCCAATGAATGAGTATAAGTCCCCTACGGACATGGGCGTCAACACTGCGAGCCAAGGCATTATTGATGACGAAATAATTGCAATAGCAGGGTATCAAGAGATTTTAAGAAGAAAGGAATGGTATAAAGAAGAGAAATGGATAAACAAATGTGACACCATTGCTCAGCGGGCGATGGAATACATTAAAAAGAAGAAATACAGTCTCAAAAAAGTATTATCCTAATCAATAAGTCTAGGTTGACTATTCCCTGCATCAGGTTCTTCGAGTCTAACCTTCTCCATTATTTTATTCATCTGATTCACTCTGGTGCTACTTACAAGGTCATACTGTTTAGTTAAGGAATCAATCCTATCCCCTACCTTGTTAAACTCCTCACTGAACTTTACATACTCTTTCTCCAAGCTTTTTACATAGGTAACAATCTTCTGAATATTCTCCTGCACTTTGAAGTTATCATAAGACTGTTTAATCATTCTAAGCAGGGCTGAGAAACTAAACGGTCCAGCTAATATTACTTTCTTTCCCATTGCTTCAGTCCAAACCTCATTAAGCTGATCATAAATATAAGAGAAAATCATCTCATTAGGAATAAATAGGATAACAAAATCAACTGTTTTATCTTCGGGATTAATATAATCTCTTGTTGTGACCTGTCGAATCTTCTCTCGGACATCCTTTTCAAAAGCTCGTAAGTACTCCTCTTTCTGAGTTTTTTCTGTTGCCTCACTACTCTTTTGTAGATTAGAGTATGGGAACTTGGCATCTACATTGATTCTAGTTCTATCTGGTAGGAATATGGCAAAATCCGGTCGAGTTTCAGAACCTGCCTGCTCCTTATTAAATTCATAATCAACTCCCCTAACAAACCCTGCCATTTTTAAAAGTTCGTCGGCAACCTGTTCTCCAAACTGACCTCTTAATTGGTTGTTTGAAAGAACTTTCTTCAAACTTTCAGTACTAACCGCCAATTGATCTGTGATTTTTTTGTAATCATCAAGGGATGTTTTAAGAGAGCTGAACATATCAACTCTTTCCTTTTCGGATTCGTTTAATCTATTCTTACTATCTTTCAAATCATCTTGAATCATTTTAATCAATCTTTCAATCTCCTGTCGCTTCCCCTCCATATCAGCTCTAATCTCTTTCTTCTCAGCTCCTAGCTTCTGATCAGCGAGTTGAATAACCTGTTCATTAACAGACTTCATCAGGTCCGGGAGAAGTTGTTTAATCGAGGACTCCAAATCTTCCTTCTTACGATCTTTTCCTTTAATAACAAGAACAACAATTACGCCAACTATAAGGCCGAGGACGAGACTAATTACAATATCCATAGAATATAAAGATCAGATTATGATAGTTTCATTATACAGGAAATAACAAAGAGAAAGTTATTCTCCTTTTCCAGAGCGGAAGGAATGCCAAGCTCCAGCAGCGCTATCTTTTGCTCGACTGATAATATACGGAATAAAGGAAACTGCGATAACAACCAGAAGGAGTGAGATTCCAACCCCAGCAGCAGTAGTATTAGCCGTTTGCATATATTTCTGAGCCTCAGGAGGCATAGGATCAACAAGTTGACTCTGGATAACATCTCTCATATTAGCTTCATCCATGGTAAGGGTTGCAGCTTCAACAGCCTTTACAAAATCGGCAAGGGGAACCCTAAGATACTCATCCAAACCTTCAGGCCTATCATTATTCAAAAACCCCCAGTATGGACCATGATCTAGTACAACATATGGAGAATCATCAATAGACTCTATAGGGACTGTAAATCCAGTCGTGTAGGGTTCGTTTGCTCCACCCTCTCTAGTAATTTGCAGATGACTTGGGAGCTGGGTCTCGCAGTATGCAAGATTAATACCAGCAATATCAGGGGCAGCGTTTCCGCAAATCTCAACCACTGAAGCAACGAAATTTTCATTGAATTCAACACTTAAAGCACTTGTAGCATTCTCAAAGGCTTTACTATTAATTGACACTGTTTCAGCAACAGAACAGATAGAGTAATCTACGTTGCCGGACAAAGTAATTCCTGCCTGGGCAAATTGAGTTTCAGGTGTTTTATACACACACGCATCAAACGGGGTTTGTGTTACGACTACATCATTTTCCATGGGGGATTATACCACATACTATAAGCCCTTAGGATATAGATGCTAGATATTTTAGGATATGTTCTTCTCCCGTTAAACAAACACCTTTTCCACCTAGCTCATTAAATAAATCAATATTTTTAGGTGAATCATCAATATAATATGCATCTGAGAATTCGACCTCATAATCATTCATAATATCTTTAAACAGCTCTCCTCCGTTATCTCTTTTCAATTTTCCTTTTTCACAAGAAATATATATTGAGTCAAAAACCTCTGACATTTTAGGATTATTGGGGAGAGTATATCTATTGAAACTGTCCATGTTATCGGAAATAAGGACAATGAAATACTTCTTCTTTAAACTATTTAAGTAATTCAATATTGGAATTGAGATATCTATTTGAGTTGCACTCTTCTTAAATTCTTTCCAAAGGATATCATAGTTGAAATGAAGATAATTAGATAGTTTCATCACTATTTCTTCAGATGTGTATAACCCGCACATCCAATCTTGTACCAATTCTTTATTATCAAGAAATAGAAATTGGTTAATCTTTCCTGATATCTCGAAATACACAGAAGAAGGATCATAGAATGATTCCCAGAATCTGTTATATGAGATTACTCCATTAAAATCCAGAAGGAGTAATTTTTTATTAGGCATTAGGAGTTTGCCTCTATCTCTTCTGCGTGAGTATCAATCCAAAGTAGATCATCCAAAGTCAGTTGAGTTGCAGTCGGTTCGCACTCACCTTCATCATCGTCAGCTTGCTGAGCTGCAAGAGGGACCTCAACATAACCGTCTTCAAAAAAAGGATGACGGACCCAACCTATACCCGCTACAAATATAGGCTGATATTCAGGCGATAAGTGAGATGGAAAGAAAGGTAAATCATTAGAAGGAATTTGATGGTCTCCTTCAAAACCAGTTGGGGCAGTACTAGCGTGTAAAGTCATAGAGATTGACATAACAACTAATATGGGCAATACAGGACTCGAACCTGTGACCTCTTCAATGTGAATGAAGCGCTCTAACCAGCTGAGCTAATTACCCTTCAATCTAACACTATAGACATCAACCTCTCAACCCTTTTCTCGGTCAAAGGATGAGTAGAAAACAGTTCCATCAGTCCCCTACTACTAAAAGGCGAGTGAATGAAAAGTGAAGCCATTGACTGGTTTACATCTCCAATTGGGGTAGACCTAACACTACTGTCAATAGCAACCAAAGCGGATGCTAAAGCTTCAGGCTTTTTTGTATATTTAGCAGCAGTATAATCAGCCTCATACTCCCTTGATCTCGAAATTCCAAACTGCAACAACATGGCGACGATTGGAGCCGTGATTAGGACTATCAGTCCGACAAGTGGGTTTCGATCCTCATCATCTCTTCCTCCAAATCCAAACCAGAAAGCCAGATTCTGCAAACTAGATATAGCGCTTACTATAACTGCAGCAACAGAGGAAATTAAGATATCATAATTTTTTATATGAGCCAGCTCGTGAGCTATAACCCCAAGGAGTTGATCTCTATCCAACTGATGCATAATTCCGGTAGTTAAACATACAACTCCTTTCTTTGGATTCCTTCCCGTAGCAAAAGCATTTGCCTGCAAAGTCTCCATAATATAGAGCTTTGGAAGTGGGATATTCATATCATCACATATTTTTTGGACAGACTTTTCCAACCCTCCAACCTCTTTCCAGCTGGCCTCCCTTGCTCCTGACATCCCAATAACAATCTTGTCACTAAACCAATAGGAAACAAAGTTCATTATGAGGGAAGCAATTACGGCAAAATACATCCCCTGTTCTCCACCAATGTAGTATCCAATGACAATAAACAAGGCTGATAGCCCTGCCAGAAGAATCGTAAGTTTGATAAACGCACTTATTTTTCTCATAGTTCTATATTATATCAAATCAGTAGTGATATACTTCAAGTATATAAGATGTAAAAGGAAGGAAATGGAAAGAGTTAAAAGAACGTTTAAAGAATTTAAAGATTTTGCCGTTAAGGGAGATGCATTAAGCCTAGCCATTGGTGTCGTTATAGGAGGGGCTTTTAAGGGAGTAATAGATTCTCTTGTTAACGATATTATCATGCCTCCAATAAGTTTCTTAACTGCCAAAATTGATTTTTCAAATCTCTTCTTTGTACTTGGGAATGGCAATTATGACACCTACGAAAGAGCCAAAGAAGCAGGTGCAATTGTGATTAGGTATGGGACCTTCTTTAACCAAATCATTATTTTCTTAATAACTGCGTTTGTAATATTTATAACAATAAATAAGTTTCAACAGATGGTTATAAAAAAGAGTGCAGAAGAAGAAGAAACAAAGAAAAAGACAACTAAAAAGTGTAAATTCTGTTTAAATGAAATACCTCTTAAAGCCACTAAGTGTGGATATTGCACTAGTAGCGTGAAGTAAGACGAGGATATTTTAAATCAAAGGTAAGGAGTACGTCATTTCCGAATTCAGATGGAACCGCCCCCATATGAAGTAAAGCGGCAAGTGAGCTATCATCATCATATGGATCGTTAGGGCTAAAAACCCCTACTATTTTTAAGACTTCTTTATCATAACAGTCATCGATTAACTCATTCAGAATCCTACGAGCAATTCCTTGCCCTCTTTTTTCGGGGTCAACTTCAATATTATCAAACCAAGCATCTGTCTTAGGATTAAAAAGCCCCATCTTTTCCGCAATATTAGCGTCAAGGTCTCGCAAGGGTTCCTTGATTATCGCAAATGCAAAATATCCATCTCCTTCTCTTTTAAACTCTGTCATGGAGGCAATTATACCACGACAAAGGCTTTTCACCCTTATCTATGCGCCTGGATCCCATGTTTATTATAGAAATCCATTGCAACCCTTAACTCTTCTTTATCCTTGGCATACTCTTCAAGTGGGATATTAGCAAGCCATGCTTCATAAGCTTGGAATACTGCTTTTATACCAGCACTTGTTCCCATAGGATGCGAATGAACCCCACCACCCATTGTGACAATAAAATCAATGGAACCAAATACATCTAGGAAATCAGGAAGAAGGACAGGATTGAGACCTCCTGAAACAATTGGAGAAGTCTTTCTTATAACCCTCCACATAGTATGTTCCTCATTTACTTCCATAGTTAGGTGCTTTGCTCTTCTGATAGCAGCAAGATCTCTCGTTGGCATCCCCCAGAATAATTCCTCACGTTTCATCATCTCCTGCATATCAGGGTCCCTTTCAGGAATCTCAGCCCAAACCTGATTAAAGAACTCCCCCTTAGCCTGTAATTTCAGAGCTTGCTTTGCAGCTCCGATATCTTCAGC
>DDBW01000014.1:1670-74802 GCA_002335495.1 Candidatus Dojkabacteria bacterium UBA2022 | reverse complement strand
GGAAAATAAGACGGCTTAATGCGTCTTGTGATGGTTTAAGTTTGTTCTGTTACTCATCTTTTTCATGATAATGATTATACTCTAAATTATAGTTTTCCTCCAATTTTTCCCCCTTGCATTCCCTTGCTACCATTTTGTAAATCTTCTAATATGTAAATAGTATGAAAATCCTTAGATATAAACCCGGTGAATTTCTCACAACCTTTAATACTTTAATCGGAGGTGGTGATAAGGTATTAAAGACTTTTGATGTATTATCTTTAGATAGTAAGGTTAAAGATGTGATGAGCTCTAAACTGACCCTCACATATAAGAAGCTAGTTCATACCTACGATGATGTTATTGAGGTCTATAATCTAGAGGATCTTATTTTTGGATTTAACGATGCAACTCCCTCTTTTACCTTGCAAAATATTCTGATGGAAGGAAACTTTGATTTAGCCGAGAATGTTGAGCGTAAAATCCTTGATATCAGAAGCACTACCAACAGGGTTATATTCAGTTTTCAAGAGGGAAATACTTTGCCAAAAGACTTTATACTTAGAAGTCATACCAAACTTGAGCCTAATTTTAAAACTTGGGCTTTGGGACAGACTATAATTAATACGAAAAACGGTGTCCTAAATAGGGGGATTGATGAGATGTTAGCCGGTTATTTCTCCACCCTGGATACCTCATTGTTTATGAAGTTCCTACTTATCTTTGGTATCTACTTTATTGTTAAAATCCTATCAATAAATCTATTCCCTGGCTGGTTGAATACCATAATCGATGTGATATTTTGGATTGTGTTAGGATATGTGGTCTTATATATGTATAAAGTGATTCAGAGTACCTTAAAGAGATTTGAGAAGGTATACTTAAGTTACAAGGTTTAGATGATATAATAGCCCTATGAAATACAGAGTAGGAATGAGTGATAGAAATAAACCTAAAACCAGTATAACTGGCTTTAGTATGCGTAAAATGAGTAGGAAGCCGGTAGTTTCCGGGGTTAGAAACTTAAAGCGATTTGGATCAACTTCTCCTCGATCTCAAACTACGGCCAAACGAAAGTCGACAGTATCCTCTCCATTCAAAAAGAAGCTTATTAAGGCTACCTATATATTTATTGGGGTTTGTTTTTTTATTGGCCTCTTTGGAATTATCGCTGGGGCAATATACTTGAAACAGTTGGAGGCCTCTCTACCTGATCCAAATAAGCTAATTGATAGAAGTTCTGCCCTAAGTACTCAGATTTTTGATAGAAACGGAAAGCTTCTTTACACTATATATGGTGATCAAAATAGAGAGTTTGTTAAGCTTGAAGATATTCCTGAACATACAAAGTGGGCATTGCTTTCTGCTGAAGATATTCAGTTTTACGAGCACAAAGGAATAGACTTGGCTGCTATTGCAAAGTCAGCTTATACCAACATAGTTTTGCAGGATACTGTTAGAGGGGCAAGTACAATATCCCAGCAGTTAGTCAAAAATACCCTGCTTTACGATATTATTGGAAACGAGGTTTACGAGAAAACATACTCTAGAAAGATCAAAGAGATTCTTATTACGATGCAGATGGAGCAGACTTTCTCAAAGGATGAAATTCTTCAGCTGTATATGAACGAAATCCCTCTGGGAGGTGTCAACTACGGTTTTCAGTCGGCAGCAAATGCATACTTTGGCAAAGACGCTAAGGACTTGACTCTCGCTGAAAGCGCAATGCTTGCGGGTATTATCACAGGTCCTGGAATATACTCGCCACTCTACGGAACTCGCCCTGATCTTTCAAAAGGAAGGCAGGAGTTTGTACTAGATCAAATGCTTAAGCATAAGGATGTTACTGGCGTGACAGAGGAAGAGATTCAAAAAGCAAAAGCTGAGGAACTTGTTTATAAATCAAAGAATATCGATATTAATGCTCCTCACTTTGTCTTCTATGTAAAGCAGCAGTTGGTAGATCTTTACGGCCCTGAAAGAGTTGAACAGGGAGGTCTTAAGGTAACTACTACACTAGACCTTTCCGTACAAAAGATTGCTGAAGAAGAGATTAAAAAAGGTATTGCTACATACGGTAAAAAATGGAATGTTAATAACGGAGCTATGGTTTCAATTGATCCTAAGTCTGGTGATGTTATAGCAATGGTTGGATCTATTGATTACAACAAGATAGATGATCCC
Organism: Candidatus Dojkabacteria bacterium UBA2022; assembly: GCA_002335495.1. Classification (GTDB taxonomy): domain Bacteria; phylum Patescibacteriota; class Dojkabacteria; order SC72; family SC72; genus UBA2022. The sequence continues at coordinate 72,639 of DDBW01000014.1, read as the reverse complement.
AAAATTGATGGAAATGTAAACGTTACAATAAGTCCTAGACAGATGGGCTCGTCAGTCAAGCCTTATACTTATCTCACTGCTTTCAATCAAGGTTACGGTCCATGGTTGATAACGCCTGATATCAAAGAGTTCAGTTTCGGTAATTATAAGCTCGCTAACTGGGATAACAGATATTATGGTCCTATGACTGCGAGACAGGCGTTGCTCGAATCTAGAAACATCCCTGCGGTTTACACTATGCAATTGGTGGGGATTGATAACTTTATAAAAACCGCTGAAACGCTTGGAATTACAACCTTAACTCAAAGGGATAAATATGGATTAAGTTTAACCCTTGGTACTGCTGAGATGTCTTTGCTTGAGCATGCTGGTGCTTACACTGTCTTTGCAAACGGTGGAATTAAGAAAGAGATTAGGTCTATTTTGAAGGTTGAAGATTCCAAGGGGAAGATTTTGTTAGAAAAGAAAGAAAATAAAGGGAAGAGAGTTTGGGACGAGAAAGAGATCTATGCGCTAAACTGGGTGCTTTGTGATATGGGTGGCTTTGGAGATCAACCACAGAAGCAACACTATAATTACAATGGTAGGAGAACTTTCTGTGGAAAGACTGGTACAACTAATGGTCCAAGAGACCTTGTCTCTGTAATGTATTCTAAAAGTTTAGTCACTGCGGTTTGGTCTGGTAATAACAATAATGTAGAAACACCTGGGGCATGGAGTACTACAGTTCCCCTACCAATTGCAGGTTCTTTTATGACTAGAATGGCTACAAAGTATAAGCCTGAAACCTTCTCTCGACCTTCTGGAATAGTTGCTACACAGGTTTGTGCTGATACAGGAAATATGGCCACGAAAGATAGTGCATGTAAAAAGGTAGCTTCTATATACATAACTGGTAAGGCTCCTAAGCCAGATAAGAGGACCAAGATTAGTATTTGTAAGGCAAACAATAAAGTCCCATCAAACTTAGATGCGGCTAAGAAGTACAACCTTGTAGTTGATGCATATGTTGTAGAGAAGGAATTAGAGAATAAGTTCCAGCAAACTGGTTATGAGAAGTATCTATCTGCAATCAAAGATCCAAAAATATACTTTAAGGAGCCCGAGAAAGCTGACTGTCCTCTTCCCCTTGGGCCTGGGGATGCTCCTGTTGTTGACTTCATAACTCCTGCTAATGGTACATCGGTTGCTAAAGGAGGGAACTTGAATATTAAGGTCGACCCTAGAGCCAAGGGTTCAGTTACACAAGTTGAGTTGTATTTTGACGGCGCGTTGATATCAACTATTGCTTCTGCTCCTTATGAATTTAACTATGTAGTCCCAAATGCTACCTCAGTAGGTAGTCATACTCTCAGAGCAAAGGTAACTGATACCGAAGGTAAAACTGGGGAGTCACAGATTACAATCAACGTTACTGGAACAGTAATTTCAATTAATATTACTTCACCAAGTAATGGTAGTACTCACCTTTTACAACCTATTGTGTTTGAAGCTTCTGTATCTGACAATTCTATAGATAAAGTCCAGTTTATAATTACCAAGCAAGGTGGTGGATACTCCAATACCTTTGAAGATAATTCTTATGGTGGAAGTTGGTCTATTGCATGGGCAGATGGTACTTTACCAAGTAATAGCTTCTATAATGTAAAGGCTGTTGCAGTTGATGGCGCTAATACTTACGAGAGTAGTACTATAACAATAAAGTACTAGAACAGTAGGCTTTTTAGCTGTATAATTGCTAAAGATTTTTAAGGGATTAATAAGTATTAGATCCAGCTTAAAACCCACAGGCCCCACAGGTTTGGAAACACTTCCGAGTGCAAGTATTTATGATGTTTTACGAATATGGGATTTCTTTTCTCCTAGAGAAGTTAATGATTGTATTGATAGTATGATTTTGCTTAGAGATATTAATGCTCTTTTGCGCTATATAGAAAGCCATACGATATCTCAATCAGAAAGTATACTATCTGTAGCGGTTCCTTCTTTAATTGTTCGATACGTTTTAACACAAGGTAATGATTTTGGACTCCCTGCGGTGTTTAACTGGAACCTGTTTCCCACCCCTAGCCCCAAAATAATGAACTCATACCAGGGTTTTAAAATACCCGCTCCATTCATCGCTATATACATATTATCTCAAAATTCTGAAGGAGCAGATGAGGCTGCTCAGTATATTGCTCAAGGAGTCGCTTTTATTATTGAACAAGGAGTTGTCGATGAAAGCTACGCAGATTACTGCCACTCATTAATGATTATGGAGAATTGTGGGGACGTTTAAACTATCTTTCCGCCGAGTAATTCTGATTCTTTAGAAAGGGTGTTTCTAAGCTGAGTTATATCGTACTGTGTTAATGTTCTATCTCTATGCTGTAACGATAGTCTCAATGTAATACGCTTTTTATCGCTTTCCTCTTTATGGAAGATATCAATTGGGGAGATTGTAAATACATAATCTACATCTGTGACTATCTTACTCACTAGTTTCTCAAGATCTTTATACCTAACTTCAAGAGGGAGTTCAAAACAGAAGTCCTGGATCGTTCTAGGGTACCTAGAAGGCTCGATATATCCGTAGCTGTCTTTGGTGTAGTTGATTAGAACTCCAAGGTCTAGTTCTAATATAGAAGTGTATGCAGGAAGCTTGGCTTTACTGAGAATGTGGGCATGTACCTCCCCTACTACCCCCACGTACTCCTGATTTATTATTAGAGCTGCTGTTCTGTCTATGTCCAAGAAGTCACTCATCCTATCAATCCATGCCTTTGTTGGGGTTGGTAAATCCTTTAGTAGTACAAGATCGTAGGTTTTTACATTTAACTTTGAGAGAAGTTTTTCAAGTACTGCTTTTGCCGTGTAGTATGGTCTTCCTTTGTAATCTGGGTTAACAATGGTAGCCCCAAGATACTCGCGCTCCTTTGGAAGGCTCTCTGTAGGGTCAAAATCCTCCTGAGCTTTACTGTGTCCCTTGTTTAGTTCATAGAGCATGAACTTGTTGTATCCCTGCTCTACATTTACTACCACTTTTTCAAGTAGAGATGGTAATAGATCATAACGCATATACTCTAGCTCTGGTGAGAGAGGGTTGATAATCTTATACGAAGTGTCCAAGGATATGTTGTATTTCTCAAACACCTTGGCATCTGTGAAGTTGTAGGTGAGCAACTCATTACCTCCTAAACGTGTCATTATCTCCCTTAGCTTGGTTTTAAACTCAAGCATTGGATTTATAGAATTTGGTAGTATTGGTTTTGAAGGAAGGGTTGGGGTTATATTATTGTAACCATAGTGTCTGCCAACGTCTTCATAGATATCCTCCTCTACTCCAATATCCTGCCTAAAGGTTGGTACTGTTGCAATAATTTCATCTCCGTTTACCTGAATTTGGTATTCAATATTTTCAAGGTATTGTTTAACTTGTTCTGGGGATAATGATATTCCAAGAATGGTATTTAATCGATTGGTAGTAAAGTTGATAGTTTTTGCTGATACAGGTTGGGCATACTCGTCAAATACCTTGCTCGCCACCTTTCCTTTCGCAAGGTCATTAATCATATCTATTGTTTTTACCAGCACTCCTTCGCAATGATTTGGATCTAGAGCTTTAGTAAATCTGGTTACCGCTTCTGTGAATAATCCAAGTCTCATCGAAGTCTTTCTTATGTTGTATCTATCAAAACTTGCGCATTCGATTAGAATTCTCTTCGTGTTACTATCTACCTCAGTGCTCTGTCCTCCCATTACACCGGCAATTGCGATTGGGTTTCTTCCATCCGTAATTACCATTGTATTTGTATCTAATTCAACCGTTTTACCATCAAGAGTAGTAATGGTTTCTCCTTCTTTAGCCAGCCTTACCAGAATTTCAGCTTCATCTTTACCTGATACTTTTAATACCTTATCAAGGTCAAATGCATGAAGGGGTTGTGAGGTCAGATACATGGCATAGTTTGTTATGTCTACAACATTGTTAATCGGTCTAATCCCAACTTTTGAGAGGGCTACTTTCATCCAAACCGGTGATTCCATCACTTGAACGCCGTCCATTACAACTGCCATATATCTCTTGCAGTATGCATCTATCTCATTCTTTATGGTTACTTTTATATCCCCGTTATATTTATCTGTCTTAGTTGAGTACCAGTCAGGTGATTGAAATTTCTTCCCCTGAATTCCAGAAAGCTCTCTCGCAATCCCAAGAATGCCGAAGAGGTCTCCTCGGTTTGCCAATGCTTTATTTTCGATATCCAATACTACATCATTTAAGCCGAATACCTCGGCAAGCAACTGGCCAGGTTCTATATTTGCATCTAGTCTCATTACTTTATTATGATCTGCTCCAAGATCAAGTTCCCTTTCTGATGCGAGCATTCCCTCTGAATCTACTCCTCTAAGAGAGACTTTTGTAACAATACCATCGTATTTTTCAGGATGAGAGTTATATGGAACTTTAACTCCAGGGGCAAAGTATGCGACTTTCTCCCCGACCTTCAAAGTTTTGTCTCCAGCTACAACCTGAACAGTTTTATCTTTTCCAATTGAAATTTTATAAACTCCTAGTTTATCTGCATTTGGGTGGTCATTTACTTCTATAATCTCGGCCGTTAATATGTCTTTGTATTTTTCTGAAAGGTCTTTAACTTCCTCTACAGCTCCAATTTTCGTGGAAACCTCTTCTACGAGTTCCTCATTGGTTAGGTTTACATCTGTATATTCTTTTATCCAGTTTAGTGGTATGTACATTTAGAACTGCTTTAAGAAATTAAGGTCTCCGCTATGGAATCTCCTGATATCTTGAACTCCATTTTTGATCATAACAAGACGGTCCAAGCCGAATCCCCAAGCAAAACCTGAGTACTCTTTCGGATCGATTCCAGCCTCTTGTAACACAAAAGGATTGATTACTCCGCATCCCATTATTTCCATCCAACCTGAGTACTTACATACTTTACATCCTGTTTTTCGGCAGAATGGGCATGAAATCATGAATTCCATATCGGGCTCTGTGAATGGGAAGTATGCTGGTTGTACTTTAATATCCAGATCCATTTCGAAGAAAGCTTCAAGATATGTTTTAATTGTTCCTAGCATATCTCCCAGTGATATGTTTTTATCAACATAAACACCTTCTATTTGGTAGAAAGTATGTTCGTGGGATGCATCGGTAGCCTCGTTCCGGTAGCATCTACCTGGTATGACATATCTGATTGGTGGCTTACCCTTGAGTCTCATCGCCCTGTTTTGCATCGTAGATGTGTGTGCTGGAGGAATTAATCCTTCCTGGGTCCAGAAGGTATCCCAGATATCTCTCGCCGGATGCCCTTTGGGTATATTTAAAGTTTCGAACATATGATAATCGTCATCAAGCTGTCTTGATTCTATAATGTCAAAGCCCATCCTTTTGAAAATGCTCAATACCTTTTCCATCTCTTGTGTTAGAGGGTTTTTAGTACCTTCTAAATCTGTTGGAACTAATCTCGCTGAACTGTTTTCGTTTAAATCAAATGGAGCTGTTGGGTCTAGATACTCCTTTCCTTTATTGGATACTTCGGATAATAGCTGAAGCTGGTTAATCTTCTCTTCAATGTAATTGGCAAGGGTGTTAGCCTCGTATCCGTATTCTTTTTTTTGATCACCAGTGATATTCTTAATCTGGGCATAGATATCTTTGAAGAATGTACTTCCCTTCTTATATGCGTGTTTTAAATCTTCCAATGAAAGTTTGAGTGAATCAGTTTCGAACTGTTTATACGCCTCTTGTATGGCTTGGTTTTTAAATTCCATATATAGCTTTAACACACCCTTAGATGTAATCAGTATACATCATTTAGGGCTTATTTGTATAACCTAAAATGATTTTACAATCTGTGAAAATACCTCTGGAGAATCAAATGCAATATCTGCAAGCATCTTCTTGTTTAATGCAATGTTTGATTTCTTTACCTTGTCCATGAACACAGAGTATGTCATTCCGTTTAGCTGGGCTGCTGCATTAATTCTTTTAATCCAAAGCTCTCTCATCTGAGATGTTCTTTTCTGTCTGTCGTTGTATGAGTATTGACCTGCGTGCATGAAAGCCTCATGTGCAACCTTATACAATCTATTCTTTGTCATTCTGTAGCCCTTTGTTGCGGCTAACACTTTTTTATGTCTTCTTCTTCTTACGTTTCCGGTTGCTACTCTCATGGTTTTATATGTTCTTAATTATTTGTCTAATTCTTTTTGTGTTGCTCTTTGTTGCAACAGCTTTATTAGGCTTTCTTCGCTTTACTCTCTTGGATCTCTTCGTCATAAGGTGGTGCTGAGCTGTCTTTGAGTATAGAATCTTTGACCTTCTATTTCCTTTAGGATTGCTCTTTCTGAACCTCTTTATTGCTGTTTTTCTAGTTCTTTGCCTTGCCATTTGCTTTGAAAGTTATAAATATAGTTTTACCTTCTACTTTTTTCTCGGGCTCAATAGTACTATAGCCTTCGAAATTAGTCAATATATCATTGAAAACTTGTATTGCCAATTCGTGAGTCTGCCTCCCCTTTCTTACCATTGTGAGTCGAACATTATGTCCTTTATCTATAAATTCCTTCGATCTTCTTACTCTCAGTTCTATATCTCCGATGTCAATAACAGGACTGAATTTAAACTCCTTCATATCCTTAGCTTTATTTTTATTCTTTCTCTGCTTCTTGTTTAACTCGTACACATACTTAGCATAGTCGATGATTTTGCATACTGGTGGATTTACGGTCGCACCTACCTCAACAAGGTCTAATCCCTTAGATTGCGCTAGTTTAATAGCTTCGTCTGTTTTCATAACTCCAAGATTCTCTCCTTGGTCTCCGATTACCATTACTTGTGGGACTCTTATAAATTCGTTTCTTCTTGGTCCGTACTGTTTTTTATCGGCATTCCCTCGGTTATAACTACCGTTGTTTCGGTTATATCCGTTGTTATTGTTATATGGTCTTTTGAAAGTTTTCTTAAATTCCATTTATTAAGTATATAAATATAAAATTAGTTTAATTAAGATTTGGATTCAATCTCTTTATTTAATGCCTGCACGAACTCATCAATTTTCATAAGTCCAATCTCTTTGCTTCCGTGTGACCTTACTGATACGGTATTTGTTTCGATCTCTTTGTTTCCAACTATTACCATATACGGAATTTTATTTACCTCGCCGTCTCTGATTCTATACTGTAGGGTTTCGTTTCTGTCGTCCAGAATAACTCTGATATCTTCGCTCTGTAATCTCTCGGTTACCTGCCTAGCGTAATCGGCCTGGGCATCAGAAATTGGTAGTACCTTAACCTGTACTGGAGCCATCCATAATGGGAAGACTCCTCCATATTTTTCAATAAGGAAGGCAATTATTCTTTCAATCGCACCTATAGATGATCTATGGATTACTACTGGCTCCTGCTCTTCACCTTTATCGTCTGAGTATTTAAGATCAAATCGCTTTGGCATTACAAAGTCATACTGTACTGTGAAGGCAGTATCTTCTTTGCCAAGAATATTTTTCATTTGAATATCAATCTTAGGACCGTAGAAAGCAGCCTCTCCTGGGGCTTCATAGCTCTCTACATCTCGCTTTGCTAATACCTCTCTGAGTACGTTCTCTGCAAAATCCCAAGACTCATCATCTTTAAAGTACTTCTCAGAGTTGCTTCTATCACCAAGAGATAGTCTGTATCTGTAATCTTTATTTGGTTCTAGTCCAAACACACCTGCCGCATACTCAATGAGGTCTAGGGCTCTGTTTATTTCATCGTGGGCTTGTGATGGCATTGCAATTATGTGCGCATCTGCAAGGCAGAAGCTTCGTACTCTTATTAATCCACTAAGTTCACCGCTCTTTTCGTATCTATAAAGTTTCGCTAATTCGGCAATTCTCATCGGAAGTTCACGGTAGCTTCGCTTCTGAGCGGAATATAGCTCAAAGTGATGTGGACAGGTCATTGGTCTGAGCATAAACTCTTCATCGTCTACTTTGATTGGAGCATACATTGAATCTTTGTAGTATGGGTAGTGACCGGATGTTTTATACAGTTCTATTTTGGCGATATCTGGGGTGTATACATGCTGATATCCTCTTTTAATCTCCTCATCTACGATGAATCTTTCAAGGATTCGTCTAATTGTGGCGCCTTTAGCAGTCCATAGTGGCAGTCCCTTTCCTACCAAATCAGAGTATATGAATAATCCAAGCTCTTTACCTAGAACTCTGTGATCTCTCTTCTCTGCTTCAGCAAGAAGTTCAATATAGTTATTTAATTCCTTTTTTGTATCAAAGGCAAATCCATAGATTCTTGTTAACATTGGACGCTTTTCATCTCCTCTCCAGTATGCTCCTGCAATGCTTTTCAATTTTACAGCTCCAACTTTTCCTGTAGATTCAACGTGTGGTCCTCTACACATATCTACAAATTGATTGTCTCCTGTTATGTAGAAACTAATCTCTTTATCAGGTATATCTTTGAGTAATTCAAGCTTGAATTTCTGATCTTTCTCTTTGAGGTATTTTTCAGCATCTTTTCTCTTCATGAAGCTTTGCTTCATTGGGAGATTCTCATCAATAATTCTCTTCATCTCCTTTTCGAATCTCTCAAGATCTTCCTCGGATATCGGTTCCGCAAATTCAAAATCGTAGTAGAAGCCGTCGTCAATTGCAGGTCCTATCCCGAGCTTGGTGTCAGGATAGAATTTAAGTACTGCCTGTGCCAATATATGTGATGCAGTATGTCTCATTCGTTCTAACTCTGAGATATGATCCTGATTATTATTTGAACTAGCCATTAAAGGTTTAAATATAATTTAATATGGAAAATTGAAAATAATAACATCACAGGGATGTTGGGAAGACAATCTTAAGCACGTTTTCTTTGGTTTTACCGAATATTTTGTACATGTACTTGATTTTATAGCGAATATAATTAATTTGCAATGGCTATTTACCCATAACCTCCGTTTCCCATAATCCTATAAGGGCACTCACGATAAATATGTTTTTTACTATGTACTGTCCTACCTGAGTTAGAATCATTGATCCGTTCCATGTGTAGTATGGGAGAACAAATAGTGGGAAGGCACACATCATTAAGTGTACGGTTGCAAAAAATATCGCAAGTTTAGTGAAGGGTTTGTATAGAAATATAATCCCTATAAGTACTTCGAAGAGTCCAAAAAGAAATACAAAGAGGTCTTCTGGAAATCCTGGAAGCATAAAATTGAGGAGGTCTTGTACTAGGTTTGTGGCCCCGCTGACATCAAATACTTTTAAAAGCCCAAACCATGCATACACAATGAAGAAACTTATTCGAATTGATGTAAGGTAGTTCGACTTAGTACTCACTGTTACTATTTTACAATGTATATTGTTATGCAGTTTAGTCCGAATTCAAAAGTCTCATAGGCTTTTATATTATCGAGCTTTAACTTCTCGATTGGGTAGCGCCTGGGGTGTTTAACGATTATTGCTCCCTTGAATCTCCCTTTTATCTTTTGTACAGCCGGAAGAAGTTTGCTTGCATCGTTGAGTACTTTTTCAATATTAAACATTTTCTTCTTATTGAAAAGTTTGTAGGGAGGATCCATGAAGATGATGTCAAATACGACATTGCCCTCGGTAGTTTTTTTGAATAGGTACTCTTCTACCTTCATCTTAATTACTTCTGATGATGATGAAAAACCTGTTGCTTTAGCATTATTTTCGAGTACTCCGAAAGCCTGTTTGGCAGCATCCACAAAGGTTGCGTTTTTTGCTCCTCTTGAGAGCGCCTCTAGTCCAAAGCTTCCTGAACCGGCGTATAGGTCAAGGACTTCTTTATTAACAATATCTGTGTTTAATATGTCAAAAACTCTGACTTTCATTCTATCGGTAAGAGGTCTTGTGGTTCGAGGAATATCTATTTGTACATTTTTTGCACTTCCTGCAGTTATTCGCACCTGCCCTTTAATAGTGGGCTCTTTGCTGAGTAGTCGCTCTTTTAGGAAGGCTTTCTCTCGATCTTCATACTCCTCCCATGTTTCGGTTTTCCACTTATTTTTCTCTTTTCTAAGTTTTTTGAACGAGTCAATTTTTAAGCTCATAGTATAGATTTTACATTAATATGATAAATTAATCTATCTTTATCCCTCCTATCTTAATTCCCCCTATCCTAATTTCTCCAACTTTCACGTCTGCAGTAGAGGTTGTACAGTCTGCTGCGAAGTATGAAGAGTGGGTTGTAGCAATTCTATATCTGTATGTATTACCTGCTGAAATTGTATCGGTGTGGAAGGTTGAGTTGGCTGGCTTAGTTATCAAGTTGGCGAAGGCACCTCCGTTAACGCTTCTTTGTACCCTATACCCATCTTCGAGAGCGCTGTTATCGTTCCATTTTATGATTATGGTTGTGTCCGTTGGGTCAGTATCTGTTATATGGCATCCGTTAGCTGGCTCTAATTTGTGCATTTGGAATGTAGCAGTATTGGACCATGCACTTTCTGCTCCTTTTACATCCCACAGTTTGATTCGAACGTAGTATAGCTGCCCGTTTAAGTATAGTGTTGAACCACTATAACTGAGGGTTGGAGTGCGAACGCCGTGAGCCGTTGTTGTCATGATTAGCTTACCTGTATCCCATACTGTTGAAGCAAAATTACTGACGGTACTTACCTGTATTCTAATATAGTTTGCACTGTCACTTTCCGGATCCGTATGTAGCGCGCTTATTTCTGGGGTCAAGTCTGTCACTCCGGTTGGATTGGTACTTGCTTCAATTTCTATCGCTGATGGTTGGAATGGGCTTTGCGAGGTTGTGAAAGATCTTACTGCGCTAGCTGCGGTGAAGACGTTTGTCCCGCTTGGATCAATCACATAGGCTCTCCAGTAGTAGGTGGTGTTTGGGTTGAGGTCGGATTGCAGGGTGTAGGTACCTTCCGTTCCAGATGCGTATCTTTGGTTTGAGAATGCATTTTGCCCTGTCCATCCTGTTTGTGAGGATTGTTGGTTAAAGGTTTGACAATCAGTTGTCATTGCTAAGTTAGAGCACAGATCAATTTTATACATAAGGGAGTCGCTATCAGGGTCGTGTGCCACTACTTTGAACTGGGTTCGAACACTTTGATTCGTTGCTCCTGCTGCTGGGGTATTTAAAGTTGGTCCGATAGCAGGCTCCTCAAGCGACAGTGCAACGATCCATCTATCGTCCACTGTTGCTGTTCCTGCCAAGGTACTTTGCGAGTCCATCTCAATATTCTTAATGCCCCCTGTTAGGTTGGGGAACGCATCTGCAAGTGTGACTGGCATTATATCTCCTGTATTATGTCGCCATCCTCCGACATCGTCGGTTACGTTTATTTCAGAGTTTTGTATTCTAGAAATTGTTTTTGTCCCTGCATCATCGATTACTGCACCTGAAGCAATTAGATAATTGGAAGCATATCTGTTTAATGGGTTAATTTGTGCTTGCTCTATCCATGCCGATGGCGTACTTAGAGTTGTGTTATTTGTTGTTGTCGCATAACTATAGCTGTCGAAAGCTTTTAGGTTCAATGCTAGAACCCCTGCTGCTGCCCACTGTTGGTTGGCGGCTGATTCTTTAATTTCAATGTTGGCATCGACATCTATCCCAGTTGCTATCTCCTGTACATATCCTGTTCCGTAGACAGGGGTATCGACTGCATCTTTACCTGAGATAGAGGTAACTCCAAATGGAGTTTCAGTCTGATTATAAACAGGGAATGTAACTGTACTAATTAGATTTAATCTTGTCTGATATTTATCAGAATCTAAATCTACAATGTCGGCCTGGCTATATCCCATTATCCACCATGGAGCGGCTTCTGTTGTCGTAAAGGCTGCTGATGCTTTTGGTGAGTAGGTGGTGTCTAATGTTCCTCCCGTTGTTGAAATATTGTAGTGTAGATCTCCATTTGCAATTAGATCTTCTGCATTTATTGCTACTAAGGTTATGTCCTCAACTCTAGATTCTGTCCCAGCATTTCCGCTCCAGTATGTCTCGACTTCAAGGTTAGCATTTTGAGCGGTCCATACTGTAAACCAGAAGTATGGAGTTTTATAAGAGGTGGCACTTTGATTACTTGTCTCTATTGCTTGGGATTCCGTGAATGGAGTTGGTCCATATTTAACTCTTAGTCCGCTCTTTGCACTAATATTATCTGCTTGATGGCTTCCCCATACCATTATCAAATATCTATCTCCTACCGTGAAGTTTGATCCTGCAATCCATCCGTTAGGCGAACCTGTAGTACCTGACTCTGCTGCTCCGTTTATGCTCGCCCATCCTGTGGTTGATGAAGGGTATGAGCTCTCGCGCCTTGCTATAAAGTGTTGTTTGTATACGTTTTGATTTGGTCGAGGTCTGGCATTTACCGCAAATGCAAATGGTTCTGATTGAGTGGTACTCCATTGGTTCATTCCACCTGGATCGATTGCGTATGATCTCCAATAGTATGTTTTACCTTCTTCTAAATCGGATTGTAGAGTGTATGTGGCTTGTGAGCCGTTTGTGTACGCTGTATTTGTTTGGGTGTTCTGTCCACTCCACCCAGTTTGAGACGAAGTCTGATCGAAGGTTTGGCAGTTTCTTGTCATGAAAATATCTTCACACAATTGAATGCGGTATCTGATGTAGTCAAGGTCGACATCTGTTGCTGTTGTTCTTAGAACTGGGCGAAGGGGCTGGCTGGCTGTTACATTGGATGGAGAATCTAAGGTTGGGGTATTGGGGGCCACATTTGATGTGTAATCAACGCTAAGAAGACTTAGCTTACTGCTTAGGTCTCTGCTATTAGAATTTTGTATTACTCTATATTGTAAGTACCGGTTCCCGGTGGATGATGTAATTGTTGATCCGGAAGGATTTGTTAGGTATGAACCTGTACTGCCGATGTTGTCTATCCATAATTCTCGTCCAATCTTGCCATCTGTTACTCTTATTGTGATTAGGCTTACAGCATCTAAGTGAGATGATAGATTTGTTTCTTGGATTTTCCAATATTCAGTTTGCCATTTAAAAAGTCCTGCATTTTGGGTATAGCCCGACGGTGGAAATGTTGATCCCACATCCCATGAGGCCACCGAGGTCAGTCCTGTTGATGTTGTTACAGAGGTTACCGTTCCGGTTGCCATATACCTTATACCGTTAACATTCTCTCTAACAATAATCTTGTCACCTACGTATAAGTTGTCTCCTTTCTGGTGTGCTCCATGGTATGTAGCATCTACAATAAATGATGTATCGGCAATGCTATTGATTACATTTGAGTTATCTAACTTTGCTGCAAAATCAATCTCAATATCGTATGTTCTACTATCAAAGTTGAATGCCTGTCTTATCTCCTCTGCAGTTCTCGCTACACGATCAACTCGGAGTTCGTCTAGATATCCTTTATACATATACAAAGTCCCTGAACTATAGTTTCCTATTCTAAACGGTGTCGTTGTGGATGTGGGATTTACATGCGTCCCTACCACTGTAGTTTTATCCATCCCATTTACATATGTTCTTACGCTACTTCCACTTCTTACAACCGCAATGTGATTCCACTGATTAACTTTTACTGATCCAGCTTTACTGCTTGAAACTTGTATCACTCCAGCTTGGCTTGTTATAAACTGGACTCCACCGTTGCTTAGGATATGCATGTAATATCCATCTACCTGCCATGATCCGTTACTTACCATAACTGGGCTATTGGAGATATCAGATGGTTTTACCCACATTGAAATAGTGAAGCTTTCGGATGTGAAGTTATAATTATTCGTAGTTTGTAAGTATTCGCTTAGTCCGTTGAAGTATCTTCCTTTTCCAAGGCGACCTTCTCCTACTGTTGTCGATTGTCCATTCTCGTATCTAACAATTACTATTCCGCTTCCACCTGCTCCTCCCGATCCTTGGTATCCACCACCTCCTCCTCCTCCTCCTGTGTTGGCCGTCCCTGCTCCAGCTGTTCCAAAGTTTATTCCGTTTGCGCCTCCCCCTTGTCCTCCGGTTCCAGCCACTCCTCCCTGAGTTCCTCCTGAACCACCACCTCCTCCTCCATAATATGTTGAAGTACCTGTTAATGAATTTAGAATTCCAATTCCTCCGTTACCTGGCCCAACTGCTCCACTTGTACCAGCTGCGCCTGCACCACCACCTCCTCCTGATCTACAAGGTGTGTTACATGTTGAACCTGATCCTCCAGCGAATCCGCTCCCATCTATACTTGTTCCACCAGATACTCCAGTACCTCCTGCGGCTGCCCCACCTCCTGTTCCATTGCTTCTACCTGTAGCGTTAGCACCACCACCACCACCACCACCTCCTCCTCCGAGGGAGGTTAGTGTGCTAAATACTGAACTACCTCCGTTTCCTCCAGGATTGTCTTGAGCTCCAGCAGTTCCTCCATTTCCCACTGTAACGGAAGTATTTGCTGATATTACTAAGTTTGTAGTAGTCTTAACTACGCCACCACCACCACCTCCTCCTCCCCATGCGCTTAATGTACCACCACCACCTCCTCCTCCGCCGCCAACTACCAATGCATCTACTACACCTGGCTTGTTAGGGGTAAAAGTTCCACTGGTGGTGAATGTATGTATTGTATATATGCCAGACGTTGTTATTGTACCTCCGGTTGCTGTGAATGGAGTGTAATTTATCTTGTTGTTGTTACCGCTTGTGTCCTGAAAGTATGCTGGGTCGGTTATTGTCTCGTCAAAGTGCCATAACCCTACAGTATTGCTATCTGTTTGGTAGTTTGCGAATGCAGATTCTCCTATAATTGCCTCTAAATATTGCCCTGCTGTATCTGCAGCTATATCAAATTTAAGGTTTCTATCCGAGGTAATATTGGTACTAGAAACTGGAAGGTTTATGTAGTTATCACTTCCTTGTCTGTAGGCATCGTTAATCTCTTTTTGAGTTCTAGCTATTCCACTGATTTCAACCTCATCCAACACTCCCTGCCAACTGCTTGGAAAGGAGAGTGTTTTTGCCTGCTTTGTAAACGTCCCAGCTGTCGCGTCGCTTGCAATTAGGGTCCCGTTTCTAAATATTTTTTGCCCTACTCCTTGTTCGGATACAAACGCCCAGTGGGCCCACTCTCCGTACCATGATGAATTAAATGCTGCCGATAGTCTTCCTACAGTATTAATGTCTCCATAATCCCAGTACATATTTCCATCACTCCATGGGAAGTGTATTAAGAACCTATTGGCTGTATCATTTGGGGTTGCCGCTAAAAAGGTCGTGTTGATGGGGCCAGTCATCGTTGGCCTCGCCCAGAATGAAACCGTTATATTATTCTGAGTAGTATCAAACCCGTTCAGTGTTGTCGCAAAGTTATCTGAAGTACTGAATAATCGGGCATTCCCTATTACTCCTCTTGTTAAAGAAGATCCTGTAGGTGTAATTGAATTGTTTCCGGTGATATCTTTTATGAACGCTCCGGTTCCGCTGGTTTCTTCAAAGCTCCATGCAGATATTGTGTTTGAGTCGTTTTGTATAGAAGTGTTTTTTATTTCCTGGCTATAGCTTCCTTCTGTTTTAATGATGCTATCTGATTTGCGATTAGTGTATGCTATATCTCTTGAACCAAGTAAATAGTTTGTGTATACGGTCGATGCCGAGAGTACAGTGTTGAATACTTTGATCTCGTCTATAGTTCCTTTAAAGGCTTGAGCTGCAGAGAGTCCTCCTCCTATCGAATCCTGTTCTTGTCCAATCATAAGTACTCCTCCTGTTGTTATGCTTGTACCTGTCTGAGTTGTTCCTGTATAGGCAAGTTTTCCATCCTTATATATTTGGGTCTGACCGTCGGAACTTCTCCAAGTGGCTACCACATGGTGCCATTGATTATCGTTAACTGAAACCCCCGAAACTAATGGTGTGGTATTTCGGAATATCTGTAGATTAGAACTGTCGTATATAAGGAAATCGTTATCACCTGCTGTTGAGGCGTATGAAAAAATTCCATCTAGATTTCCTCGTGTTTTTATCCAAAACTCTACAGAGATACTTGTTGTTGGTATTGCTGTGTAGCTGGGTTCATAGATAAAGTCAACAATCGTGTTGCCAGGGAATCCTCTTGATCTTCCATATACTCCGCTTCTAATTGTTGTTCCGAGTATTTCTGCATCGTTAGAGCCTGTTTTATCACATACATCGTTTACTCCTCCTGTACATGTATTGTTAGCAGTTTCGTCTAATGGCCAGTATAGGGTTTGGCCTGAATCATTTGTTGGGTATAAAAACTGATTGTCCATGGCTGTTAATGAATTCTCCACTGTGTTCGGTCTCCATGTTTCCCAGCTCCCATCATTTGGGGTGGTATCACTTCCTACTCTTGTTTGTATCTCTAAGTTACTGCTTTGGTAGTTTGAGAGTATTTCATTAGTCTCTAATGCTCTAGAGTATATGCTTATTGAATCAATCACTCCTCCGAAGTGGTTGCTAGTTGCTCCTGTTGTATCTTTGAACGCTCCTACAGTGAAGTCAAAGGTAGATGCTAGATTCATACTTCCAGATATACTTGTTGATCCTGTCAGTATTCCATCGATATAAAGTCTTGCGGTATTATTGCTTTTATCAATGACTGCCACAATGTTGTGCCACTTACTATCCAAAATTCTTACATTTGAGTATAAGTCAAAGGCGTTAGTTCCATCGTTAGCTCTCCATCTAATAGTACCATCGGTATGATGACCAATGAAATACATCGTTGTAGATGTTGTTAGTGTTTTAGATAAAATCCATCTTCCAATTGTATTATCACTCGTAGCCTTTATCCATGTCGACAATGTGAGGCTTGATGTCCCAAAATCTAAGCTACCATTTGTAGGGTCGGGTATGTTGATGTAATCATCTGCCCCGTCAAGCATAATTCCTCCATTTCCCCATCTTGCTTCCTTATTACTCCAGCCGCTGATTGGCGTCGTGTCTTGTCCCGAAGTATTTGTAAAGTTAACTAGTGTACCGTTACAGCTTGCTCCGCAGGAACCCGCATTGTTAGCTGCTGTTGTTCCACTTGTTTCATTGAGATTCCATTGTGCAACCAAATTTGCTGTATTTGAAAGGGTCTCTGCTCCTCCCGTTAGTACCCCTTGCTCTGTCCATGTGAGGTTGTTCCATGTTACTACTGCGCTTCCGATATCAATTACCTCACTTGTGTACACGGAGTACGCCGATTTGTTATATGATTGGAGGATTTCTTCTTTAGTTCTTGCTCTGTCAGAGATTCTTACTTCATCAATACTTCCATCAAAGTACTGTGTTGAGGCTCTGCTTAAGGAAAGATAGCCATCTCCGGCGCTTCTTGTCGCTGATGGAAGTTGGTGAGTAGTGTCTAATTGTCCGTTTATATAGAAGCTAAGAAGTTTACCTTCTGTTGTTACTGCTATATGAGTCCATACCCCTAGTGGTACTATCCCTGTGCTATCAAAAGATCCGGTTGTTGATGAGTTAAATCGAAGAGTACCCGTGGTATTTATTACTATATGGTATGGGAATAGTGTATATGCACCGTTTGCCCATGTTAGTACTGCTAATCCTGATGCATACGAATCTACCTTTACCCATGCCTCAATGCTTATGTCACCAGTGATATTTAGTATCGAAGCATTACCCAGGTTTATGAAGTCGGAGGTTCCGTTGAAGTCTCTTGCGTTTGAAACGATTCCGGTTACTACTGTTGTTCCGGTTGGGGTACCAATATTACCGTTGCCGGATGCGTCTTGAATGTTTCCTGAACTTTCATTCATATGCCATAATCCTGCTGTATGTGTGTCAGTATTGAGTTCTTGATATGAGGTCTCTATTACTGGATTGGCTCCGGATCCTGTATCTCTTGCTCTGTTAAATACTCCGTTGGCAAATTCAGATGTTGTATCGTATACGATTGTTGGGTCAACTTTAATTGGGAAGGCTCTGTTTTCTGACTTTAACCATTTTTCATCTACATTAACTCTTATGTAGTGTTTCCCCTCGGATTTGATTACATCTATTTTCACATCGTCCGTTCGTTTCCCTCTTGCATCTATTGCATATCCAGGCTCTATATTGAAAAGGTATTCACCTTTCTCTGTGTAAAAAGCAGGAACTCCTTCTCCTTTGTAGTGCTTCTTTACAATGGCCTCCTTTATATCTGTTGCAAAGTAGTAGTAGTTTGACTTAGGCTTATCTGTGAGGATGATGTTTTCCTTTAAACCGTTAGCTAAAGGTATATATTCAATATCAATATTTTTATCAACATTTTTGAAAGTTACTTTTCTACTGTCACTTTCTACCGTTGGTTTTTTCTTGTCTTGAGAAATGTAGGAGAAGGTTATATCTTTCTTATCAGGGTTTATGAATTGAACCGACGCTGTATTGCCATCTTTCCCTCCTATCTTTGCTTTATAGTTTTGGTTGGATACTTCAAGAATATATTTGGAGCTTTCAGGAGTTTCTACAAATCTGGGTACTGGGTTATTGATAATCTTGATAATGTTGAAGGCAATTACAGGCAGTATTGCTACCAGAATGAAGGATATTACGAGGATATTTTTCTTGAATTTTCGCTTTAGTACTCTTTCAGAAAACGCCATATTACCATAATATATGGCGCATCCGTGGATGTCAAAAATATATTGCTACAAGCTATCTTTTTAAGAGTTTGAGAAGTTTGTAGTACCAGATTCCCCAGCTCTCTCGCGTTGCATCCATAAGAGCTATCAAAGGGTATCTTGGTGAAGTTGGAATGTCGTATGAGCGTACTACTTTGAAAAGAAAACCTCCAAACCCTTTTTTAAAACGTGTGAATCCAGCCCAAGGGTGTTTAGGATCATCAGTTAGGGCAATCCCCCAGAAGTCAAAATACTTCATCCCCTTCGCTTTCGTATCTTTGATAGCTTGCCATACTAAGGCAGGTGGTGCCATATATTTATTCACTTCAGGATTGCTTAGGCTTGATGCGTGTAGATACGAGGCAGTATCCCCGTAAAAGGAAATGAGTGCGGTTGCTAGCACTTCTCCGTTTCTGACTGCACAATATGCCTTGTATATCCCTCCTTTGGTTAGAGTTGTGAACTGTTTCTCATAGTATGTGATTGGATGGGGAATGAAGTTCTGTCTTTTAGCTGTAATCAGAAATAGTTTTTCGAACTGCTTGTAGTCTTCAATTTTGTCTGACGAATACACTGTTACACCTTCTCTTTCAGCTTTCTTAATCTCATATCGAGTGCTTTTTCGCATATTTCTAAGTAAAGATTCTTCCTCTTCTGTTACATCTAATAGCCATTTGTTTTCAGATTGAGTGAAGGTTTGCGATCGCTTCATTCCCATATCCGATAGCTCTTTATTTATTAATTCATCGTCTTTATAGAGGGGGTCTATTCTTACAAAGTGAACTTTCTCTTGAATTGCTAATGCTTTCAGATATCCTATTAGTTTGGGCATATACTCTTTGACTTTCTCTCTTCTAATGACAGGACCATTGGAAACATATATGTGGGTTCTCAGTTTTGTTGGGATTAGCTGAGCCAGGGCAACTCCTACTAATACATCATCATCATACACTCCAATTCTCCATATTTTTCTTCCCAAGCTAACTTGAAAGTCCCCCCAATCCCAAGATTGAAGAACTGTAGACGGGGATGAAGAGGATGCTATGTTATCCCACGCCTTTTTATCCTCAACTAATTCAATCTTTATCATACGTTTTTACATTTAATTATTTCATATATAACAATACCTGCAACGGTTGCAACATTCAAGGATTCCTTTTTTCCCCGCATTGGTACATAGATATGCTTATCACTTATTTCTAGGATTCTTCTACCTACTCCTTCTGTTTCGTGCCCTAGTACAATTGCAATATCTTGGGGATATTTAACTTGAGTATATTCCTGTGCCTCTGGAGTGATTTCTATGCTGTATATAGGTATATTCATGCTCTTAACGTGTTCAATAGCTTCCTCCGTTGTTTTAAAGTATTTCCAAGGGACGGAATCAGTAGAACCTAAAGAGGTTTTTGCTACCTTGTTATGTTCAGGAGTTGGGGATATGCCGCATATTAATATCTCGCAATCCCCTGCTCCATCTGAAGTCCTAAATATACTTCCCACATTATATGCTGAGCGTATATTGTCTAGAATTACATATATTTTCATCTAAATAGGTTGTCGAGTATTTTATCTACATTGTATCCTTGTTTAATTAGCTCTTTTGCTACTTCTCTGCATTGTAACAGGAGTTTTATGTTTGTTATAGTGGCAACCTTAAATTTTGGAATACCGGATTGTTTAACTCCGAATACTTCTCCTGGCCCTCTGGTTTGAAGGTCGTATTCGGCAACATCAAATCCCGAATTATGTTGGCTGAAGTACATAAGTCTTTCCACTCCATTCTCTTCATCAACGCTGTCACCAGCCAAAAGGTAGCAGTATGACTGCAGGGAGTTTCTTCCAACTCTTCCTCTAAATTGGTGTAATTGGGCTAATCCAAACCTTTCAGCGTTTTCAATTATCATCATTGTTGCGTTTGGAATATCTATTCCCACTTCTACTACTGGGGTGGCAATTAATATAGAGTATTTACCTTCTTTAAAATCTTTTAGAATTTCGTCCTTCTCTTTCTCCTTCATCTGTCCGTGTAGTAGTGCTGCCTTGATTTCTTTGAACACAGTTGATGTGAGGGTTTCAAACTCTTTCTTTGCAGACTTTGCTTCTAACTTTTCAGATTCGTCTACGAGGGGAAATATAATGAAAGCTTGTTCCTTGTAGTTGGTCTCAATAATCCGCTCTTTTACCCAGGTGTAGCAGGAGTCTCGTTTGGCTTTTGGAACATAGTGTGTTTTGATCGGTAGCCTATTGAGGGGAAGTTGGTTGATGAATGATACAGACATATCTCCAAATAGAATATTGGTTAGGGTTCGAGGAATTGGAGTTGCTGTCATACTAAGATAGTGTGGGATTAATGAGTTGGTGTCCTTTTCTAAAAGCTCTTTCCTTTGATTCACTCCGAATCTGTGCTGCTCATCTACTACTACGAGCGCGATATTATCTGGAAGTTCTTTTTCAAATAATAGAGCATGGGTTCCAATTATAACCTGAGGATCTTTGCTGTTTTCAATCTGTTCAGAACTTGTTCGTAGTTGAACCTTTACTCCCAAAGGCTCAAGCATATTACTTATGGTTTTAAAATGCTGGCGGGCTAGAATTGAGGTTGGTGCCATTAATAATGATGTTAGTCCGCTTTTAAATACTCCGTACATTACTGCTGCCGCCACTACCGTTTTACCGCTTCCTACATCTCCGTTGAGGAGTCTGCGCATTGGGTTTGTACTGTTTATATCCTTTATAATATCTCTTATTGCCATTACTTGGTCATCAGTTAAACTGTACGGTAGCTGAGATATAAATTCATAAACAGTGTCAAAATCCACAGGGATTATATTTGCTTGTTTTCCGGTTTGTTGGTGGACTTCGCTTTCTATTTGTAAGGCTACGCGCAGGAGTTCGTCAAACTCAAGCCGGCCTCTGCCTATGTTAACATCCTCAACTTCTTGTGGATTGTGGACGAGGTTAATTGCTTCATTTATAGTTGGCAGCTGTTTTTCTTTGAGGATATCCTGCGGGATGGGGTCAAGGATAGTATCTTCTAAGTTCTTGAATACATCATCTAATCTAGCCCTTAGCCATTTGGAAGATATGTTTGCTGTTTCTGGATAGAAGGGGGTTATTCTTCCTACGTGCTTTTGATTTACTACTCCTTGATAGTATTTTTCGTAGGTTGGGCTGACTAGTTGTGGGCGTGTTTGTTTGGGATTGAGTTTGCCTTCGAAGAGGTACTGTTCGTTTGGGTTTAGGGATTTAGCAAGATACCTTTGATTAAACCATACGGCTTCTATTCTACCAGTACCGTCCGATATAGTGGCTCTTGTTAGAACTTTTCTAGATCGGGTGTAAATATTTTTGATTGACTCGAGGGTTCCTACAATTGTGCCCTCTCTTTCGATTTTTAATTGGTCAATTGTTATTATACTGGAGGTGTCCTTGTATCTTGATGGGATGTGAAATAGAAGATCTTTTACAGTATTAATTCCGAGGTTTTCAAGGAGGATACTTTTAGCGGTGCCAACTAGTGGCACTTGGGTTATTGGATCATCTAATCTCAGTGGCATCTTATAGACCCATTAGGGTTATAATCAATGGGAGTATAATACTTCCAATCAGGATTACAGCGACAAATATACTCATTGCTTTGTGAAGGGCTTTTTGTGTTTTTTCACTCATATCTAAGATTTTACTCTACCCTTTACTTACGTGCAACTTCTAAAGATCTTTTTAATTGAGCGGAAATTTTATGCTTTGTCGATGTAGAATTTGCAAATTTTAACCAGTCAGGGTTTGGGGTTACTTTTTTCTTATCTATAATCAACTCAATTACATCCCCTGTATCAGGATTATGATTTAGTGGGGCGGGTTTTCCATTTACTCTTGCTGATACTGTTTTGTGGCCTAGCTCAGTGTGGACCCTATATGCAAAGTCTATTACGGTATCGCCCTTCTCTAGTTCTATGAGTAATCCTTTTGGAGTGAAAACAAAGATTTGATTTTTGAATATCTCACCTGTTATTGGGATTGAGAACCTTTTCTCTCGAAGATTTACATGCTCAGATATTGATTTGTGAATTTTTTCAATCCAATCTAGATCTTTGCTGCTTTTAGCAAAACGGGCTTTGCTAGCTTTGTATGCTATGTGTGATGCAGGACCGTATGTGTTGAAGTAGTACATTTCATCAGTTAGGATCTGAATTTCAACGAACATTTTAGAAATTTCAGATATCTGGGCGGTCATCTGCATCGCTTTATACCCATTTGGTTTCGGATGCGTGATATAGTCGTCAAATAGTTCCGGAATTTCTACTGTAAAAGTCTTGAGGGCTTCACAGAAAGAGTAGCACTCGTTTATATTGTTTGTAATAACTGAAAACGCAAGAATATCTCTAATCTCTGCTAGTTTACTCCCCTTTCCTTCTTTTAGGTATTTTGAAAGTTTTTGATAGGTGCTGTACTTACTTTTTATTCTTCCTTTTATTTCTACTTTATATCCTAATACATTGGCTAAAAGTTTAAGGTATTTAAGGTAGGATTTTTTTAAAGCATCGTTTATGCTGTTTTCTTCTAGTAGTTTTGTAACTAGATCATAGCCGTCAGGGTTGAGAATTTTAAAAGCTCTTTCATCAAGATCTTTTTTTATCTCGTTTAGGTTTAAATATTCACACAATGGTGAGTAGATTTCTAACACCTTTTTACAAAAAGGTTTAACTTTTTCTAATGGTATCGATTCAACGGTTAGGATCTCTTCCTGGATATCACATATTTTTATTAGTAAGGGTCTTATATCGTCTGAACTACTTAATAGGTATTTTCTTAGTACTTTTGGGTTACTCTCTTTGTTTATTTTGGTTGCATCATTTATATGTTCAACCTGGTTAATTAGATCAAGAACGTCGTCTCCGAACATACTCTGAATTTCTCCTTTTATTGTCGAGATTTGAATTTCAGATTTATGTCTTCGTGATGCAACCTGATGGAGTATGGCTGCGATTACAGATGCCGTATCCAGTCTTATTTCACTTGCAATTAGTCCCGTGTTTAGAGCGTGTACAGCAAAATTTTCACCGGAGTATCTTGTTTCTCCCTGGTGATACAGCTGAGCAAAGTTAATAGCCTCAGATACTTGATTCGCAAACGCATCAGGAGTATTTGCTAGAATACTTTCTCTTAACTTTTCGATATCAGTTATTCTTTCCATAATAATCAAAAACCCCCTATTGCTAGGGGGTATGTTTACTTAACTAATGTATGCAAACATCACCCCCGGTTAATTGGGAGTCTCTTAAAAGTTACAATGTGCATACTTATATTTTTCATACCTTGGTCATTATACAATATGAAATACCTTTTTGCCTACTTTTAATATTCCTGGGGTTGTAACAATGTTATTTGGATCTGTAATTACCTCTCCTTCTAGTTTAACTGCGTTTTGTAATAGAAGTCTTCTGGCTTCACTTTTACTTGATGCTATTTTAGTGCTTAACAGTATTTCTACTATATTTTGATTTAAGCCTTCGTGTTTTGGAGCCTCTTCGCTTGCTCCCTTCTTTTGGAATACCTCTTCAAAATACTGCTGAGCTTTCTCTGCTTCGTCTTTACCCTTGAGCTCCGAAGTTAACTGTAATGCAAGAGCCTTCTTAAGCTCAATTGGATTCACTCCTTGTTTCAGCTTTTGCTTTACCTCTTCTACATCGTCTATCTCCATTGAAGTTAACAGCTCAAAGCCTGGGACTATGTGCTCATCAGGAAATGCCATTACTTTACCATAGATGTTTTGGGCACTGTCAGCTAGGGTTATCATGTTCCCTTCCGATTTACCCATTTTCTTTCCATCGGCTGTTGTTAGGAGTTTGCCTGCTATGACAAATTTCTCTTTATTCTTTAATGCCATCATCAGATCTCTACCCGCAAGCATATTAAACAGCTGATCATTTCCTCCTAACTCAACATCTACATCCATTGCGAGAGAGTCATATCCTTGCATAAGGGGGTATAGGAATTCGTGTAGGTATATTGGCTTATCTTCTTCTAGTCTCTTTTGGAACATACTTCTCTTGATCATCTGCTGAACTGTAAAGGATGAAGCAAGTTCTATAATGTCTCCAAAGTTTAGGGGCTCTAGCCATGAGCTGTTAAACATTACCTGTACGGGGTTCTCTTTATTATCTACGTCAATCAAAGCTTTTGCCTGCTCTGTATACAGCTTGAGGTTTTCAGAGATCTCTTCTTTAGTTAGTTTCTTTCTTGCTGCTCCTTTATCTGTTGGGTCTCCAATTCTTGCTGTAAAGTCACCTATTAAAAAGATTACCTGATGTCCTAGTTTTCTAAAATCTTCCAACTTTCGCATCATTACGCTGTGTCCGATGTGAAGAGTTGGGGCTGTTGGGTCAAATCCTTGGTAGATTCGTAATCGCTTACCTGAATTCAGTAGAGCTTGGAGTGCATCTTTTGATGGTAGTATTTCCTCTACCGCTTTGTTTAGAATTCTATCAATTATTTTTTTATCGTTACTTACCATAGTATTTATTTCTTAGGTTAAATAAAAAACGCCCTTACACATTTCTAAAAAATAGAGATGTGTAAAGGCGTGTAATAACGCGGTACCACTTTACTTCCCTGAATCGCTTCAGGCTTGTTAATATGTAAGCTCCAGAGTGTAATTCGAAAATATATGTACTGTGACTTTGCTCCAGCCAGTCACTCTCAATAATGTAACCATACACTTTCTACTGTGTCTCCTTCTTCGCTTTCTGTTTTACAATGAGCTGTGGAAATTATACCACATTCTTTATGTACTTTTTATTTTTCAATTTGTCAGGCATGCACTGTTGATTGGATTTCTTTGAAGTGAGATTGTGATCATACTCATACCCCTTACCATATCCAACCTCTTTCATAAGGTCTGTTGAGGCGTTACGCAGATGAAGTGGAACTGGAAGATTGCCATGTATTTTTATATCCTCTTTGACCTGCGCCTCAACAGTGTAGGCATTGTTGTTCTTTGGGGCTTGAGATAGATAGATTGCTAAGTGATATAAATTCACTCCGCACTCAGGCATCCCTAGTTTGCTGCATACCTCGTAAATGGTATTTGCAAGAATAACTGCATTATTATCAGCAACCCCGATGTCTTCAGATGCAAATCTAACCATCCTTCTAGCTATATACAGAGGGTCTTCTCCTGCTTCAAGCATTCTTCCCAGCCAGTAGCAGGCAGCATCAGGATTAGAAGATCTCATTGATTTATGAAGGGCTGATATTAGATTATAGTGCTCCTCCCCTGCTCTGTCGTAGTATACCTGCTGCTGAACAGCAGTTAGTAGTGTTTTGACCGTTAGCTTCGATTTGACGGCGAGGTTTGAGGCTATCTCAAGGATGTTCAAGCCTGATCTTAAGTCTCCATTGGAAAGTTGGGCTATCTTCTCAAATATCCCCTTTTCGTACTTTATATTCGGATACTCTTGTTCCTGTATGCTTTTCAGAAACTTCTCAATATCCTTGTTCTCATGTTGTTTAAAAACAAAAACTTTTGCCCTTGAGAGTAGAGCACTGTTGATTCTAAATGATGGGTTTTCAGTAGTTGCTCCGATTAGCGTGATTATACCTTTTTCCATATATGGGAGAAGGGTGTCCTGCTGCGCTTTATTCCATCTGTGTATCTCATCTATAAAGACGATTGTGCCCTTGCCATACATTCGGTTATTCATTGCAATCTTAATTATCTTCATTAAAGTTGCTTTTCCGCTTGAAATGGCGTTGAGTTTATGGAAATCGTAGAAAAGATCTTGAGAGATTATGTATGCGAGTGTGGTTTTGCCTGTGCCAGGTGGTCCCCAGAAGATCATTGATGGCAGGGTCTTTTGATCGATGAACTTTCGAAGTGGAGCCCCATCTCCTACTAAATGACTTTGTCCAACAAATTCAGAGAGAGTTTTAGGTCTATATTTTGAGGCTAAAGGTTCTGACATGAGTTGATGGTATACCTAGTATATATATCCGTCAATACCTATACTCGAAAAGAGCCTGTTTATTGCTAAGTATGTGTTTTTTATATGGTTTCTTTCCTTCTATTGGATAGATGTATGAGAATACTTTTGTTCCTGATAATTGTTTAGTAAATTTGGAGGAAAGTCTGCTCATTATTTTTGCATTCAGGTTGCAGTATATAATGTCGTATTCGTTATATTTCAAATCAAATAGACTTACAACATCGAAGGTAATTGGAGATTTAAATCCTAGGGCTAGAAATCTATTTAACTTGGAATACAGCACCATTATGGGAGATATGTCATAACCAAAGGCTTTAACTTTTACTCCTTTCACCATTTCTATAAGCACTCGGCCGTCCCCTGATCCAAGATCTACAACTTTATCATCGGCTTTTGCATTCATTATTTTTACAATCTCCTTTACTACCTCTTTTGGGGTAAATATTACGGCTACAAAAAGTACTGAGGTCATAGATGTGAGTACAATTCCTAGAAATACGAGGATTAGAAGGAAAAAGATTGATAGTATTAAACCATTTTGCATAGTACTTCATTATATAAATAAATTTGGTTAAAGGATAGGGATATTTTTAGTATAATCAACTATGGAAACAAAATCTGAGGGGAAAGGCATTTTATATATTGTGGCAACTCCTATTGGAAATCTTGAGGATATGACATTTAGGGCTGTGCGAATCCTGAAAGAAGTCGCCTTCGTTTTAGCTGAGGATACGCGACAAACTTCAAAGTTGCTCAATCACTATAATATCTCAGCCCAGCTTGTATCTTATCGAGATCAGAATCACGATAGGATGATTGGTAAGGTTATGGAAAAGCTCGATTTAGGTTTAAATCTCGCCCTTGTTTCAGATTCCGGAACTCCAGTTATATCCGATCCAGGATTTAAGCTTGTAAGGGAACTTGTTTCAAGGGGATATAAGGTCTCCCCTATTCCAGGTCCAAGTGCAGTTGTATCGGCTTTAAGTGCAAGTGGAGTGGCAACAGATAAGTTCATTTTTCTAGGCTTTCTACCTAAATCTGATGCGCATAGAAAAGATCTCTTGAAAGAGTATGGGAGTCTAAACAGTACACTTGTTATGTATGAGTCTCCACAGCGAATTGGCAAACTATTGCAGGAAATTATTGATACCCTTCCTTCTAGGAGAGTTACTTTGGCTAATGATATTACAAAAATGCATGAGGCCTTTGATACCGATTACCCTGAGAAGCTTCTTGAGCTTGTTAATGACGGGAAGATTAAACAGAAGGGTGAATTTGTTGTTTTAGTCGACAAGGAATAGTCGCTTAAAGTTCTCTGTAGTTGTTTTGATAATCTCTTCTACTGAGCCCTCCTTCACTTTTGCCACCGTTTCGGCAATCTCTTTAATGTCATATGGCGCACCGTAGTTTCTCCAATACTTCTTGTTACTTCTAATTCGTTGCGGGGGAAGCAAAGGGGTATCTGTTTCCAGCAGAATTCTGTTTGTGGGGACTAACTTTACAATCTCCCTAACATTTTCAGCTTTGGGGTATGTAACAATTCCGTTTACTCCAATGTAGAATCCTAATCCTATGATTTCTGTTATGTATGAAGGAGCTTGGGTATAGCTGTGAAAGCTTCCTCGTACCTTCCCTTCTCCGATTTGCGAAACAATTTTTAATGCATCCTCAATACAATCGTTCTCACCAGGAAGATCTCGTACGTGGATGGTTAGAGGTTTTTGGTGTTTTAGGGCGATCTCGACATGCTCTTTGAAGAGGTTTTTTTGAAGCTCTTTTATCTCTTCTAGCTCCTCTTCTGATATGCTGGGGTCGTTTTTAATATGGTAGTAGTCTAGGCCGCACTCTCCAATGGCTGCAATTTCATTCGCATTTTTCTCTACGAGCTCTCTATATGCATCAACGGTTTTACGCATCTGCTTATACCTGTCTATATCAATCGATATTGTCTCTTTAACGTATTCCGGATGTATGCCTAGTGCGCTCAAAACTTTCACCTTGTTATTTTTCAGGCTGTTATGAATATTCAATGTCTCAAGGTTGGTTTCTGGTGAGTGTCCAACATTGAGAATGTACTCTCCTCCTCCCTGCTCGAATTCATCTATAATTTGTGTTAAGTTCGCTTTTCCTTCTGGAAAGCATAGGTGTGCATGTGAGTCTGTCATGCGTCAATTGTAGCATACTCTAAAGGATGGTAAACTTGGGTATGGAAAATGGAGGCCAGCGGGTTTCGCTCATTCTACTGTCAATCGCGTTTACTGTGCTTGGTTTATTTACAATAATTTCTGCTTCAAAAGGAGCGCTTGCTCCTGGTTCATGTTTTAAGGATTTTCGCTTTTATGAATCTGGAGCTGTTGTTTCCGAGAATGACTCTCAAACCTGTTACTGTACAAAGGGGAAAGTGATTTGTAATGAAAATAAGGGAGAGGATATTAGAGATGAATTAACTATCAACGATTTCGTAAGATCTAACCTTACGTTTGAGGCTAAATACTTTGCGTCTGGAGTTTCCGCGGAACTTTTGGGTAAGCCATTGGGGACTTCTTTTGCGTCTGTAGTGACGGGGGATAAAAAGATTGATGTTCAATTGCAACAGTCTCAGTTGTGTACTGAGGGTGGGAAAGTTCCTGCCCAAATCGGTCTTTATAACTTTCAAAATGGAGTGCTTACGCTTTTGAATGTGGTTAACACAATTGAGAGTCTTTACACTCAGCCTTGTACTGTGACTTTAACATATAAAATATCTAAGTTTGACATATCTACTGCTGAAGATTTTAAGCTTGTATATCAGACTGAAGATGGTGATAAATCTGCTGCTGATATCTGTTTGTACAATAGTAAAGTATATAATGATGGAGATAACTACATTAGTACGGATAAGTGTAATCTATGCCGTTGCGTAGAGGGGGTCTCTAGATGCTCAACGGATAAAGTTTGTAAGTAGTTTATTTCTTAGGGATTTCCAGGTCATCAGCTACGGCTCTGAATATGTCTATCCACACAGGTACTGCGGTAGAAGCTGAGAAGGTGTTCAACTTAGGTTCCTCAAGTCTTACTAACATTATCATTTGTGCGTTTTCTACTGGAGAGAAACCTACAAAGGTCGTGTTAGTTCTATCATCGTAGTATCCTGCCTTATCTTTTCTTGGTATCTGGGCCGTACCTGTTTTTCCTCCTATACTGTACTGTGGTACATCGCGGTTGAAAAAGAAGCGTGACTCTCCTACTCTCACAACTCCCTCCATCATCTTCGCTACTTTCTTAGCCGTTTCTTCTGATATCGGAGTTGATGCGACCTGTGGTTTATATTTAATAGTATCATCTGCCTCTTGAACTTCTGAGATAATGTATGGTCGCATTCTATTTCCTTCATTTGCAATGGCACTTACTGCTGATAGTACTTGTAGGGGGGTTGCTGCAATTGATTGTCCGAATGAGGCAACCGCTAGATCAAGCTTCGTCCACATTTCATACGGCATTAGTGATCCGGTGGCTTCGTCTTGGAGTCCAACTCCAATTACGGATCCTATTCCGAACTCCTTAAGCTTTGGATAGTAGTATTCGTGTCCTGTTTCCAGAGCTACCTGTGCGATACATGGGTTGTTTGATTTCTCTAACATTCCTCCGAGACTGAGTTTTCCGTTTGCCTGCTTATTCCATGTGTATATTGTTTTATCGTACAGTTTAAAGCTTCCTGTTGCATCGTTGCATATGTAGTCGTCTTTAACTTTGCCTGATTCCAATCCGATGGCCACGGTTAGGGGCTTATGTACCGAGCCATACTCATATACGTCTGAAATAGCTTTGTTTTTGAATATCCACGGGTCAGTTACTTTCCAGTATTCGTTGGGGTTGTAGTCTGGGTAGTTGGCCATGGCAATAATTGCTCCGGTGTTTGGATCCATAATAATTGCGCTTCCGCTTTTAGCTTGATTTTTTGCGACCCCTTCTTTAAGGATCTTTTCTACTTTCTGTTGAATTGAAGGAACTATTGTCATTTTGAAACTTTTTCCTTGTCTTGGAAGGATAGGTTCATACTCTGCCGTTAATATTACATTCCCTTGTGAGTCTTTCTCTTCGTAGGTGTAACCCTCCTGTCCTGTAATGTCTCCGAAGTAGAAGCCTTCTAGACCGTACTGACCAACATCTTCTCCGTCAGAATTTTTACCTATGAATCCCAGAAGATGTGACGCAAGATTCATATTTGGGTATATTCTTTTCTCTTCTCGTTCGAAATATAATCCAAATCCCTCGGTGCCTTCGCCGAAGATGTTTGCCTGCTCAAGAGCAGCTTTTTTATCTGCTGATACTCCGCTAAGAATTTTGAAGAACATAAATTTCTCTGTTATTTTCTCTGAAAGGTCTTCTGTGGATACATTTAGTATGCCAGATATAGTAGATACATATTTGTCTTTATGTTTAAAAAACAGATCTCTTTCTCTGCCGTCGTTGCTTAAGCTTGCGTATACCCCCCAAACTGGCTGGTCCACTGCGAGTACAGTTGAGTCTGCTGCGTAGATAATCCCACGGCTGGTTGGCTGTCTTTGGTTTTCCATGTACTGAGACCTGGCAAGGGTTTTGAATCTGTCTGCTTCAAGAATT
Source organism: Candidatus Dojkabacteria bacterium UBA2022 (assembly GCA_002335495.1). GTDB lineage: Bacteria > Patescibacteriota > Dojkabacteria > SC72 > SC72 > UBA2022. The sequence continues at coordinate 41,462 of DDBW01000014.1, read as the reverse complement.
TGCCATCTAAAGCCTTGTGCAAGGATTCCAACTCCAAGGATAGTCATTAGTGCGGCTATGATGATTTGTGGTTGGATAACTTTCCGTTTAGAAGTATTACTTCCAATTATTGATCTTGCAGAGTATGTTCTCATCTCTCAGCACGTAGAGTCGTATCTGTTATGTAAACAATCTGCTTGGTTTGGGCTTGCTTGAGCGACAACTTCTTTTCAGAAAGATGGTTTAGGGCTTTTATAGATCCCATATTAGCAAGGGTTTGTTCGAGAGCTCTGTTCTCTTCGAGAAGTCTGGTCTTTTCGACATTGTATGCCTCAAGCTGGATTCCCATAGGGCTTAAAATGGCATTGATTGCAATCTGAACTCCTAAGAATACAAATAGAGTTAGGAGGAAGAGTCTGATAATTATTGATGAGGTAGTTGTCTCAGAACTTCCTTGCATTGATTGTCTAAGTTTTCTTTTTGTGGCTTCTGACATTCGGGCAGTGTCATTATTTTATTTTTCTAATACTCTTAACTTTGCGCTTCGGGATCTATTGTTCTCCTCAACCTCTGAAGTACTGGGCAGTATCACTTCAAAGATTTTGGAGTTATTCTTTTCAGATTTATCGTCAAAGAATCTTTTAACTTCCCTATCTTCTAAGGAGTGGAAGGTTATAATTACAAGTCTTCCCCCTTTGTTTAAGAGCTCATAAGCGCTATCTAATCCTCGTTTAAGGACATTGATTTCGTCATTCACTGCTATGCGCAGGGCCTGAAAGACCCTGCGTGCAGGATGATGACTGTCCTCCCTACGGGAAGTTGCCGGCACAACTCTGTAGATAAGGCTTGTGAGATCTCCAACTGTTTGGATATCGTTTCGTTTAATTTCGATGGCTATTCTTTTGGCGAATCTTTCCTCTCCATAGATTCTGAATAATTTTTCAAGCTCGGTTGCATTTAGAACTTTTACAAGATCCAATGCGGTTACTCCCATCTCATTATCCATTCTCATGTCTAAGGATTCTTCAGCATTTTTATAACTGAAGCCTCTGCCTTTCTCTTCAAGTTGTCTTGATGAGAGACCAAGGTCCATTAGAATTCCATCTACACTTTTAATACCAGCTTCGTTTGTAAGTTGAGTTATCTTCTCAAAATTACCTTTCTTGATTATCCAATTGCCTTCTGAGAGCTCTTTTGCGAACTTCTCTTTTACAAAGTTAATTGCACTTATGTCCTGATCAATACTTAAAAGGATGCCTTCCTTACTTAATTTTGAGTATATCTTGCTGCTGTGTCCTGCTTCCCCAAGGGTACAATCTATGTACTTCCCCTCTGGCTTTAGGTTTAAGCTCTCAATACATTCATTCAAAAGTACCGGTATGTGATATCCTTTATCCATTATTTTTGCTGTTTAACTTTGTTATTTCCTGGGCAATCTGATCTCCGTTCTCTTGTAGGTATGAAAGTCTTTTCTCCCACTCTTGTGATGACCATATCTCGATCCAGTTACCAAGTCCCAAAAAAGTGACTTCGTCTTCTAGATGAGCATGCTCATATAAAGGTTGGGGTATAACTATTCTTCCCTGTGCATCTGGCTCTACCTCTGTTGCACTACCTACTAAGAATCTGCTGGTATCTCTGATATCCCTGTTTATAAAAGAGCCATTTAGCACCTCGGATGCGATTCCTTTCCATTGGTCTTCGCTAACTAGGACCAGACAGTTTTCGTATCCTCTGGTTAGAATGAGTTTGTTTCCAATCTCATTTCTAAATTTCTTTGGAATAGCGATTCTTTTCTTCTCTCCTACTTTACTTTTGTACTCTCCTATAATCATATTTTTAATTCTATCATCTTTCACCACGCGTCACCACTATTCACCATTAATCTATCATCGGAGGAAATAAGGGTCAAGTGAATAATGCTACAGGGTGGAATATATTAGGAAAATAATGTTATGGGGTTGAGCTGTTATGCTAAACGCTGGTTATGGTCTGCTTTTGGAGTTTTGATGCTTGTTGTTTATGACGCATATAGGCATCCGTTACAAGCTCTTTCTGGGGTAACGGAGTGTAACTTACAAAGCTATTAAAGGCTTTTATTAAAGATGTTGTCTGTTGTGATGAAATCCCTTTATCCATTAGGCCGTAGCTCTTTCGCATGAAATCTAGTTGTTTTTTGGTGAACAGCTTTCTCCACCTTCCTTCTGAATATCTATCTTGAGCTAGGAATGAAGTGAAATTTAAGTAATCAACTTTTTGATTCTCTGGAATTAGAGGATGTAATCTTTTTCTTATATTCAAGAGTACTATATCCACCCTCGGCTGTGGAATGAAATCTGCTGGGTGGAAGTGGTATGCAAGTGAAAATTCATAGAATGGGTTTGCTTGTATCGATTTAAGGGTGTTTGGTTCTCTTATCTGATCTCCTCCGTACATAAAGGCAGCCTCCTTCTGCATTACAATATTTCCCGTTGTAAAACCGTTCTGGGTAAACAGAAGTTTGTTCATTATCTCTGACGTTAAGTTGAAGGGAATATTTGAGAAAACTTTAAACTTTTCTTGAGGGAGTTGATAATTTTTTATATCTTCTTTAGTGATATCAACTTGAGGGTAGTCACTAAAGAGGTCTTCTAGTATTGATACTGCATCGCGATCTATCTCAACGGCAATTACTTTCCCATTCTCCCCTACTTTCCTCAAAATTTCTCTAGTGATTATCCCCTCTCCTGCTCCTATATCCAGTACGAGATCTCCTTCTGAGATATCTGACTTATTAATTAATTTTCTTACCAAATTTCTATCGAGTAGAAAGTTTTGCGAATATTCAACCATGCTTAATTATACATTAAATATAATTCATCCACCGTTATTTTGATATAATTTAGCATGGTTGTAGAAGTAAACGGAAAAAAGGTTAGTTACGAGGTTATAGGAAATGGTGAACCTTTGCTTTTGGTGCATGGGTGGAGTGGTACCAGAAATAGCCTTAGAAAACTTGCCGCGCATCTAGCTGGTGATTTTAAATGCTACCTTATTGATATGCCAGGTCGTGGCGATAGTGAGAATCCTGATCCAGACTGGGGAACTGATGAGTATGCCAGCCATTTGGTGTGTTTTATTAAAGCTGTAATTAAACAACCTACAAACTATATCGGGCACTCCTTTGGTGGGACTTTGGGCGTCTATCTTGCTTCCACAACTAAACTAATTAAGAAATTAGTGTTAAGTGCTCCCTCATATAGAAGAGAGGGTAAGAGTTATCAAGATGTACCTCCTGTAAGTGAGAGGAGTCTAAAGAAGTTTTTAAAGAGGTTTAAGAGTCTAAGAAGATTGTATTACAGAGTGTTTCATCCCGCTTCTGAATATCTTAAGCTTGAGCACTTGCAGAGCAATTTTGTAAAAGTTACAAGTAGTGATCAGAGCGATAAGCTTAAGAATATAACTGCAGATACTCTGATAATCTGGGGCGTTGATGATATCGATACTCCTTTATACCAGGCATATATTCTAAACCGAGGTATTTCTCGATCTATTCTTAAGGTTTATAGCGGATATGGACATGAGCTTGCCGCATATTACCCTGATGTTTTTGCAGAGGATGTTAAGTTGTTTTTGAAAAGAAAGTGATATTAGAAATTATTTTCTCAATCATAATCGGAGGTGGTTTTGCCCTACTTACCCTCCCTTCAATCTTGCATCTTCAGATTTCTGAGTATCTTTTATATAGGTATAGAGACTTTGTTACAAGTAAAGGAATTTTTAAGGCTTTGGTTCTTCCAAGGTTTGCCCTTCCGGCCAAGAGCCCCCGAAATTTACTTATTTTTGGATTCAATATTCTCTTTTTGAGCCTCTATGCATACCTTTCAATTTTCTCCTTTGAAGCATATTGGAGCCTGTTGTTATTTCCAGTACTTGTAAGGTTAGCATCTATACTTGGAGCTCTCCTCACCTCTCCTCTTGCATGGCTTTTTAGATATCGATACATATATCTTGCTCAAAGGCAGCTTAACGCTTCTAAGGTTAAAATTATTGGTATTACCGGCTCTTATGGGAAGAGTTCTGTTAAAGAGTATCTGCATCAGATTCTTTCTACTCAATTTATAACAGGAAAGACTCGGGGTAATAGAAATACGGAGGTTGGGATTGCGATGGAGATTGCTCTTCAGGTAAAGCCATATACTCAGTACTTTGTTGCAGAAATGGGTGCGTACCGTAAGGGAGATATTGGTAAGCTTTGCAGAAGATTTAAGCCGGCTATTGGAGTGGTAACTGCTGTTGGTAATCAACATCTTTCGCTTTTTGGATCAAGAGAAAATATTGCGAAGACTAAGCTTGAAATGCTTACCCACTCTTCTGAGATGGGCTTGGCATCCTTGGACTGGGATGGAGCTAAAGGTTTGATTGAAAGGCTTGATACAAAGGTTCCAATACATAAATACAGTTTGGAGGATCTAAGTGCTACTTATATTCCTAAGCAGGTCTCTGTTACTAATGGGAAAACCGACTTTAGCCTTAAGATAGATTCTATGGATGAGAATTATACTACCTTTTTAATGGGTAGGCATACTTTGTTAAATCTCATCCCTGCGATTGTCATCGCAAGGAAGTTGGGAGTTGATTATGAGAACGCTCGTGATTGTGTGGCATCTCTTCAGCCTATATTGGGTAAACTTTCGCTCCATTCCCTTCCAAAATACACCGTTCTAAACGACAGTTATAACTCAAACGTAGAGGGGTTTTTGAGCGCCATTGAGCTGCTGGATACTTTTGAGGGTAGTAAGAAGCTGGTTTCTTCGCTGGGAATTTTTGAACTGGGAGATGAGAGAGAAGAGTCTTATCAAAAGGTGATTGCAAAACTTACCGAACTAGGCATTCCCTTGGTTACCACCGATCCCTTATTTAAAACCCTTGGTGGTGAGATCGTTCATCATGTACAGAATGAGGAGGAGCTTCTTAGTTATATAGAAGATAACTTCAAGGGTGCTTCCATTTTGATTGAAGGAAGGCACTCCCCTGCTTTTACAAAATCTTTAGGTATTCTTAAAGCGTACTAACTGCTATTGCAAGAAATACAAAGAAGATCTGTGCTAACCAATATCTTTCGACTACTTTTGTTTCTGACCATCCCATTGCTTGAAGGTGGTGGTGCAAAGGGGCTATCTTAAAGATCTTTCTATTTAGATACTTGATAGAAAGTATCTGTATTAAGGAGCTCGCAATTGTCACTATAGATGGAACTGTCATTATTATAAAGGCCAAGAGATTGTTAGAGACGATTGCCAGAGCGAGAGCAAGTACCCCCAGGCTCATCGATCCTATGTCCCCCATGAATACTCTTGCTGGATTGATGTTGAAGTATAGGAAGACGATTAAGATTCCTATCAAAATGGCATAGTATATTCCAGCAGTAGTTTGATTCTGAAGGATTGTTAATATAAGCATTCCAGTGAAAATCCATACAGCCTGTCCTGTAAGGAGTCCATCTAAACCATCATTTATATTGAAAGCATTGGTGTAGCTTGTGAAAAGGAACGTAATAAAGGCATAGTTAAAAAGAGATTGGGATAGACCAAGCGTTGTTATCAATAGATGGCTAAATACTACTCCTATTGCAGTTTCCAGTATGAATTTCATTCTCCTTAGCATATGGTCCTTTTTGAAACTTGATGACCCCTGCTTAATAACCTTTGAGTCGTCAACTATACCTATAATCCCGTACACAACTGCAAGGGCGGATAGTACCATGTTAAGTGGTGTGAATCCAAAAATTACAGTCGAAATTATTGGGAAAAGGATTACCCATAATGCTCCACCTCCCTTAGGAGTTCCTGTTTTCCCTCCTTGTAGTTTTACGTACACGCTATTGTCTAGTATTCCGTCTTTCATTTTTACGTTGCTAACATCTTTTAGATTTAGTCGGTATAGGAAGTTAATAATTAAGGGTAGAACAATTGCTGAGACAAAGGCTGATATTATTAGTATTAAGAAAGGGTTTTGCATCTTTAATTACAATAAATTATTTTTATGAAAATAGTATATCACTATTTTTAACTTATATTACCAAAAATATCTTCTATGATTCTTTCCTGGGCATCCTTTACGAACTCTGTATCTAATCCTTCGTGATTAATTTCTAGAGAAGGTATTTCCGATATAAATCCTTTGATTTCGGCGTGTAATTTAGCGCTGGTTACTTCTCCCTCTAGGATTACTTTGGAAAGGCCATATCCTTCAAGAATTCGTGCGTTCTTTTCCTGCTCGTTGTGTGTTACCCATGGGATTGGTATAAAGATTGATGGTTTTTTTAGGATTCCCATTTCATAAACGATATTGGCTCCAGCCCTTCCGACATAAAGGTCTGAATGCTTAAATACACATCCAATCTCTGAGTCTGATACAAACTTTGTAATGTATAGTCGTCTTTGTAGGTTTGTAGGGAGTTTCCTCCATGCGGTTGTTAGGACATCATAATCTCTGAATACTTGGTTGTCCCCTGTTTGGAGGATTATCTGATAATCCATAAGAGCATATGAGAGCATGTCGTTCACAAGAAGGTTTAGTATGTGAGACCCTTGTCCTCCGCCTGACATATATACAATTGGGAGTTTCTCCTCTTTCATCTGCCTTACTGCTGTGCATAGCTCTGAGCTGCTGTTCTCTCTAAATATATCTGGTCTTACGATATTTCCTGTAAGTAGCACTTTCTCTTTAGGGAAATATTTCTGTGATGATTTGAAGGATATATATATTCTTTTGGCAATTTTGGCGACAAAGTTGTTAGACATTCCCACCGCTGCGGTTTGTTCATGGAGGTATATTGGGGTTTTAGTTATGAGACCAGCGATTGCAATTGGAACGCTTAAATATCCACCGGTACTGAATATCAAATCCGGTTTGAATGCTTTTACTATCTTGATAGCGTCAACTACTCCAAGTATTGCTCGCAGTAGGAGTTTTATTGTTGCAAGTTCAAATCTTCTTTGTAGTTTGCCTGCACGAAGGGTTGTGAAGTTTATATCCTTCTCTTTCATTCTGTTTTGTTCCACGCTTACGCCATTCTTCTCCCCTACCATTCCCAGGTCGCTACCAACATACAGTATATCGTCCTTGGATATCTCAAAATGATTTTTAAGTGCATCTATAAATGCAGTGGCAACTGATACGTGCCCTCCTGATCCTCCTCCGGTTATCAATATCTTTTTATTTAACTTTTTCATTGGTGTGTGCGTATCTAGATATGTTTAATAATAGTCCTAAACCTACCATAGTTACAATAGTATTTGATCCTCCGTATGTAAAGAACGGTAGGGCGATTCCTGTGAGGGGAATTAGGCCTACATTGGCAGCCATGTTAATAAAGGTTTGTAGGGTGAACCATACGCCTATTCCGATCATGATTAAGCTTGCTGCTTTATCGTTTAACATCTGTGAAAGTTTGGTAATTCTCCATATGAACATTCCCCACAGGGTTACAAGGATAGCTCCTCCAATATACCCTAGCTCTTCTAGGATTACCGCAAAGATCGAATCAGTGAATGCAGTATTTTCTACGAGGTATCCAAAGCGTTGTCTTGATTGTCCGAAGCCTTTGCCCAGGAAACCTCCTGAACCAATTCCTATGAGAATTTGTTGAATTTGATATCCCCTTCCGTTGGGATCTTCAACGATTCCTTCAAAAAAGAGTTTAAGGAAGGTTTTAATTCTTTCCATTCGATAGCTTGCTAGTACTGCCACTACTCCTCCAAGTGCGGTTGCTATTCCTGCAAGGGTGAGGGTTCCTTTATAGTGAAATGGGGTGTTGTCGGATGCAAAAAACATTGCGATAGCTGTTCCTGCAAGTAGGATGGTCGTATCAAGGTCGGGTTCTATTACTATTAGAAATAGTGTAAGGGCAAGAGGGGCTCCGAATCTTATGATTTTCCTTTTGAATGTTTCAAATTCACTCATTCTTTTCTTTTTAGCTTCTTCATCCGGTTTGGCCAGAAGGCCAGCTAGAAAAACTATGAGGATGGGTTTCATAAATTCTGCTGGCTGTATTGGGAGTGAACCTATTGAGAACCATCTTTTCGATCCGTTTACAGCTTCTCCGAATACTAGAACGGCTACAAGAAGTACTGTAGTTATAAGAAAGAGAATGGGAGAAACTTTCAAGATTACCTGGTATGGGATTATATATGCTAGGAATCCTAGTAACCCGCCTAGGAAAAGCCATATGAGGTGTTGACGGAGGAAGTAGAACTGGTCTCCGAATACTCGGTCGGCTTGGTATACGCTGGCGTCAAAGATCATAACGGCTCCGAAGGCAATCATTACTACGGCAAATATTAATAGGAAGGAGTCTGGTCCTCTTTTTATTGTGGGGGTACTGTTTCTTTTTGTAATCTTTTTTCTTGTCATAGAGTTCTTTTTAATATACTATGTTTGGTATGATTGTGAAAGCTGTGCCTAAGCGTCCCAAGGAATTAGGGCTACTTATAGTAGTTGGGGGGCCTGGGGCATCTGGTTCTTCCACTATTTCCAAGATGCTTGCTGCAAAGTTTAATCTCAGAAGGTACTATTCGGGTGGACTAATGCGTCAGTATGGTGCGGATATGGGTATGGATATTCATCAGTTTACAAAATATTTAGAGGAATCAGGAAGAGGTAAAGAGTTTGATCATAAAGTTGATTCTTCGTTACTCAAACATGCTTTTGAAAAGGACGTTATCATTGATGCTAAGGTTTTTGCTGCTATTTGTCCGAAGTTTCAGATTCCTGCTACGGTGCGTATTTGGCTTGATTCTGATTTGGATACTCGGACAAAGCGTTCCTTTATGAAGAAAGGTATAGATGTTGATGTAAACTCCCAGGAGTATAAGGATGAGAGGGCTAAGCTTAAAGAGAGGTATGATTTGGATTCAAGAAGGTTCAAGGAATCTTATGGTATAGATTATACTAATCCTAAGTTGTACAATGATATTGTAATTGATACTTCGAAGCTCAATGAAGCAAATACGCTCAATTTAGTTTTAAAGCTATTAGAAGATGGCGGATATCTTAAACAACAATAATCAGGGTACTCAGAATCCTCCTGCTTCAAATACTCCTCCTCTTACTCCCACTGCGCCTGTTAATACGGGTAATCAATATGAGGTTACTACAGTTAATCAGCCTGAGGATTTAGATATGATGTGGACAAGATGGAAGTGTCTTGTTTGTAATTACACATATGAAGGGGCAAAGCCTCTTAAAAAGTGTCCAAGGTGTGGTAACGAGGATCCAGATAAGTTTGGGGATGAGAGTTAGAGATCATTTCTTGTTTTTGGCTTTTTTCTCTCTACTTGTCTTAATTTCAAACTTCCTCTGATCTATCGCCTTCTTAATATTAAATAGGTACATCTTCGTATCTAAATCGTTTTTCAGGCCAATATTCAGCTGCTCCAACTCGTCTGTTTTTATTGCAAATAGTAGATGTGTTCCTGATGTTCCGGCGAGTCTTGTATCTTGAACTTTGCGCAATGCTATCGATGGATCTGGTAATTTCTTAACGATTTCCATATTTCCAACATTAATAGCATGCAAAGGTATTTCTGTGGTTTTAATATTTGATTCTGGCCCTTCTCCCGGAAGATTTACTCCTGCTAGGAGAATATAAAAATAAGTATGGATGCTTTCATGCTGGTCACTTTCTTGCCTTATATCAAACCACTCTAATCTGTCTAGTATTTCTTGGGTATTTTCCGGGTACAGACCCAACTCCATCAGTTCTTTTGTTACAAATTCTAGTGTCGGTATACTATCTGGCGTTGGCATATTTTTGAATATAAAAATTATTAAGGCAGTTGGAAATATTATTCTTTGTATAAGAATGCCGAAGGGGGGAATCGAACCCCCACTCCCTTGCGGGAAACGGATTTTAAGTCCGTCGCGTCTGCCTGTTCCGCCACCCCGGCATGTGTACGCAATTCTACTACATTTTGGCCGTTGTGATAATAGTTATTAACTTTTTACAGAATATTTATTATCTTTAATCTCTCCATAGGTGTATATCATTTGGCTTGGATTCTTTAATGCTTTTTGTAGATCATACAAATTTGAAGGTAGTACCTTCAAATTTAGAGCTTCTTCTAGTGTATACCATTTGCAGATCCCTTCTTCGGATTCTATTGGCATTAGCTCTTCTACTAATTCTATCTTAAAGCCTAGTATTGACCATATAATTCCTGAGTCATGGTTATAAACTATCCTATTAAACATAAACTTGCATTCACTTGGTGGGATTATAAGACCTGATTCTTCCTTTACTTCCCTTATGATTGCTTCAATGGAAGATTCGCCTACATCGACATGTCCGCCAATCATTCCTAGGTATCCCGGGAAAAAGTCGAGTTTAGAACTTCGCTGTTGAAGCAGTATATGGCTTTGAAATGTAATGAGGGCTTCTACTCCGACTCGTACTGTCGCTAATTCGTGAAGAGGTATTCCTTTCATCGAAGTCTTATTCATAGATAATAGTGGAGGTGACGGCGGGGTTCGAACCCGCGCATCGAAGTTTTGCAGACTTCTGCCTTACCAGCTTGGCTACGTCACCAATCCTTTAGTCCAATAGATCTTTAACTTGTGCTATCTCTAGGATAGAGTTCAAGCTCTTCTTCTTTATTGAACTGCCCGATATTATAGCTATTTTATCGTTAATATCCAATAACCCTTGTGTATATACAATTTCAGCAACTTTGGCTACTAGAGAGTCCCTATCCTGATTGAGCTGTTTTACATATATGCCTTCAACTCCTCTGAATAGGTTAGTCTGCCTTATTAACTTCGGATTGTTACTTATATTCCATATAGGGACTTTAATTCGGTGTCTTGCAAGACTTCTTACGGTTTTCCCAGTTTGGGAGATCACAATTACTCCTTTAAGATCAAGCTCGTCTACCATTGATACTAATGATTTACATAGTACATCTGTTTCTTCTGATGCATCTGTCCTACCCCATACAGGTTGAGGCCTGAGAACCTGCTCTGCTCTTTTTGCTATTGTGTTCATTGTTATCACAGACTCAATTGGGTACTTGCCTGATGATGTCTCTGCTGAGAGCATCATTGCATCTGTTCCATCCATTACTGCATTTGCTACATCACTTGCTTCTGCTCTTGTAGGTCTTGGATTTTCTCGCATTGATTCGAGCATCTGAGTTGCAACAATTACTAATTTTCCTGCCATTCTGCACTTTTGAATGAACTGTTTCTGTTTTATTGGGACCTCTTCAAGCGGTAGCTCTACTCCCATATCCCCTCTTGCTACCATTATTCCATCCACAACCTTTAGAATCTCGTCAAACTCCTCTACTCCTTCAGTATCCTCTATCTTTGCGATTAGCTTGGTGTCTGTTTCCCCCATCTCTTCTCTAACGGCCATTACATCTTCAACGTTGCGAATGAATGATGCGGATATATAGTCAAAGTTATGATCTACGGCATATCTGATGTCTTGCTTGTCTTTTTCTGGAAGAGTTGGGAAATCCAGGTGTACATTTGGAACGTTAACAGTCTTTCTTTTTTTGAGAGTACCCCCTACTTTTACCTCGCAGTGCACCTCTTTGGCTTTTACATCTTTTACTACAAATACAATGTTTCCATCGTCTATAAGGATCCTATTATTCTTGTTTACGAACTTGTGGAGGTTAGGGTATGTAATCTGGATGGTTCCCTCTGGGGATTCGGTTTGAGTTTCTGGGATTAGGATAATTTTGTCTCCCTCATTAAGCTTTCTGTCTGCCTCAAATCCAGTTACTCTGATTTTATGACCCATGGTATCCAACATTACTGCTACCTTTGGAGATAGTCTTCTAAGCTGAGTTGAGACTCTTTCCAGCTCTGCGAAATCTGCAAAGGAAGCGTTAATTCTGGCCATTTGCAATCCGTTTTCGATCATTTCTAAAAGTACTTCGTCACTCCATGTGGATGGTCCTATGGTGGCGATAATCTTGGTGCGTGCTAGTTTTTGCATGATTGATAGTAGTTATATATAATAGTATCATTGTTAGTATACTTAATATGTATTTAGGGAGCAACATAGAATGAAGAAGTTTTTCTTTTCATTGTTTCTAAACATTGTTATCTTCATTGCGGTCGAGAGTATCTTTGTCGGTTTTGAACTTCCGTCTGACTTTATGTACTTGGTTATGTCTTTAGTTGCTTTGTCCTTGGCGGTCATGTTACATAGGCCAGTTTTGAAATTCCTGACGGTGAAGATTAACTTCCTTACCTATTTGGTAACCGTATTCCTGTTAGTTGGTGGTACTTTGTACGGACTTGAGCTTTTTGTCCCTTCTCTGTATATTAACTCCAGCTCTTTTGAGGCTGTAAACCTGCAGGTTATAACTATTAATGCTTTTGAAGTCTCTCAGATAGGTACTTTAATTGGAGTTGCTCTTGTGAGCTCTTTTATTAGTGCGTTGCTTGAAAGTCTTAAAAAAGGTGGTGATGAATAATTTATTTTTATATTAATATGCGAGATACATTATTGGTGGTTCAGATTGTTCTATCTATCCTTATCGTTGTTTCTGTTTTATTGCAAAATAGAGCTGAAGGTATGGGAGGGATTTTTGGTGGAGGTGGAGAGATCTTCCGAACTAAAAGAGGTTTGGAGAAGTTTCTATACTATGCAACAATTGTTCTAACAGTGCTATTTGCTTCCTTGTCTTTGATTATAGTCAAATTAAGTAACTAAGCGATATGAGCTTCAGGGATATTCTTTGGAATTATCCGGATATTTTAGCGAAGGTAACTAGGGGGCTAGCCCCGATTAGTTATATTCTCATAACTTTGGGTATTTTGCTTTTTGTTGGCAATCAATACTTCCCTTCTCTGGACTTCAGCAAGGTGGTTGGTAAGGGAGAGGTCGGAGTTGTAAATGAAGGGACTGTTGGGTTTGTTTCCAACCTCAATCCTCTATATATTCCTCAGAGTCAGGTTGATCGTGATATTCAGGCTCTTGTTTTTAGAAAGTTGGTTAGGATTCAGAGTGACGGTAGACCTGTTGGGGATCTTGTTAAGAGCTGGAGTGTTTCTTCGGATCTGTTAACCTATGAATTTACAATGGTTTCGGATGCAAAATGGCATGATGGTGAGGCGGTTACTGCTGATGATGTAGTATTTACGATTAACACTGCGCGGGAGTTGTCGCAGAAACTTTCTCAGGAAACTGTGGGTCAGGGATTTGAGGGTTTGAGAGTTGAAAAGATAGATAGGTATAAATTTAAGGTAGTTCTAGATCAGTATAGCTCTACTTTCTGGGAAACTATTTCATTATATATAGTTCCCGATCATGTTTTTGAGGGAAGATCTATTTCACAGATCTCAGAGAGTACTTTTTCTAAAAAGCCTATTGGTAACGGGTATTACGAGATTGAAAGTTCTTCCGATATGTTAATTACTCTTGTACAATCCTCTGTTTACGAGAGAAACCTGTCTGTTAGAAAAATTAACTACCATATGTATGCTTCTGCCCAGGAGTTAGAAGTGGCTTTTAGAAACAGGAAGTTGGATATGGTTAGTGGAGTGCCGTTGAGGGACCTGAGTTATATGTCTGAGTATTCAAAGCAGTTTGATATTTTGCAGACTGTTATAGGGACGCGTAAAAAGGTGTTGTTTTTAAATAATCGTGTGAGTGCTTTCGGTACTGCTTCAGTGCGAAGAGGGCTTAGTTATTTGATAGATAGGGATAGGTTGATTGAGATGGCTTCTGTGGATGGAAGGCCGGCGTTCTCATCATATTCTGCAAAGTCATGGGTTTACGATTCTACAATTGGATACTATAAATTTGATCCTAAAAAGGCAGAGGCGGAACTAAGTGGGGCTGGGTATAAGAAGGATAAGGCTTCGGGATACTATCAATCTTCTGATGGTAAAGTCTTGACGGTAACAATTACATATCTGGATAACGACGCTAATTCCGCGATTGTTTCCTCTTTGAAGGATCTTTTGAAGGAGCAGGGTGTAATTGTAGAGCTGGATGGGCAGTCATTTGAGAGGTTGACGCGTGAGACGCTTGCTACAAGGGATTACGGTATTCTTTTGTATGAGGTTGAAACTAGTATCGATCCTGATCAGTATGATTTGTGGCACTCTTTGCGTAAGGATTATCCATATCTTAACCTCTCTGGTTATACTTATGATCGTGTTGATATCTTTTTGGAAAGAGGGAGAACCCAGACTAAAAAGGCTGATAGGCAGCAGTCGTATAGTATTGTACAGAGGTTGATTAATGAGGATGCTCCTGCTATCTTCCTTTACGAGCCTGAGTTTAATGTCGTTGTTTCAAATAGAATTGAGAATGTTGAGGTAGATAGTATCAATTATCCTGAAGAGAGGTATAATTACATTCAGAATTGGGAGTTCAAGTAGCCAGGATGGTGAAATTGGCAGACACGCTACGTTCAGGTCGTAGTCTCCTTTAAAAAGAGGTGGGGGTTCAACTCCCCCTCCTGGCAGATTATATTGGGGATTTCATAATGTATTGCTAAAGTTTATGTATGTTATTTCATAAACTAAATTGTAAAGGGGATACTAAGATGAAAAACAAGATTATAGTTAAGGATATTGATATAAATATTAAAGATGAATATATTTCCCTCACTGATATCGCTAGATATAAAAACCCAGATGAACCAAAAGACGTTGTTAAAAATTGGCTAAGAACAAGGAATACAATAGAATTCCTTGGCTTGTGGGAATCAATAAATAACATAAATTTTAAAGGGGTCGAATTCGACTCCTTTAGAAAAGAGTCTGGATTAAATTCTTTTACATTATCTCCTGAAAGGTGGGTGACTATTACAAATGCTATTGGTTTAAAAACCAGTAGAGGTAGGTATGGATCTGGAACTTTTGCTCACAAGGATATTGCTTTTGAATTTGCAAGTTGGGTATCAGCAGAATTTAAGCTATTCTTGATTCGAGAATATCAGCTATTGAAGCAAAATGAAACTGAAAATTTGGAATGGAATGTTAAACGTATTTTGTCTAAGGTTAACTATCGCATCCATACGGACGCAATAAAACATAATATTGTTCCGAAGAAAATTGGAAAACTAAGAGAAAATTTTGTTTATGCGAATGAAGCAGACGTTTTAAATGTTGCGTTATTTGGAATAACTGCAAAAGAATGGCGAGAGCTAAACCCTGGTCTTAATGGGAATATAAGAGATCATGCCACCCTTCAACAGCTTGTATGTCTTACTAACTTGGAATCTCTTAATGCAGAATATATTAACCTTGGTCTAACACAATCAGAACGTTTGATTAGATTAAATGATATAGCTATAAGGCAAATGAAAGTTTTGCTAGCTAAAGATGACTCCTTATCATTGATGAGTAAGAAATGGTAAATGTTACTAATAAGCGATCGTTATTTGTTACTTGTTAAGGTGGAATTGCAGATTATTCTATCGTTACAGGGGTTATTGAGATATATCCTGATAGGATGGCTCCTACATCAAGGGTTGTATTTTCTTTGGTTTGTTGTGTGTATGCAAATACTTCTTTGTCGTACTCATAGGTATTCTCTTTTATTATTACGGGGTATTTATAGAAGTCCGGTAGGTGTTTTAGGAGTTTGGTTACTTTATAATCCTGGGTTGGGTTTGGCGGGAAATTTACATTTACTATGTCTTTATTCCAAAAAGAGTTTTTAATTGCTTCCTTTACTACGTGTAGTGCGCTTCCACCTGGGTATTGTAGGAATGGTTCTACTTCTTCAGAACTTTTATCCTCCCACCAATCGTTCTCTGAGTTAGGTTTAAGCCAGCTCATTATAATGGCTTTTGGAGCAATTCCTAAGGAGTATCCTCTAAGGGCGGCGCCTCCTGTTCCTGATGCTGTGAAAGTACTTAGGCCTATGTTCTCTCCCCAGTTAATTCCGGAGATCAAATAGTCTACGCCGTTTGGGAATACTCCTTGGGCAAACTCCATAGAGTCTGCTGGGGTTCCGTCTACCCAGTATGACTTGATGCCATCCACTATCTCCATCCCCCACTCTTTCTCTCCATAGGCTTTTACACTGCCACCTGCTCCACTTTTCTGTTCTTTAGTGGCAATGATTGTAACTTCAAAATCATTTTTAAGGGCTTGTGCAAGAACTTTAAGTCCTACTGCTTTATATCCGTCATCTCCGGTTACTATTACCTTTTTCATCTACTTCTTGCTTGGCTTGGAGGTTAGAGATATTTTAATACTGTTCATTAGGCTAGATGGTTTCTCTTTCTTCTTCTCTTCTTCTTTTGCAGGCTCCTTACCTCTTTCATTGTCGGGATCCTGTTCTTTGAATTCCTCTAAAAATTCTTCTTTGCTAAGAGTTTTCTTTTCATCCTTCTTCTCTTTCTCCTCTTTTTTACTTTCCTTTTTCTCATCTTTCTTTTCTTCTTCCTTTTTTTCTTCGTCTTTTTTCTCTACACTCTTCTCTTCTTTTGCAAGTCCCGCTTGCTCAAACTTTTCTCTGAGGGTCATTGGCTTGGATTCTTTCTTCTCCTCTTTTGATGGCTTCTCCGTTTTTTGAGCGTACTTCTTTAAGAAGACTCCCTCGAGGTTTTTATGCTGTTTTCCATCTGCTATTTTGGTAAATATGGCTGTTAATATAATACCGGTGAGCAGGGATCCCAATGTTAGGTATAGCAGGTCGAGGTTATTCTTAATTGTTGTCATAGGGTCGCTTTTAAGAAGGCTGTCGAAGCTGAAGGAAATTGGTTTTACACTATTGCTATTGTTATTTGATCCGGCTCCTTCTTTTGTGAGTTCGAAGACAATTGTTTCAGAGAAGTTACTGGTATATCCGTTCTTCCTTGTAACGGCAACAATATTGTATATGCCGTATTCAAATTCTCCTTTGAAGGTATAGCTCCAGCTTCCATCGTTATTTACATCTGGGGCTGCTTTATAGTGTTTAGTACCCGATGAGAGGTATAGGTCAACGATTGATGCGGCAAGGGCTGTTCCTTTGAAGGATAGTTCTGTGGTTGTAATTTTTTCGGGGGCATCTATTATTGCAGGGCGTGGGATAATGGTGATAGTTTCTTCAAGGGTTTGTTCGGTCTCTTCTGAGTCTGTGAACTTGAAGGTGAGGATGTGCTTTCCTATTCCAAGGGATGGGAGGGTGTATGGGCTTGAGACTTTCTTAAAGCCTTGTCCGTCTATTTCCAGTTTAACCCCTACTCCTTCTTTGGAAGGGTCTCTAAAGGTGATTATGTGGTTTGGGTTGTCTGAGATCTGTGGGATGGTGAGTCCTAGTTCTTTCTCAAGTTTGGCTCTTCTTTCATCTTCAAGGGTGGTTAGGGTTGTATTGATTTCGTTCTGGGTGGCTGCAAAGGTTTGGGATATAGGTGAGAGAATTACTGTTAAGATCGTAATTGTTAGTAGTATATATTTTTTCACAGTGGGCAATTAGCTTAGTTTATCTTTATATTACTATACACTTTCTGGAGGGTTGAATCTAGTTCTGATCCTTCGAGAGTTGTAACGGTTTGGTTATTGAGTTTAATTGGGGTTATTTTTAGGTTAATGGGTTTATCTTTATAGTATGTGAGGGTGTAGATGGCGGACTGGGAGTCTTTGTATGTGTGAGGGAGGAAAGATCCTAGGCCGTAGAAGATCATTGATTTATCTGTTATTTGGGTTTGTTGATATATTCTGCTGTTGGTTCCGATTACTATGTTGGCACCATACTGTACTGCGGCATTAGCGTATTCGGTTTGGTACGATAGAAGGTCGGTGTCGTACTCATATCCCCAGCTCATGTCTACAACTACTATGTCAGCGAGTTTCTTGGCTTTTTCTATGGTTGTTTTCATTATTTCCATGTTTACGTTGGCACTGCCTGCGGTGTTTTTGGTGGCGTAGTAGCTGAAGGGGTATAGGTAGTTAAAGCCGATGAAGGCGAATTTGAGTTTATTGGCTTCTACTACCCTTGGGGTCCATGCGTCTTCTGAGTTAGTTCCTCCGGCGTAGTATTCGAGTTTATTTTTGGCATACCATTGGAGGGTTTCTTGGTATCTTTCGTATGATATATCCATGATGTGGTTTCCGTTCACCCCTACTACGTCAAAACCGAGGTCTTTGATTAGTTTGAGGTTGTTTTCGGTGGTGCAATATTTAGTTGTGTTTTCGGTTTGCACGCATGGGGTGGCTAGGGAGGCTTCGTTGTTGATCTGTGCTATGTCACTTTCTTTGATGAGGTTTTGTATGGTTGGGTTTATGTAGTCTATTCCTTTGGTCGTGTATAGGGATTGTTGGATGCCACTTCCTACGGCGGATGATCCTGTTAGGGTGAGGGTTGTTATTTGTGAGGGGTTGATGTTGGTTTCTGGTATGGTTGTTTTTATGTATTCTGATACTTTCTTGGTGGTGTTTTCATCTCCTTTGATCCAGTATCTGTCTATGAGGGGGTATCTAAGGGTGTTGAAGTCTTTGGAGATGGGGTTGAGGTTATCTATGGAGATTACTTTGTATGCGAGGGTTATCTCTTCAAAGGGGATTATGGCAAGGGTGTTTGTGGATTTGAGGATTTCTTGCTTGATTTCGTCTTTTTGTACTACTCTCTGCCCTACTCCGATACTTTCAAAGGTTGATCTTATGAATTGATCTGTTTGAGTATCCCAGACTATTGTTTTCTGATTATTACTTTGGGTTGTTAGCAGGGCCATGAGTTCCTGGGTTGTGATGCTCTCTAGGGTTGTGTCATAGCGGGCTACAAGGGCGTAGGTCTTGGTGGTGAGGCGGTTGTAGGTGTTTATATCCTTTACGTTTCTGGCTATGGTTATGTCGCATGTTGGGTTGTTGCCGAGAATTTCTGCGTTATTCTCTGTGGCGTATTTTTCCAGGGTTTGGGTGTATGTTGGTTCTAGGGTGTTTATGGTGCAGATTGTTGTTTTAGGTTGAGTTTTGTTATCCTTTTTCTCTTCTGGTTTTTCTATGTTGGAGTATATGGCGAAGATTGTGAGGGCAACGGCTATGGTTGCGTATGTGATTTGGGCGATTTTGGCTTTGCGGGTTTCTTTGTCTGTTAAGTTATGGTTTATTGCCATTACTTTTCTAGTTTGTCTGTAAATAGTATGCCAAGGAGGTGGTCGTTTTCGTGTTGTACTATTTTGGCGTTAAAGCCTGAGAGTCTTTCAGTGTGGGATACTCCGAAGCGGTCGAGGTATGTTATTTTAACTTTCTTTGGTCTTTTTACGTATCCTGTGGTGTTGGGTATGCTGAGGCATCCTTCTAGGTCTATGCTTTCTTTATCTCCTATTACCTTAATCTTTGGGTTAATGTATTCTTTGAATTCTCCTGTGTCTATGTCTATTGCTATGAATACTTTCTTATCCTCCCCTACTTGTATGGCGGCAAGGCCTGCTGGTTCCCATCCCTTGGGCATTGGTGCGTTGGAGGCGGTTTCTTTCATGTCTTCAAGGAACTTATGGAATTGGGGTGTGTTTATTTCTTCTATTGGGATATCTTTTGATACCTTTCTTAGAGTTTTTTCATCTTGTTCTACTGTTATTATTTTCATATGGTAATTATACCATCTAAGGATGGTTTTTTAATGAGATTGTTGATATTGGGTTAAGGAAGGACTAGGTCGTTAGCTGGGTTTACTACCCGCCCTACTTCAACTGCGGTTCTATCCCTGGCTACTTCAATGATGTACACCACGGGGTCTAGGTTTTCATCTGCAAAGGTTATGGCAAATGATCCTTCGGTGGTGGTGTAGTCTTCTTCGATTCCATCTGGTCTTAGTACTCTGAGGAGGTGGTATGGTGAAAGAGTGTATCCTGTTGGGTGAGTTTCAAATGCTTGATCAAGGCTAACTGCTCCTTCATCAGCGGAAGTGAATAGCTTTTCTAGTATGCCTCCTTCTGGTATGAATGATCTGTATGCAATCCCTGGTAAATAGAATTCAAGTGCCTTGTCATTATGATTTATTACCATTGTTTTAGGGATTAGGAGTTCTGCTGGCTCTAGGTTTGGTACTCGGGTTGGGGTCTCGTATACAACGGGTGCTTCTGCTGCTGAGCATCCAGATGCTATCATTGCACCTGTTATAAAAAGGATTGTTGCTGTTTTACCCATATATTCTTCTTTTATCTTATAGTATGACTTACATTATACCTTAGAAACTCCTATTTACAAAGGTATTAGGGGGAGAAATTGTTTTATTGGGTGTATATAATGTATAATCTTTGGGTATTATGGTGGGAGTAGCTCAATTGGTTAGAGCATCGGTTTGTGGAACCGAGGGTTGTGGGTTCAAGTCCCATCTTCCACCCCATTCAAGAAACTATCGAGATTTTTGTACCCCTCAAGTGGTGATTTAAGTTTATATGCTACAATATCTTTGCCCTCTACGACATAGGTCGAAAATGCCATTTTTATGATTTTGTCTACCTTGTACTTATTATGACTGGTTTTTATTGTATTGTCGGCCTCTTTTAAAAAGGTCGAAAACTTTTCTAAAGACTCTAATTCTGTTCCTAAGTTTACCTTCAATATAAGAAGGTCATTCTTTATTTCCTCTCTTTCCGAGTTTAATTTGTTCAACTCAGAATAAAGCTTACTAATTTCAATATTAATCAATTTTTTTGTTTCTAGGCTTAAGTCCTTTCGCATATTTTGCTTTTCCTTCGCACTGATTTCTTCCTTCTTTTCATTGATTTCCTGACTAAGTGAAATATGTTTGTATTGTAAACGATCAAGTCTTTCAGGCTGTTCTTTCTTCACTTGTGATACAAATTTATCGAAATCTTCCTTGGTTATTCTCTTTGAAAGATTGGTCAGTATTTTTCCAGAATATTTAAGAAGATCTGTTCCCCTAATTCTTACTTTGTGCTTGCATTCCTTGTTTGTACAATTAACCCACAGATATTTATGTCCACTTCCGCTTGTACTTTTTCCTGCTGAGCATAACTTCGCACAATTGTTACAAATTACGCGTCCAGTAAAGAACAGTGGCTCTTTGGTTTTCGATTTTCTTCGACTACTTAATTTGTCGTAGTGCCTTCTAATGGTTGTAAAATCTAGAGCAGTAATCATAGGTGTGAAGTCTTTATCGATTGCTTTTAGGTCAATTATTTGGGTTCCATTAAGATGTTTTCCTGCATAAAATGGATCCCGTAAGAGACTAGATAGATTTTGTGTCGTAAATACTCGTAGTTTTCCATTGAAAGTTATTGCAAGTCTTTTACTTATGTCTACAATATCAATTAAAGTTCTCCCTTCTAATCCTAAATTGAATAATGTTTTTACTTTTTCAAAATTATCTGGATCTGGTCTAAAGTAACGATCTTTATTTAGTATGTATCCAAGTTTTGAATTTCTTATTCCCTTTCCTTCTTTGATAATCCCTTCATTTGCCTTTTTTGTGTGATATGAAAGGTTTGTTGAATAGTTTTCTGCGAGTAAGAAGTTTAGTCCAAGCGAGAGCATTGAATTTGTTTCTCGTTCAAAATGGAATGTCGGAAATTTAAGATCTTTGATAACTCCTTCTTCTACCATATCAAGCATTTCACCAGCTTCTTTCATATTTCTTGCTAATCTATCTGGTGCATAAGCAATTATCCCATCGTATTTACCAATTTTTATATCATTGATCATCTTATCAAACTTCTTTCGATTATCCTTTGCATATGCTGATCCTTCTTCTTGCACTATCAAAACAACTTGTAGCTCTTCTTTTTGTGCTAATTTCAAACATTCACTGATTTGATCTGGAATAGACCTTTCTTGTTTATCTAGTTTTTTTCTTTCTTCTCTTGACGTGGCTTTATCTAATCTTTCCTTGGGAGAAGATTTTGTTGATCTTCTTGCATATAGTACATATCTCAGTTTCTCCTCTGGGGGAATATAGATTCCACGCCTTCGCAAATTGATCTTTCTAACTTCTTCGCAATAGATTCTTAACTCTTCTTCTGCGATTTCGTTAATATACTTTTCTGCCATTTATTTCGATGCTTAATTGATTACTTTTCTCTTCATTTGAGTTTTCAATATAATCAAACTTATCTAGCCACCACATACTTGCTTTGATATCTCCGTTTACTATTTTTTCGACAATTCTTTTTCTTGCTTCAAGATTTACAATGTTTTTCCAAGAGTTAATTTTCATACGAACCTCTGGATCGTTGTTTATCCAAGTATGAACTGTTGTGTGCGGAATTCCTATGTACTGACAAGATTTATTGATACTGTAACCTAATACGATGTAATCGTGGAGGAGTTCGACAATCTGATCTTTATTTTGTCTTAACCCTCTCATTTTTAGGTAGCTCTTTGAACTTAGTTCCGTCGTTATTAAAGAAAGTATAGTCTTCTAATGAGTTATCAGTATTCTCGTCATCTTCATCGTCTTCGTCAACAGGAGGTTCGTACTGGTTTAATAGCTGAAGATATATTTTAGCAGGATCCTCTTTGGGATCTTTTTTCTGTTTTATGAAGATTTCTTCCATCTTCTTTTTAGCTATTTCAGAAAGTTTTGGCTTTTGTTGTTTTGTTACTGATTCCTCCGTCTTATGCATAGCTAAATTATATTACTATTTAATAGAATATAAAGCCTAACAACTAGACATAGTATATTCTTTTATTTTATCCGGAGTGACCCAGCTAAAATCAAAGCTTTCATAAACGGATTTACCAAATTCGGCAAACGTTTTCCAGTACTCATCTTCATTTGATATTGAGTATGTATTAAACAATATATCCCAATTATAGCTATAGAGAAGGGCTTTCTTGTATTGAGAGCTATGTAAATCACTACAAGCATTAAGTCCAATAACATTCGCTATCTCTATTTTGCTTAACAATTCTCCTTGATATCCTAGATTTCTGTACAAACTTTCAGCCAATTTAAGTGATAAATGAGTGTATTTCAATATTACCGGAAGACTAAAACCTTGCCAGATATTCTTTTCAGTCTCTTTTTCTTGACATATGTCATACGAAAAAAATATTAAACCTTCTCCAAAAATTTGCATATTAATTGTTTGATCGTTGTCTAGATGTACAAACGTTGATATTCCTTTCGGTGTTGTCTGGAAAGCCCAATTTACTATTGGGAAATCTGTAATCCCTTCTGAGATCCGAATATTGTATATTTTATCTTTTAATGAGCTTGGTGTTATCAATGTCTTATTTGGATTGTAAGGGAGGATTGCTATTTGTAGTCTCGCTTTGGTTTTATCAAAATCTGGATGTACACTGCCTATGACTGAGTGATCCAGTTCCCCATTTAAAAGCATTTCTTCAAATCTATTAAAAGTATGCCCTTTAAATATCTTGTTTGCATATTCAAGTAGAAATTTCCTTTGTTCTGAAGCTTTATTCTTATCGTCAAATAGATATTTTTTGTATTGAGGCGAAGCAGGTTCAATCGGTGTTTTTACTTTTCCCGTTCTTATCCATTCAATAGGATCATTATTAGCATAATAAGGCTTATTCGAACCCTCAAGAATACGTATTACTAAAAAACATTTAGTATTCTCTTCGTTAGGAATTAAGTGAGATTCCGCGTGTGGCAATGGGGTCATATTTGCCACTATTCTGTCGATCCTATCAATTTCTTCTGCATTAATTTCTATCCCCTCCCATTCTTTTGGTTTTCCCGTTGTTTTATCCTCTTTTACTCCAACTATTATTATCCCTCCCTGCATATTTGCAAAGGATGCAACATCTTTTTGAAGTTCATTACTCCAGAAGTTTTCACTAAATTTCTTCTTATAGTCTAATTGGGATCCCTCAGGATACCCTAGTTTACAAAATTCAACTATTTCGTCAAAAGATATATTTTTAATATCTCTTCTTAATATTTCCATACTATTAAATTACCCAAAGATTACTCCCAAACATATTCTGTAAGTTCCACTTCTTCGTAGTGTCTACAGCCCTCTCTAAACAAATGAATCTTTCTTCAGTGTAACTTTGTAGCTTTTGTAGGGTTTCGTCCTTTAAATCGGGATCAAGGGTCACTAGAGCGTGTTTTTCACCGTCCGTAACTTTATAGATATTGTTCTTAGGAAATTCAGATAACTTCCCAGCTTTAAAGTTTAGTGTAAATCCGTCTTTAAGTAATACCTCATACATTAAATCAAACTCGTCAAATTTGAATTCCAATTGTGTGGATGCTTCTTCTATGTATTTTGCCAATGCTTTTTTATTTTCTTCTTCTGTCTTCTCTGGATCTGGTGTAAAGAGGTTTTCAGGGAAATAACTTGGAGATAATGTAAAGACTTTAAACCCTAGATCTCCTGTAGCTTTTTCTTCTGATAATTTCTTAGATACTCGTTTTACTCTTTCGATACATATATCTGATATTTTTTTATATCCTGCTTTGTAAGCTTCACTGTTTTCATCTGTTTTTTCTGGTATTTGTACAAGTATAAATTTCCTGTTACCACGATCTTCTTTATTTAATTCCATTACAGCTTGTGCCGTAGTGCCTGAACCTGCAAAAAAGTCCAAAACGATTGAGTCTTTGTCTGAGGATATTGTACATATAAACTTTATTAGCTCGAAAGGCTTCGAATAATCAAATAATTTTAACCCCATTAATTGTTCGAGTTGTTTTGTTGCCTTGGTACTGGAATATTTACTGATTACTCCTCTAAAGGGTAACTCTCGAATTATTGGTTTGTCTTCGTTATCAACCTTAGAATACTGCTTTGTATAGACCCATAACTTACCTTCTGAATTTTCTTTAAATTCAATAAAACCATTTCTTATTCCCCAATCTAGCTTTTCTTTAGACCAACGCCAACATCCTCTTTTCCCATTTTCACTAGGCATAACCTTTTCCCCGTTTGGGAGTAATATTTCGTAGTCAAGTGACGGAGAGTACTGTACGCTGAAGCTATTAAGCTTTATTAGTTTGTATTTACCACGTTTAGATAGATATTCGTCTTCATATGTATAACTATTGTCTTCACCTTTGATTTCACCCTTGATATTGACGATATTTTTATTATTTGTGTATGAAAGCAAATATTCGTGTTTAATCCTAAAAAGTTTGCTATCTGAACTACCTCCACCTTCTTTATTCTCCCAAACTAATTGGGCGATAAAGTTTTCTTCTCCAAATATTTCATCCATTGCTTTCTTTAGATTATGAACTTCAAAGTCATTAATACTGATAAAAATCACACCATCTTCCCTTAACAGATTTCTAGCAAGTAGTAATCTTGGATATATCATATTCAACCAGTTGCTATGATATCTCCCTTGTGATTCTGTATTTGTGTCTAACTTCACTCCATCTTGTGTTGTACCTGACTTTTCCCAGTATGCCTTCTTCTCTTCTGAAAAGTTATCCGTATAGATAAAGTCGTTTCCTGTATTGTATGGAGGATCAATATAAATGCATTTGATTTTTCCTTGGTACGATTTCTGAAGTAGTTTTAATACTTCTAAGTTATCTCCTTCGATAATTAAGTTTTCTGTTTTATCAAAATCAATACTTCTATCTTTGTCTGGTTTTAACATTGCTCTTGAAGTAGTAAAAGCATTTCTTTTCGCAGTCATTTTCCCTGCCCAGTTAAACTCATATTTGCCTTCAGAGGTAGAAGCGAACTGCTTTAGAAAGTTTCTTAGCTCATCTTCATTTAAATTACCCTCATCGCTAAAGAGTGCAGGATAAATGGCTTTTAATTGCTCAACCTTCTCTTTGTATAGGTCTTCTGACTGTTTATATGTTTTATTCATTCTTACTACTCATAAACTTAAATAAGCGATTTAATTATTACTCGCATCTCATTGATTGATTGCTCTAACTCATTAGTCGTAAACTTTTTACTCTGCATAGTAATATTTTCTGGATGGTGAAGTTTATTTCTGATAAAAGATTGAAGTGTTATATCATACTCCGCTCCACTTACCGCGCCATTTTTTTCCCGCTGCCATCTTTTTGTCTTGCTAATACTATGATCTCTAACTAAAGCTGTTTCTATGCTAGCTTCGTCAAAGCACAATAATAACTCCTGCAATCTCCCATATAGTTCATCGTGATATTCTGGCGTTGGGAAGTCAAAAGCTAAGTGGTTTATTTCGTTTGCTGAATCGTATGGTAATAACTTCTCATTTATTGACGACAATTCTGGAACACCGTTACCCAGTTTGATTATCTTTGTTTCGACTTTGTCATTTACACATAGCTGTTTTACGAGGATTGGTGAATGGGAAGTAATAATTATTTGACTAGTTTTTGAAAATTCTAGTAAAACCTCTACTAATTTTTCTTGTAGTTTTGGATGAAGGTGCAATTCGGGCTCGTCAATAAGTATAATTAAATCTTTTCCTGCTTGTTGTGACAAATAAAAATTGTACAAAAGGGTAAAGATCATCTCATAGCCAGAACCTAACGCAGACAATTTTATTTGTTGTAAGTTATCTCTGTTATCACCAATGCTTGCATGTTTAAATGGCTCTAAAGATGAAATCATATTTAAGGATAAGTCGTATCCAGAGATTTCTTTAAACTTTTCAAATGAATTTTGCAAAAATGTGTTAGATACTTTTGAGATAGTTGTTTGTCTAACGGATTCGTTTATATCCGTTTTTTCGGCTTCTTCTACCGACTTTAGATATTGAAAATTAAAATTGTCCATTAATCTGTCAAATTTTGTTGTATTATAAGTACCATTCCTTGTTTGGAATGTCCTATTCTTGTCTAGATATAGATAATCATTATCAGTAAAACGATTACCGCTAAAGGGGTTGTTAACGTTTACCCTTAAATCTGGACTGCTATCTTCTGGCTTATCTAAACCATCTGCTCTTATAAACTTTTGATCTGAAACAATTAATGGTGTTAAATATGATTTGTTGTCTCGAGTTCTAATATTTCCTATAAATTCAAAACCTTGTGCTTGAAAAGTTGGTTTGGATTTATTAGGGAGACTCCCTTTTACTTCAAAATTCGAATTAGCAAACAATTTTATCTCGCATTTAGAGTCTAAGTCGTTTAGATCTTCTAAACAAAAGGATTCAGATTTATATGATAGAACTGGCAAAGATATTCCTTCAAGAATGGATGATTTTCCACAACCGTTGTCTCCAACAAGAATTGTTAATCCACTGCCAACATTTGAATTATCTGGTACGTTTATATTATCAATAATAAAATCCTCACTTGAGGAAAATATTCTGTAATTTTTTATTGTTGCCTTTTTTATAAACATAGTTTTTAAATATTTGCCTTACTCTTAAAGCTATTTAGATTCTTTACAGGTGCCATATATTTTTCAAAGCCAATTGCTTCAAAATGTTTAATAGCACACTGAATCTTCATTTTCTCTTCATCTTTTAGCTCGTTAATATCGTCTGTACCTTTTGTTTCAATTACAAAGTAGTATTTTGTTTCTCCACCTTTTTCAAGATCTTTTTTCTCCATTACTAAAGCGAAGTCTGGATTGTAAGTACCAATAGGTGTTTCAATTTTGTACCATTTTGGTAGCTTCACAAATGCCTTTACTTTGTTTTCTTGGTCTATATCTAGTACAAAGTCTTTTTCGATTGCTGAATCGTATTCTACGGCGTCATAGACCCCTTTACGTGCTGGTACTACATCGTTGTATGTCTGAGGATCGAACTTCTCGAAATCTTCAATTGGGAATTCCTCATTAGTAGGTTGATAGCTAATAACTCTTACCATTTCAGTATTTAGTACTCGTTTAATTCTTTTAACTGCTTCTGTAAGGTATACAACTGGATTTTTAGTAAGCATACTTTGATTTGAAATCTTGCTTAGTATCTCAATTACAGTTTTAATACTTAAAGAAGTTTGTTCAGATAGTTGATCAATTAGATCAATATTGGCAACAGAACTCTTTGCTTTTGTTGAAGTTTCTCCTTTTGTGAGGATATTCTGGTTTATGTCTTGTGATTCACTTAGACTCTTAATTTGTATTGCTTGGGTCTGAATAATTTGCTCCCTTACAACTATTGAACTAAGTTCATCTACACATTTATCTACCAACTCTTGTTCTCTAAAGGAGACCATAAATTTTGTTTTCTTCTGTATCTTCTTCCATAAGTTCTGGAAGTCATCGCTGTTTAAAATATCTTTGTTAATTCCAATTTTGTTTGCACCCTTTTTCGCATTTCGTACTTTAGTTGCTCTTGTATCTCCAGTCTCTTCGATAATTTCATCTTGATATTGTGTTACAAATGCGTGATAGCTTTCATTTGGGATTACGGTTAGAAGGTTTATTTCTTGTCCTTCTGTGACTGTATCAGGATCTCTATATCTTTCACCTGTTTTATCAACACATATTCTTAAACCTCTACCTATCTCTTGTCTCTTTTTAGCCTCACTATGTGATTCATTTAGGGTACATATTTGGAATACATTGGGATTATCCCAACCAACACCTAGTGCGGAGTGAGAGAATATAAATTCTAATGGTTCTTCAAAAGATAATAATCTCTCTTTATCTTTCATAATTAGGTTGTAGATCTCTTTGTTTTTCTGCATTGAGTTAACATTGTCGGTATATTCATCTGATTTGGTTTTTGCAAAGTATCCATTGTGTACTTGATCAACATTCTCAGGTTCTTTCCCGTACTTATCTTTGTATTCTTGTTTATATAGTTCAATGAAAAGCTTTTTGATAATCCCCTCTGCATTTACATAGTTTGCTACTCGATCAATGAAGAATAGAGATAGGACTTTAATTCCTAGATCTTTGTATTGTTCTTTCTTTTGGAAATGTCTTTTTATAGTCCAGCGTATCTGTTCCCTAAAGATAGATTCTTTATCCCATCCGTGTTTTGAGCCTCTTGTTAATTCAATTCCGTTACTGAATTTCACTTTCTCAGTGTTATCCATTAGATCCTTGTATATTCTTTCAATGATCCATCCTTTGTAGGCGGGATTTTTAGTTTTCTCTTCCAAGTTGTCTAATTCTTTGAAATAACCGTCTTTAGTTTTGAAATCGGTTCCAACTTTATAGTTTACTTGTAACTTTGCTTCTGGTTTAGCTGAAGTATATTTAATCTCTTTAAACTCAATCTCAACATTGCTTTGGGTATTCTCTTCGTGGATTGAGTACACTTCAATCTTTTTAACTAATCCCTGATTGTATGCTTCATAAGGAGTGAGTCTGTAGACTAGGTTTATTGGCTTTTTATGTGTGGCTGAGTATCTAATCTTAAATAGTGGATCTAACTGATTGAATCTCTTCTCCATATTTTTACTATCCATTCCTTCTTGAGGTTCATCCATTATCACAACAGGTCTTATGGCTTTGATCAAATCAATTAGTTTCGCTCCGTTATTTACATCTCTTTCTTGATTGATAATGTTGTCATCTGCATTAAATGCTTGAACATTGATCACCATTACTTGAAGTGTATTACTGTAGGCGAAATGCCTTACTCTCGTAGATTTCTTACTGTCATATTCGAAGTATTGGATCTTTTCGTTGAATAACTCATTGAAATGGTCTTTCGTCATATCTAAAGTTTTGATAACTCCTTCTTTTACTGCAATACTTGGTACAACGATTAAGAATTTTGTTAAACCATAGTTTTTATATAGCTCTAGGATAGTTCTCAAATATATGTAAGTTTTTCCAGTTCCAGTTTCCATTTCAACTGAAAAATCCAATAGGTCACTATTCTTTGCTTGTTTACCTTCATCGATGAGACTTTCGGTAACTATTTTGTTGTAATTCTCAAATATTTTTTCTTGTGTGATCTTTAAAATGTTCGGGGAGACTTCTTGAGAGATTCTATCTTCGGGTCTTATGTATGGAGCACCTTCAAATAACTTCACTACTGAGTTTATTGCATCTTTCTGGTACTGTAGGTTAGCTTCAAACTTAAGTTTCATTTTTATGCATTAGGTAAATATTTCTCTATTATATCTTTCGAAGATGAAATTTGGAAGTTCTCTATAGTTATTTAATATTCTCGTAACAATTGGATATAATTAAATGCGGAGTGAGGAGTCGTTGGAAAGGAGGTTAGATATATGGCAGATAGAAGAGCTGGTAGGATTCCGCACGTCAAAGATGAAGGTGGAGGAAAACAACCAAGATCCAGAACTAAATCTGGAGCTTGGAGAAAGACAAGAAGTGACAAAAAGAAGAAATAAAGTTTCTTAAACTAGTCTAGTTTATTAAACAACAAGTAGTACTCACTCCGCAATACCCTCTAATAGGTCATAGAAATTCTGGGATCTAATATCTAAAGTTTGTAATCTATTGTGCTATTGGGTAATTTATCCGCAATCTCCATAAATGCATAGTAGTCTTTTTGTACCTTTTTAAGCTCTTTTGCCAGTGGTATAATCTTTTTAATCAAAAGGTCGAAAACGTCCTGTTTTGCGACCCCAAAATTCTAACATTCCCCCATAATGGGTTTTGCAATACTTTCAAGTTTATACAATAAGCTATTCGTTAACTTGATAAAAATATTCGTAAACCATTGGTAAGTTGTATATAGGCAATGGTATCCACTTTATTGGATAAGCTGATACGAATGACTGCAATTGACTTTCATATATGCTTATTCCCTTACTCTTTGCTATACTTCCCTCTAATCCTACAAATACTTTAACATTTGGATACTTTCTTTTATCCTTGAAGTTAGGGTCTTTTGCCATATGCTCAGGTAATGAAGCCATATCAAGTACTCTTTTGGCGTTTGTTGCATACCAGAGTTTTATATTCTTTTCTTCTGCAATCTTTGTAACTATTTCAGAAGTAATAATATGATCTGGATGACCATATAGCCCTGCGGTGTCGTAAGTAATTATTAAATCGGGATTAGAATCTTTAACGATTTGTTGTACTTTCTTCTCTAGTTTCTCTTCCTGTGTTTCCATTTCATTATCCTTAAAATCGTAATGTGAAAAACTTTTAACTTTTAGTAATTCTGAAACCCTTTTTGCCTCGTCTGCCCGTATTTCTTTGAGGTTCTCATTAAGAACTGCATTAGGCGTCCCTCGTTCACCCTTTGATAGTACCACCCAAGTAATTTCTCTATCTTTTGAGTGTTTTTTCATAAAACCTCCTGTAATTAATATCTCGTCATCAGGATGTGGGTAAATTACTAGTACTCTCTTAATATCTTTTGAGAGAGTTATTGTAGGGATAGATAAATCGTTAACTATAAAAAACACAAGTGTTTCTAGTAACAAAAAAGTGAGTACTATGAGCGAAACAAGGACTATTAAAAATATTACGTATTTATCCATAATATTTTTATTATATTGTAAAAAGTATAAAAGGTGAATCTGTAAACTAAAGATAATGTACGGCTAAATAATAAGTAATTAAAGACTTTCTTATTTCTTCCCACAATCTACCCAGAAAATTTTTAATCAAATATAATTATTGAGAAAGCTGAAATAAGCCAAAACGTTTTACTTTAAAATCGTTAGAAATATAATGGGCAAGTTCATGGTATATTGTATGCTTAATTGAATTTTTCACAGGTTTTATTATTTTACTTAATAAATGTAAGGAAAAACTGCCTGCTAAGAATCCACTAGTACCAATCATAAATTGAGAAAGAAATTCGAGAGCCGAATTAGAGTTATTTCCCATTGAATTAATTGCTATTCCAATCATAGGTACTCCCACCAACCCTGATGCCAAATATGAAATTGGATATTTGAGTAAATAAGGGTTTATTTGGATAGAATTACCTTTCTGTCTCCCAAAAGTTATCTCTTGATTACCTTTGCCACTACTATCTTCTTGAACTTGTTCTCTAGGGGTTAACTTTTTCCCAATGCTGATCATAAGTTCTTCTAGATTTTCCACATCAAAATTGTTTCTTAAGTACTCATCAATATTATTTCTTTCCCCTGTTATACAAGCAATTTGCAAGTGCTCAATAAAGCCTACGTACATATCTGAGAGCCCTTCAGGCTGGAGTTTTGCGAGTGAAGTGTGTACAGTATTAGGGAACGGATTGTCAAACGACTGATCTTTTTGTTCAATTATTCCGATTGCTAGCGAATCAATAGCCAGTTCATTAAGAAATATCGCCCCTGCAATCCAAAATTTAGTATCTTCTTGCGTAACATTTTTTGGTGTATCAGCTCTAAAACCTTGTTCATCTCTATCGTTATATTTAATTAGTATATATGGGTCCTCATGTTCTTCAATTAGCTTTTGTTTAATTTCTTCAGGAAAATAATCAGGTAGCAGGCTAACAAATTCTTTTGTAATCCCTTTAAATAAGTACCTTGGAACTTCAACTCCTGTAAGTGATTTCTCACTAGTTATGTTTGGACCTTCATGAGCCATATATAAATACATTTAAACAAATTTTGATGATTAATGAAAGTTGAATCTGTTTGTTGTAATCTTGTTTCTAATTTCCTCCCACGACTTACCCCATTTATTAATAATCCTTCGAATTTTCCCCAAAAAGAGTGTGTTTATAACTACCTTTGAGGTTCAATATGCAACCTTAGTATCTCCTCAATTGTATTAAACCCTCTATGATTAATAAGTTTGTGCGGTCTGTTTTTCATTGTCCAGTATATCTTATTTACACATACAATGATTGATAAGTATCTAATTATTTCTAAATAGTTATCATCTAGTTGAGTTATTTCCTTGTAACCTTTAACTATTCCTTCAAAAATATCTCTATCAAATGAATATAGATATGCTAAATCATAATATTTAGGTGTCCCTTTTATATTCCCAAAATCAATGATTCCTGTATATTTCCCATTCAACTGGTATATATGATTTTCATTAAAATCACCGTGCGAAAGAAATGAATTTTTATCTAGTTTTGTAATAACTTCTTCATTATCTTTATGATAGTTTTTAATTCTAACGCTAAAATCTTCCTTAATTACATTATTCTGTACTAAAACTGATAATGATTTATTAAACTTTTCAAATAAAAAATCTTTAATATTTGAATGCTCACCTATTAATACTTCATTTTCGATTTTAGTAAACCAACCGAAACCTTTTGTCTTAATACTATTTATTTGTGCTAAGTCCCTTCCTGCTGAAATAGAAATACTTTCTATAGCTTGTCCTGATTCGCTTTTCTTGTATGCGTTTAAGCTATTACCCATTATCTCTTCAATAATCATAAAGGATTTATTATTTATTACAGCTACTTCGTTTTTACAAAAAACAACTTTTGGTACTTTGACTCCTTTTTCTAAAAGTAGTTTATGTACTAAACTTTGAAAGTCGGAGATCTCGTTTTCAAATAATATTCTTAGATAGTATGTTTTATCTTTATCCGTGAGTTTATATACATCAGTCGAAACACCTTCCTCTATATTTTCAATATGGAAACCCTCAAATTTGGTATGTTTGATTAACTCTTTAACGGTGCTCGTGTTGAAATTGTTTTTCATGTTTTTATCGTATATTACATTTTCAGATACGAAATAGGTCCTAAGTTCCTCCGTCCTCTTACCCCAAAAGAAGTCTATCAATTTTTCTTTTTAAATTGAATATTCTTTAGATTCATAACTTCTTTTAGTTTTGACATTGCATTTGGACCCATGTCGTGTAATTCCATAATTTCATTTTCTTGAAACTTAGAGAGGTCTTCCAAGAAATGTATATTAACTGATGCTAAAGCTCTTAATGCAGGTGACGCTAGTTTTGGTAGAGGTATCATAATATCTATTGTTTGTTAATTTAAATGTAGTATACAATACTTCACAAATTCCTTCCCCACTTACTCCAAAAAATCTTAACTAATTTTATTTGTTTATCTTCAATTCCGGTGTATTCAGAGATCCTATAGTATTTGATTCCTCTCCTCGTAAGGAGTATAATGTAGTTATAAACTAATAAAGTTAAAAAACAATGAAAGTTGCTATTAGTAGTTATTCAGTAGAAGGACATAGAACTATAACTGCAGACGTTTCTGAAACTAACCCCCTAATTGCAGGTGGAAAATACGAAATTCGAAGTGGAGGTGCAGATTTCTATTATATAGGTAGAATTGAAGACGATCTAACGGCTTATGGACCATCATATATGGCCGCTCACAACTGTGGTGTGTTTACAGTTTTAAGCCCTGATGTGGTTACTTGCAAGTATTCTAGAGGTGACGTGGTTAATGGCATTTTGGTTATAGACTCTGAAGAGAAGATGCATATTTTAGAAGACGGTGATTTTATATTAGGTTACCTAGGTACAGAAGAACCTGAACCAGTTAGTGCATAACCATTGGAATATATTCATGGAGATATTTGCCTAAATACTAAGGGTGTCTATCTCTATAACCCTACAATCTCTTTCTCCATACAGGTGCATCGTTAGGAGTTCCATCAGGAGCTATTCCATAAAAGGCTGGTGCGGTAGTAAATGGTTTACCTACTAACTTATTATAGAAATCCCAAGCACTATTTTTATATCTTGGACCACTATTCCATATTACTTCTTCTTGTCCTAACTCTTTAGCTTTTTCAAACATGTAATTCACTAATCTATAACCTAGACCAAAACCTCTATGCTCGTTATCTAGAAAAACATTAACCAATTCCGATGTCTTACTATCGGGAGCTGACTTATACTTTTGCATAGCTTCCTCAGGCTCTCTTATTGCACAACAACCAATTGCATGTCTCTCGTTATCTCTAATTACGAAGTATCTATATCCGTTTTGAGGACAATTTCGCATTCTTCTTTCTATCTCAGCAAGTTCCTCTTCTTCTATCTCTCCTGTAAATCTATTTCTTACCCATTGTTTAGCAACTTCGATTAAATCTTCTACATCACTTAACTCTAGATTTCCTAACTCGAACTGTTGATCTTTTATTTCAAAGGTTGTTTCTGTTGTCATAGTTAGTACAATCCTACTCCCCTTTTAATCGTTTGTTTATTGTATATAAAATGACTAGGTAGTATACAAGCATTACTCCAGTTATCGGTAGTAGGAAACCCCACAAAATAAATATTCCTAATCCTGCTTGGCTTGCTGGATCTTGAGATTGGATATTAAATCCTTTAATAGTCTCTGAAATAAGTAGGTATGTATTAATGAGAAATGGGATTGAAAAAAGGTGTCTTAACCATTTTACAGATTTCTCTTTTCTATCTGCTTTGTTTAGTACCCAGTATAGCGTAAAGAAAGATGTGAAATAAATTAACAATAGAGGTAGGTCGATTAGCATGAATTTCTCCTTATGGTCTACCATTGGTGCCGTAGTATCTGGAGAAATTATCGATAGCAATACAAATGAAATTGTAGCTAGTAGTGTGGGAACGGTAACTAAAAGAAATGGAATATTAATTAGAAAAGAGGTTTTTTGATTTCTATTCATAATCTTCAAAATACTATTTATTTCTAAGATACTCAATATCTAGATATCTTAAAACGTTGAAACACGTGATAAGTATCGTTGAATATTCACATCATTCAATTAAGCAGTATGTGTATATTTCATAATTTGCAGTCCTATAGTATAATAGCCGTTTATGATATGGAAAATATTTGGTGATGATAACGAAGGAAGTTATCTAGAGGGTAGTAAAAATTTTGCTGAACTTTGGAATCACTGTAAACCAGTAATTGAAGAACTCGGAGATAAACTTCCCGATCCATCATTTAAACCTAGAATTGAAGAACAACACGAAGCAAATGCCATTTGTGAAAGGCATTTTGGAATGGATCTTCGAACGACTTTACTGGTAGTAATTAATGGACTTTTAAGACATTCTACAGACATTTCGCTTACCACTTTTGACGTATTAGATAGGCATTTTGCAGCATTTGGAATAACAGATAGGATGATTTTCTATTCAAAGGAGAAAGAACTTCATATTAACCTTATTCCTAAAGATAAAACTGAGGGCGTTTTGCTTGTCCAATTTACAGATCAAAAAAGAGGATTAACCTTTTATTATGATGACTGTAAAAAAGGTGGCGCTATTATTCTTTAAAACTCAATAAATATTTATATGCCCCATGAAAGTTTAGTATACACAAAATTTACTGATTCCCCCGAAGTTGTAAAAGATTGTTTTGAAGAATATCTCCCTAATAGTGGTCATGTAATTACTACCATGTCTGCAGGGTGGCCTCTATTTTTCTTAAACTTAGGAGCACATTTCTGTACTGTAATCGATAGAAATCCTGCTCAAATCGATTTCATTATGAGAAAGTTTCAAGAAACACCTTCTTTTTCTAATCTTCTCGAAAATTCATGTAATATAGTTAATGCTGATTTTACACAAATGGATCCTTCTTTTTGGCAAGGTAGAGTACATGGAGATGAGTTCATATTTCTAAGTAACATATGGGACCACTGTGTAACTGAAGGTAGTGCTAACCATTATGTAAGTCAAATAAAAAGAATCTTAGACTCTGCATCCTCTTTATCTCATATCAAACTTCTTTCTTCTTCATTTTCGCAAAAAGAATTAGAAAGTTTAGAAGAGGGTTTAATATATACTTTGGGACGTAAATATAGAGTTGCTTCTAAAGAGTTAAAAGCGGGCTATTTCTCAAAATCTCCCCTAAAGGACTTTAGATTATTTGAAATATCCTTCTAAGTATTTTAGTCCCTACCTACCCTATCAACTCTCGCTAATCTTGTTATTTGCATATGGATAATGATTATTGTACATTGTACTTAATTATTTATTTCTAATAACATATTTCCTATGGCATTAGGATTTGCAGGTGCTCACCCAGCTGGTTACGAAGTACCACATGAGAAAGAAGTTTTGAGGATTGATAAATTTTCTGATGGAGAACTATTTTCCGTTACTGTAGGAGTAGATACAGAAGTTCTTTTTGCACGCGATAACTTAGGTTATCTATATAGTTTAGACCCAGCTACGGGTGATACTCTAAGGAAATTTGAAGTTCCAGCTGATAAAGATGAAGTAGAAATTACTTTAGGGAGGGGTGAAGCAAATGATATTGTACTACCGAATGACAAAACTATTAGTAATTCTCATGCTAAAGTCACTCTGAGAAGATCAAGGGATAATACCCTTTCGGTTTCAGTATCTGATCTTGCCTCTTCAAATGGTACCGATGCCAAAAAACATAGAGAAAGAAATGCTCAAAATAGAGTCTATGCTATGGTTGGAGATCCCTTATATATTAAACCCAAGCTTTTTCCTGATGGTAGTACATGTGTTGTAGGTACCGATCGAGGTTTTGATTATGGCGCCGGTAAACCTAACCAAGATGGTGTATTCATAAAATCTCTTAGAGATGGCGTTTTGGTTGTTGACGTGATTGATGGTGTGGGAGGAGGTAAGAAGGGAAACGAAGCAAAAGATGCTGCACTAAGTGCATTAGATTCCTTCTATATCGAAGATCAACCAAAAGTTGACTATAAATATATTAATCCAGGTATGAAACGTCACTTATTAAAGAGATTTCTAAGAAATGCTAGAGAGGGTTTTGTTCACTGTTTAATGGAGATTTCCCCAAACGGTAGAGTTGAAGGAGTTAGCACAGGCGATGTTACAGCCTATGCTTTAAGACCTGTTCTTAACCCTGATGGAACAACTACATATACAGTAATTAAGCCTTTTAAGGAACAGAATGCTAAGGGGAAAAGGAATGTTGTTGCTAATTTTATTTCTCCTGGAAATGTTGGGGATGAAATACCCTTTGAGCTTCAGCTTGAGGATGGGGATATTCTAGTATCTGCATCAGATGGCTTAACCGCAAACTTAAGTCCTGAGGAGGTTATAGAATACTTGAAGGCTCAAACGGCTGATGGTAAGCCTGTTAGCTTGAAAAATAGAGTTAAATTACTTGAGCAAGCTTGGCAAAGACGTATGAGAGGCCTGGATAGTATTAAAGGTAAGCCGGATAATAGATCGCTTTTTGTTATGGAGTATAAGAAATCCAAATAAGAAATTTCTTTCAAGTGTTTTTATAGATACTTTTAGATTCCTCTGTCCTATAGTATAATAATCCTCTATGTCACAACATGAGGAAGCTAATTACAAAGATGTGAAAGGTACATGGACCAAATCTGAGTTTGATGGACTCAGACTTAAACCTCAAGAAGCCTTTTTTTCAAGAAATAACGGCATAAGAGAGGGCTTTCTTACTATTCTAGAGGATTATCCTTTTAGCGAATCATCTGCCCTTGAAATTGGCTGCTTGTACGACCCCCTATTTTTATTCGATCGAAAACCAACAATAAACAGATTACATCTGTCAGACGTAATGTACGCCACGGCGTCCCCTTTCCCATCCACTAGTTCCGCTGGTATCAGCATTACTCAGGATTCTAAAGGTATGCCGGAATTAGTAGAATTGTTTAATAGGTTGAATTTAGGTAATGCTATTCTTGTGCTTGAAAATGTAATGAACTATTTAGATAAAGATGATATCTTGAGTATCCTGAGAAAAACTGGAAGATCTTCAATCCAGACCATAGTTGTCGGTAACGACTTTGATTTGAAAATAGATACGGTTCATTTTAATAGATTTGGGAGTAAAGTTGAGTTTTTGGAAGAAGTTACTCAACTTGGTTTTCAACTAAAAAGAATTAAATCGTGGGAGACCTCTTTTGTTGCTGTTTTGAGTCGTAATATTGATTGACCTTTATACTACCAAAATGTATAATCTGAGCATAAGCACCTCAACTTGGAGAAATCCCGTTGAGGTTTTTTATTTTTTAGACCTTTTCTTCTTCTTGTTGGTTTTATGAGGAATTGCGTCTATAACTTCCTGATTCCTAAATAGCACTGATTCACTCGTTGTTGCCTGTAATCCTTTATTTGGATTAATACTGAAGCCTAAGTAAACGATTTTAGTCCCTCTTTTTAAGGTTTCTCTTACAGCAGATTGTAAATCTGAATCTGAACTACATAGCACCACTTTCGAGGCTTTTTTGTCGTATGCAATCGATACCATATCTACCGCCATACCTACGTCTACGCCTTTCTCAACAAAGGTATATTTTATTTCTCCGTTCTGTTCAGGAAGTTCTCTTCTTCTAACATTCCCTTTGAAGAGAAATTTAATGCCTTGGTTTGTAAGGTTACTAATTAGAGATCTTTGTTCAGCAATCTTTTGTTTCGATTCTGTATCGTTGTCTCCATAGCTTTTCAAACGCGCACCATAGTACCTAATTTCAGAAATATTGAGATTTTTATGGCTAGAGAGGACTCCCTCTATAAGGTTTCGAAGCTTAATTTTAGAGTAGTCATATTTGAAGTAGCTTCTTTTTTCGGATTCTAAGAGGGTTTTTATAGATTTCCTGAAATTCTCTCCGTCTATCAGTACTATTACCTTTTCTTTCATGAATACATAGTATCACTATCAGGATACAAATGTAATTGAATTGTTGTTATTAATATAAGGATAGTTGTTATGGCTGCTTCCCCACTATACTATCGAATTGATTTGGGAATTGATGTATAGGAATTCCTCCCTCTCCTAATTCATACCAATCTACGAGTGGAGCTTTCCATTTAGGATGTCTAAACTCATTCATTTTCCTCATATCGTCCTCATCTAATTTGAATGTAAGGGAATCGATATGTTCATCTATATGAGAAATATTTGAAGACTTTGTTATAGGAAGAGTGTTTTGAGCAACCAACCAGTTTAAGATGATTTGATTCTGTGTTTTACCGTATTTTTTACTCAGTTCTTGTAAAAGCGGATAATTATTATTGCTCGTTCTATTTCTTCTAAGAGGCTGGAATACTACATTTCTAATCTTGTTGATGTTTGCAAATTCCAAGTTGCCCCAGTCTTCATAATC
This sequence comes from Candidatus Dojkabacteria bacterium UBA2022, assembly GCA_002335495.1. Taxonomy (GTDB): domain Bacteria; phylum Patescibacteriota; class Dojkabacteria; order SC72; family SC72; genus UBA2022. The sequence goes on along the minus strand of DDBW01000014.1, from coordinate 1,786 downwards.
TCTTATTTCAAAGTTATATATAATTTCTTGGCTAAATAACTTATCTCCCAATAGCTTATGCATATGCTGTAGCGTTGCTAGATCATTGTTAGTGAGGGATATAAATCTAATCTTAT